>DAPR01000034.1 GCA_002502605.1 Euryarchaeota archaeon UBA258
TTGCTGGTTTTTGTGGCGAATGTTGGACCCTGTTCCAGTCGAATACTGATTAAGCGTTCGATGAGCGGCCTGAGACGGTTTTGTCCAATTGTGGGTACTTCTCCAGAATTTCTTGGGCTTCGGCTGCGGCTCTTAGTTCAACATATTCGTAATGCTTAGCCTGTGCCTTGCTGTAGAGATCCATCATGCCAACATAGGTTTCCTTTTCCTTGGCGTACCAACCGTTGCCTCTTGCGGAACGGTCGAAACGGACAAGAGCGATGAGGGTGAGAAGCGAAAGAGCCCATACTGCACCAACTTGCATTGGTCCGCTTGAGTAGTCCATATAAGGACTGAGACCACCATCAAATGCCATTGTCATGAGGATTGTAACCGGCCAAAGAACGAATGAGACACAAAGAAGAATCACTTCATATCCTTCAAACTTAGCTCGTGCACGTGGGGGTTTGGGCTTCGCAACTTCTGTTCTAAAATCCATTTTTAGTCCCTCTTCGATAAATACCTCTAAGTCATCTGATGTATTTGATATGTTGCCCTTAATACCCAATATTCCACTGTATTCGAAAATTGTTGGTTGGTCATCCGAATCATTGAGCAACTTTACTGTCGATGGGGATTTTGCAATCCCGACAACCACCAAGGTTTTGAGAGCGTCTCTGAAAAAGTCCCACAACGCATAAAATTCAAAGCCCGAATCTCCATAAAACCTGAAAACAAGTTGTCCGATGCATAGAAAACCACCGTAGTACACCCAAAGCAAACGATGACTGATGGGACTATTGAACAAGGTGAGGACTCCGGTAAGAATCAGGACTATCGTTGTCGCAGTTCCAAGAATCAATGGCCAATCAGAAAATCCAAACAATGTTGTTGGATTGGACAACCAACTCGGTAAAATGAACGCCAAAACATCTGCGACAAGGGAGATAAGTTCAGAATCCAAATAGGGAGCAAGGGTGTGAATTATGGTGAGGATCGCCAGCGAAAACAAAAGCGTACTCGCAAGGATTCTTGCCCAGATATTCTTTTTTGGGATTCTTCTTTTTCTGGGCACAGGCTCATTGAGGACCGTTGGAAATTCATGTTCAATTTGCTTCATTTGTTCTTGAATCAAATCTAACTCTGCCGATTGGTCCTTTTTTGAGGATGCAGGCCCGCTGTTTCCTTCATCCAAGGCATTCATTCGAGATCGTTCAAGCGTTTTGGCACTCTTTCGTGCAATATAATCTTCTTTTTTCTGGTTTAATGAATTCAGACCTTCCTTGGCTTGTGAAATTCCATCTTCGGTAATTTTCTTTCCAAATTCAAGGGCAGACTTGGAGGAATCTTTCGTCACTTCAATGCTCTTGTTGAGCAGTTCTTTACCACGTTCTCTGAATGCCGAGAACTTATCGTTGTGTAAATCGTCCTCTTCAGTCATGATTGTGGGATGAACTTTGAGATTATAGTCCTCCCGTATGGAAGATTCCTACTAGAAGGCAAATTAGAGGCAAATTTTAGTGCCGTATCCTCATCGAGTGATGGCTTCTGAATCCTTGAACAGATCACGAGTGATGTTCTTCTGATGGGATTCAAGCGTTCCACCGCCAATCTCCAAAAGTTTGGCATCACGCCACAGACGCTCAACATGGTATTCTGCAACATAGCCGTAGCCACCCATGACCTGCATGGCTGCGTCTGCGATTTCTTTTGCTGCGGTGGTGGTGAACAATTTGACACCGTCCGAATCGAGGCGCTGGCCAGCGGTTCCAATGGTCAGGCTGTTGGCTGTGTCATAGACATAGGCCCTCATAGCACGGTACTTTGCCCATGATTCACCAATGTAGCGTTGCATTTGTCCAAAGTCGCGAATTTGAGTTTTGAAGGCTGAACGTTCTGTGGCGTACTTGTTCATTTCTTCGAGCGAACGGCGGGCGATGCCGAGCGCCATTGCTGCGAGGGTCAATCGTTCGAGTTCGAGGTTGCCCATCATGTGGATGAGCGATTCACCCGGGGCACCGACGATGTTTTCTGCTGGAACAATGCAATCATCAAAAACGAGTTCTGCTGTGTTTGATGCCCGCATTCCAGTCTTGTCGAAAATCTTCTGCCCGACCGAATACCCCGGCATACCAGCTTCGACAAGGAAGGTCGACATTTGCACCCGTCCTCGGTCATCAGTACCGGTCTTGGCATAGACCCAAACCACGTCTGCTGGCGTGCCTTGGTCGTCAAGGCAACCGTTGGTGATCCACATCTTTCGCCCGTTGATGCACCATGTTCCGTCGTCGCGTTGAACTGCGGTGGTGGACAAGCCGAGCACGTCTGTTCCTGCATCTGGCTCAGACATGGCCATAGCCCCGATCCATTCACCGGAACAGACCTTTGGAAGAATGCGAGATTTTTGTTCATCCGTGCCATTGTATGCCAAATTGTTGACAAAGAGCATCGAGTGAGCAAGATAGGCCAAGGCGAATCCGGGGTCGGATGCCGAGAGTTCTTCATGAACAATAGCGCATGCTGTAGCGTCAAGACCGGCTCCGCCGTACTCTTCTTGGGCGCTGATGCCTAAAAGTCCGAGTTCGCCCATTGAACGAAGAAGTTCAAGATTGAATCGTTCATGCTTGTCATGTTCAAAGGCCTGTGGCTCGACGTATTCCTTTGTCCAGTCCCTAACCATTTCACGAAGCATTGTGTGTTCTTCACTTGGGTTTGCAATGTCCATTGAGGTCACCTACACCCCATGGAGGAGCATCCCCCTTTTCACCCTTTGTCGGGCAAAAGGTCTCAGCGACGAAAAAGGCCGCGGCGGCTTTGCCTATTTTTGCTGGGGCGAACCCGGCGTGGAGGTGGTGCCGTTTCTTGCTCAGCACCCATAGCAGGGCGGTTCCGCGTTTGTGAAGGTGGGCCACGGCGACGTTGAGGCGGTGCCATCTGGGGAACTGCACGCTTGACCTTGCGGACTTTCCGTGCAGGACTGCGAGGGATTTTCCGAGCCCGCTGACCCACATGTCGCAAATGACTGTTCTCCGTTTGTGCCTTCTTGGTCCGGGTGTCGATTCCAGCGTTGTTCAACACTTGTGTGGCCAATTGACGAGGTGAGGAGGAAACCGTGACCTCTTCGACGATCCTGTTGGCAAGGTGTTCAAGGGTCGCATCGCCTTTGACAGTTGGGCGGCGTCGAACATCAACGTGGAGCGTTGGTTCCTTCTTTTTCGGAACCTCATCCATCAATCCAATCAAAAAATTCGTGCTCAAAGCATCCTGCTTTCGCTCACCCATACGCATCCCATCCAGTCCTCTATCGGGCTTGAAATGGTTATCAACGTTCCCCGTCGCATTCTGCTAAAAACGGGATTTTTTGGGGTGAAACAGGGGTGGCGATTCACTCGCTTTCGCCCTTCATGGCTGTGACGAAATCCCTGTAATCCTTCTCTTCATCAAATTCGATTGGGATCACCATTAGTTCAAGGCAGTCTTGGCACTGATAGCGTTGACCGGTCATGAAACCAACATACGGGTAGACTCTGATTCCATAACATGCGATGCAAACTCGAAACGACATTTGGTTCTCTCCAATCGGTGCTGGTGCTGGACGCTCATAGTGCTTGGTTTTCTTCTTGGGAGAATTCAAGCGGTTTTTGGACTCGAACCACAGCCCGTTCAAACGGCTCATTTCTCGGGCGAAGCGCCGAGCGCTTCATCATTCCAAGAATGCCCCAAAGACCGACAAACATGGCTTTGAGTGATTTGAATGGATGGCGCAACCACCGCAGGGGGTTGCCCATGCCCGCCAATGGATAACGAAGCTGTTCGACCATCGTCATGGGCATCACCTCTTCCACACCATAGATGGTTGGGCGCTTGTCTTTGGGCATGTAGTAGGTGCCAAAGATCATGTCCCACAGCGGCAAGAAGGTGGAATAGTTGCTCCAAATGGCCTCTTCTTCACTTGAGTGATGCCAATGGTGGAATTCAGGTGTCATGATCAGGCGATGAAGCGGACGCAATCGAAGGCGAACATTGGCATGTAAAAACAGACCCAAGACGATTTGCACCACCGCAATCAGGCCAGAAAATTCAGGACTAAATCCAGCGGCAAGCAAGAAGAAAAAGGCTGGGGCAATCAAGGTGCCATCAAAGGGGTGAGCACGGAACCCACTGGCCCAATCCATGTGTTCGGGCGAATGGTGGACAGCGTGGAACTTCCACAATTGAGGCACTTCATGGTACCAACGATGCGTCCAATAGCCCGCCAAGTCAAACAGCGCCACCCCGACGATCAGCAGGTAAGGCTGTGGAATCGATTGAATCACTGGCTTCAACAACAATCCAGGAACCCAAGCAAAACTCAGCACGCCAACAAACACCGCTGCGATTAAGCCCACAGACTGCAATAACGGGGAGGCAAACGCATAACCAACATCGAGAGAAAGGTGAGGACGACGGAATTTTTGGTGCGCATGTCGGGGAAAAAGGCGCTCGAAAGGCACAACGAGGATGAACAGGACAATCACTGCGCCCAAGCCATCTTGCGAACGGTACAAGGCTGCCCCTGCGATCAGCAGCGCCAACACCCTCAGCACAATGGCACGAGGCCAACCACCGACTGGTGGTAATGATGGTGCGGGTGGCACATCATCAACTGACAGCGAGGCGGAAGCAAGTTCCTCCTTCTCTGCCATGATGCTTGGTTGGCTTACAACCTAATTATCACCATCGTTGCCTTGTTCAACTTGAACAGGAGAGCATGGAGCAACCGACACGGTTTCGTGCCCATTCAGGTCGGCGTTGGAACCAACGTTCTTCCTGTTCTGGTTGTTCATCGTAGGGATTCATCAACAGTGAATGAAGGTCTTCACATAGGGTGAAATCACCCTTCTCCGCCTCATCGATGGCCAGTTGGGCCATCCAATTTCTCAAGACGTATTTTGGATTGGAAGCCATCATTGTTGCTCGGTCTGGTTCTCCACCAACCCTGGCCCACCACTCATGGAGCCAGGCTTGTAAGGGTGCCTCCGCTTCGCCGATTGGTTGGTAAAAGGCATCGGAAAGCAACGACACATTTGGTGCAGCAATCGAGGCAAGAGTGCGGAAAAATATGGTCATGTCCGTTTCTATAATCTGTAATGCTGAGTTCAGTTGGACCACCAATTCCTGATCTTCATCTCGCCAAACTCCAAGGCCTAATTTTGCTGCCCACATGGCATTATGATGCTGATTGAACACCTCGCCATAGTGATCTAAAACGCCCTCGAGGCGTTGAGGTTCTTGCATAAGTGGAATGAGACTCTCCAGCCATCGAGCGAGGTTCCATGCCCCGATTTGTGGTTGTTGTCCATACCTGTAGCGGCGGTGTGAGGCATCGGTGGTGTTCGGGGTCCAGCCAGGATTGTAATCCTCAAGCCAGCCATAGGGTCCGTAATCGATGGTCAGGCCGTGAATCGACATGTTATCGGTGTTCATGACGCCATGGACAAATCCGACTCGCATCCAATGAGCAATCATCAGCGCCGTTGTTTCTGCCACTTCACTGGCCCAAGCCACTACCCCCTCGTCGCTGTCCACCGAATGGTGAGGGAAATGGTGCTTGATGGTGTGATTCACAAGGGCGCGTAATGTAGCTTCATCGCCAGTGGAGGTGTGAATTTGAAAACTGCCAAAGCGAATGAAACTCTGAGCAACCCTGCACACGACTGCGCCTTGTTCTAATTCTTTATTGCCGTTGTAAAGCACGTCACGCATCACGCTTTCACCCGTGGTGCACAGCGAAAGTGCCCGTGTGGTGGGCACGCCGAGATGATGCATTGCTTCGCTGCAGAGGAATTCTCGAACTGAAGACCGGAGGACTGCTTTTCCATCAGCGAATCTGGAATACGGTGTGTGTCCGGCGCCTTTGAGCTGCAACTCTAACGCACCTTCTCGAGTTCGCACTTCACCGAGCGTGATCGCCCGACCGTCCCCCAATTGACCGGCCCAATTCCCGAATTGATGACCTCCATAGCGTTGAGCATACGGCACCATGCCATCGACCAAAACGCCGCCTGCGAGAACCTCAGGCTGACCTTTGTGCAGGTTCAGTTGAGCGGCCAGTTCTGTTGACCACAAGGCCAAGGTTGGGCTAGGTGCCTTGAAGGGAGTGGCTTTCGACCAACATGCATTTGGCACCTGGCGAGAAGGACCATCAGATTGAGGATCGCCCGGTGTTTCTTCGGTAAAACGTGACAACCAATCGAGCGATTCGAGTGGTCCCATGGTAAAGCGTCGGGTGTGATTGCTATCAACCTGCGTGCGAATCATTCAATCGAAGCGTCACTGAACAAGCGCAACACAACAACGCCTGCAACGATGAGGCCAATACCGATGAGAGCCGCAGCATCAAGTCGCTGGTCCAAAAAAAACACCGAGATGAGGGCAATACCTGCCACTCCGACGCCTGACCACACTGCATAAGCGATGCCAATTGGAATCGTGTCGAGCGTCAGGGAAAGAAAATAGAAAGCGGCACCATAGCCGAACAGAACAATCAATGAAGGCAGGAGTTTGGTGAACCCTTCCGTTGATTTCAATGAAGATGTTGCCACAACTTCGGAAACGATTGCCAAAGTGAGCAGAACCCATTTGTTCATCTTCCTTCCCACCCTTTCAATCCTATCTTAAGTGAAGATCGGTTCTTAATCGACGGTTCAACAGCAATCTTCAATTTTCATTGGAGCACTGATGAACGATACTTTGTCGACATTCGGTGTGGTGTTCAGTTGTTCAAAGACCGAGCGGACGTGAGGTGCTTCACCTTTCACGTGCACAACGTCAACACATGAATGGCACGAATGGCCGAGCCGACTGCTATGATGGTAGGCGGCGACTTCAACTGAACCTGTTCTGCTGACCATCAGTTTCTGTTCGCTTCCGTGCTGGTAATAGACAACAAGATGCCCTTCGACCACCTCTTGATCAGCCATCTGCATGAGATCGCCGCGTTGTTGGTGTTCAGCAAAGAAGAGTGCTGCGTCCCTAAGAAAGCGGCTTCTGTTTTTGTATCCTGAACGATCAATGAGGTTGTCAAAGTCTTTTGCAAACTCGTCATCGGCGCTGAATGAAATGATTCTGCTCATGAATCTTCGATGAACCCACCCCTAATAATAATTACCGAATCAATAATTATTAGGATTCATTAAATAGTTAATAGTCTGCGGAAGAGCCATGAACGCCAATTGGAAACGCGCCATGCTCGCCAGCCTAATTTTGATTTTTTCAAGCCTCGCAGGTTGCTTGGATGCAAACAATGATGGCATTGTAGTCAATGATTCCACAGACTCCCTTGGAGTTGTTATGGTCTCAACATACCACATTGGAGAACTCGTCAAGGGCATCGCTGGAGATCAAGTCACCATGGAATACATGAGCCAAGACAACATACCAGCGCACGACTATGAACCATCGACCTCCGATCTCATTCGCCTCCAGAACGCTGATGTGTTCTTCTACCACGGATTGGGACTCGAGCCATGGGTCGAAGCAACCCTCTCCTCTTTGGGCGATGACGCACCGACTTCCATCGAAGTCCACACCATGCCAACTGGCCAAGACACCCTCGATTACGAAGGCGTGCTCGTTGCGGACTTGTGTCAAACACTCTCCGAAGGCCCTTACGAAGACATCGAACTCGCTGATGAAGAAGACCACGCTGATGACGTCGAAATTCATGCCGAGTACACCGCATTCAACATGGAATTCCATGAGGAAGACCACGATGGCCACGGCGATGAAGAAGATCATGATGAAGACG
>DAPR01000049.1 GCA_002502605.1 Euryarchaeota archaeon UBA258
TGAAATTCGCATGGCGTATGCTGGACATAAACCTCGTACAAGAAGTGGGTCGATAGAGGTTTAACCGTTCATGATAGGTTTGGATTTGACGCTTTACAAATCGGAGGAATACCTGTGGATGATGGCTGATTCTGCGGCTTGTAGATGTTCGCTTACCGTCGCTTGTTTTAGATTCAGTTCATCTGCAATTTCACGTTGGGTGCACTGCCGAGGACGGTCATAATAGCCCATATTGATGGCTTTGTTCAATACCAGCGTTTGGCGCTCAGGTAAGAAATCGGCAAACTCCGGATTAAATTCCGATTCTGAACCCAACTTCATGGTGTACCCATCGATCAACACCCCCTCGAGATCCGTTCGCATTTGGCGTAAAGCCCCAGTTGTCCCCCGTATGGTCAGTCTCAAACCATTAGGGTGTGTGTAACTCGGTGCCACCCACCACAGTTCAGGTTTTGATGCAAAATACATCCCAATCGGTCCAGTGAGCATCACTTCGCAAACTGCATTCGTAGGGCTTTGATGGATGATGTTCAAAATCTCCATGGCTGCTTGCTCGGACTCCAACCTCTTTGGATGGTCATAATCAATGGAGACATAGCATCTTGTGCCCTTTTCACTCCGCTCGATGCTTGAAAGGAATTCCACTTTTTTAAAATCCGTCAAAAGCGTTCGACCTGGTAGGCTTTGCCCTTGATCTGAGCCCAAGTTGATTTGGACATAACGGGTGTGCTCCGAAGCCATGACCTATCATGATAGGGTGTGTTATTTGAACTCAACGGCGACGGAATCAATTGTCACCGGCTTCAAACATGCTGAGCACTCGGTTCAACTCCCTAAGGGAATCTTCCAATGCAGCCCGCTCTTTGCGGTCCAAATCCGGGTCTTTCAATCGCTCATTGACCGCTTCGATTTCTTCCTTTGCGGCGGCTCGCTCTCTCAACAAGGCCTTGTCTTCCTTGATCATCTTGAGGCGTGCGGCTCGAACGTTTGTCGCCTTGCGTTGTTTGTTGTACGTGGTTTTCGTGTCTGCAGCAATTTCAATAGCGGTCGGGAATGGAATACCAATGCCTTCCTTGGCGAATTGTTCGTCGATGTTCTTGAGCAACCAATCTTTAGCCACGAATTCATCAGAGTAATCCTCGACCCAGCCGTACATTCGGAACACCTTGGCGAAGTCACCAAGTTCATTGAGCAAGACCCGTGGTTCTGGCTTTTCTATGATGTAAGGGCATTCTCTCATCAGCTTGAGGATGGTGAACTTGACGTGTGCGATGTCTTCATCGTACTCCACACCGATGTCCATGACCAATGAAATTCGTCGACCAACGCCGTCACCGCCACCACGAGCGTGGTTGATCACGGTGGAGTTGACGAGGTGGTTGTTTGGAATGACCACCAAGTTTTCTTCATGGGTCAACACTTTCGTCGAAAGAATACCAACCGAGACTACGGATCCAATTTCATCGTCCACTTCTATTCGGTCGCCAACCTCAAACGGTTGGTCAAGGGCTAACATGAACGAGTTGATGATGTTGCCAAGCGTTTGCTGCATGGCAAGACCGATGATCAGCGAGAACACTGCCAATGAGGCCAACACACCGACGAGTTCGATGCCAAGTTCGGAAAAGGCAAGGTAAAGACCGCCGAACCAGACCGCTGCACGAAGCAAGAAGACAACCAATGAATTGGAGCCGGATACGGTCACTGTTCCAGGGTTGCTGAATTTGTCCATGATCACTGGAATCATGACTTTGAGAGCGACGCTCAAAAGCGATGAGGCAAACAGAATGTAAAACGCCTGGAAGATCGGTTCGAGTGAAGTGTTGAGTTCGTCTTCTTTGCCCAACACCCAATTCATTGTCAGTTGCGTTCCACCAAATACAATAAATCCATACATCCTTGAAGTGACCGGGCGATAGAGTTGGTCGTCCCAATCAAATGAGGTGGCCTTGACAAAATCAAGGACCACCTTTCTCATCAAAAGGCGAACGATGGCCACAGTGAGGAGGGTTGAGACTGCGCCTACACCCCATTGCATCCATGTGTCCAATCCGTTGAGGGTGTCCACTGCGTCGTCAATAGCACTCATGACCATGGCCCTTTCGACTTAGGAGATGGATATAGACCCTTTTATGATAGGGCCACTTAATGATGATGGCCCAAAAAGGTGATTGAACGGTCGGATCAAAACAGTAAATTACCAACCACGTTGGTCCATTCGGACCTCAAGTGTCTCAAGTTCATCGCCCTTCATCGGGTCGCCCAATGTCATGGCCATTGCTTCAGTGACCTTCGAAGCATCGTCATAATGTGCCGTAGCCAACACGATTGCATCGGCCATGGTCTTTGGATCGCTCGACTTGAAAATTCCTGAACCAACAAAGATGCCATCCATGCCCAAGCGCATCATGTGTGAGGCGTCGGCTGGGGTGGCAATGCCGCCAGCGGAGAAGGTCACAACTGGAAGGCGGCCCATGTCTCGAACGTCGTTGAGGATGGATTGAATTTCGTGTTCCATCACGTCATCGATGGCACCGAAAGGTGTCATTGGGTGGCTGCCTGGTAATTCAGAAGTGTTGGCTAAGACCTTGAACCGGTCCATGATCATCTTTGCAGCGGATTCGATACCATTGTCATCGAGGCCTTGCACTTGCTTGATTTCTTGGTCAATCAGGCGAGCGTGAGTGACGGCTGCGACCAGATTTCCTGTTCCTGCTTCACCTTTTGTGCGAATCATTGCGGCGCCTTCGTAGATGCGACGAACAGCTTCGCCGAGCCCGGTTGCTCCACAAACGAATGGAATTTCGTAGTCTTTTTTGTTGATGTGGAAGAATGGATCTGCGGGTGTGAGCACCTCTGATTCGTCGACCATATCAACGCCCATCGATTCGAGGATTCTCGCTTCGCCTTCGTGACCGATTCGTGCTTTAGCCATCACAGGAATCGAAGTGCAATCAAGGATGCCTTGAATCATGTCTGGATGACTCATGCGAGCAACGCCGCCATCACGACGAATGTCGGCAGGCACGCGCTCGAGCGCCATGACCGCAACCGCTCCGGAGTCTTCTGCAACAGCTGCTTGCTCTGGGTCAACAACGTCCATGATGACGCCACCTTGTTGCATTCTGGCAAACCCGCGCTTGAGGAGGTCACTGCCGTTTCGTAGTTGTGTGAAGTCGGTTCTCACCATGTGAATCAGCCCGTCCTGTCATACGCCCTTCATGAACATTGGTTAACGCCCATGAGAGTGAAATGGAACCAAAGTGGTTCAGTCTGCGAGCACTGGTGAATCGCCTTCTGCGATTTCGGCGTCGACGGATTCAACGGCGTTTCGCTCAATCCAATGTTCTTCTTCTTCTGGAACATCCGTGTCTGCAAAGATTGCGTCTACAGGGCATTCTGGGATGCAAGCACCACAGTCAATGCACTCATCAGGATCGATGACGAGGTAGGTATCTGCTTCTCGAAACGCCTCAACAGGGCAAACGACAACGCATTCTTGGTATTTGTGATCGACGCAGGTTGATGTAACGACATGGGTCATAGTATGGTCTCCATGTACGGCCACGCGTAGGGGCTACATGAAGCCTTTTACGGGGTGGGGAAGTTTAGGTTATCCTAAATTTCAGCAGGTTATTCTCGCTTGTTTCGGATTTGCTGAGTGATGACGACAACCCCAATGATCAGGACAGAAAGGGCACCTAACACGACCGTTTGTTCGGATTTCAACTGGGCGTTGTTCGGTTCGCTCGCTCGCTCTGACTGCGTTCCATCTTGAGGTTCGTTGTTCTGAGTCAAATTCCCCTCGTCATCCACGGAATCAAGAGGGTCCTCACCATCATCGATGAAGTCATCGCAGCCATCAGGAGTTTCATCTTCGTCAGCGTCAATGGCATCGTCGTAGCCCTCGCATTGGTCCTCATCGTTGGCAACGCCATCCCCATCGTTGTCAATCAGCTCATCACAGCCATCAGGCGTGCCATCTTGGTCGAGGTCAAGGGCGTCGTCATGACCGAGACAAGCATCGATTGAATCCTCAACGCCGTCCTCATCCGCATCAACAAACGGATCGCATCCATCGATGATTCCGTCATTGTCTTCATCGACGCCGTCATCAAATCCGGCGCATTGGTCATTTGGATCGAGCACACCGTCCTGGTCGCTGTCGTCGATGCAACCGTCGCCGTCCCTGTCCCAAGGAAGTGCATTCGTTTCCGGGCAAAGGTCAGTCCAAGCCTCGATGTAGGTGCTTGGGGTCAAGTCACGCCCTGCAAAAGCCGGATGGTCTGTTGCGTGTTTACGGGCACGGAACACGGGGTTCGCTTTCGAGTTGGCTTGGTTGCCATCAGGAAGCAGATCACCTTGTGCGATGGTTCCCTGATTTGAAACAGGGTTGATGTAGGTCCAAACGATTTCACCCTCGAGGGTCACTTCATACAGTGTACCGTGGGTTCCGTGCGCGATCAGAGTGTTCCCGTTGGGTAAGCGCTCAGCACCTGAGACGAATCCAGAATACATGTCAGCGCCCTGGTTCCACGACCATGAAGTTGAATTTGGAAGGAATCTGTTGTCCGCATCGAGTTGATACTCTCCGTCAAGAAAGACTGGTGTAATGACGTCCACAGAGGAGTAGGTGCCAGCTCGATTGACACCGTTATTGTACACGATGAGGCTGCCCTCACCGGGGCGACCTTCCTCGATCCACTGCACATCGTGCTGTCCAAACAGGCGTTTGTCTTGGCTGAATCCAGCGTCATAGGCTTCAGGATTGCCCCACCGGTAAAGGAAGTCTCCGCCCTTGCCATAGGTGCCTCCAGTGTGGCCTGCTGCCTCCTCGGATGTTGTGCTGTGGTCGATAATATAGATTTCATTCATGTTCTTGCATGAGATGGCAATTTGGTCCAATTGAGGGTTGTAGTCAATGCCATTGCAGTGCATCCAATCGGCCTTGCCTGCCTGGGCTCCAGCAGCGTCGACAAAGTTGATGTCGAGCAATTCTGGGTGTTCGGCGACGATGCCATAGTTGTCTTTGGACGGATCGTAGTCTTGCACCAAGTGGTCCCATGCATGCCAACTCCATACCACATCACCTCCGGTGGTTCCGTTGGGTTGAATCTCGACAATTTTGTCTGGCCAAACGCCATTGCTTCCACCCGGCGCATCTGAAGCAATGGCTGGATTTCGACCTGCTTGTTGACCTTCTTCTTCGGTTTTTGACTCCCACGCTATCATCAGTATGTTGCCGTTCGGCATCGGTTCGATGTCGTGGTGTGAAATGTACTCGGTGGAGGAATGTTCGTAGGACCACAGTAAATCGCCTTCCCACGAAATCCGTTCGACTTTGCCAGCTGTTCCACCACCGCTGAAGTTCCCAATTGCAGTCTGGGCAATGTTGGCGGTTCGAAGCAACGATCCATCCTCGAGCAGGTAAGCCGACATGCCGGGGCGATGACCGCCGGGTGAGGTCCAGTTGTGCACTTGGCGTCCTTCATTGTCAATCAGATAAGAGGTGGAACTTGGCATGGGTGAAAACAGAGTGTAGCCTTCACTGACGTCGTTTGTGCATTGAATCAGTCCAACGGTCCAATTGGCCTGTCTGTCGGCATTGCACACAGGTGCTTCATCACCGTTTGAGCCGTCGACTTCACCCTGCACTTGACTCAAGGATGCAAGCATCATAACGGCCAACAGAACGGCTTTGAACGCGTTGGCCATGCGGGAGTGTCACAGTCAGTGTCATATCAATGCCACGATGAAGGCATCATTGCCCTTGCTCACTGGCCATGGCGATTGCTGCTTCAATGGTTGAACGCGCTTCACTCAATCCCTCTTGACCGGGGAACACCTGGACCTTGGTGTGTCCTTTCACGCTTTCTTCACCGGCCTGAGCCAACACAACCTCGCCGTTCATGAGGGCGTTGAACTGCACTCGGAAATGCAAGGTGTTGGATTCATCAAGCCTCTGCTCAGCCTCCTCAAGCAGCGTTTGCAACGCATCTGTGCCCAAGCGAGCAAGGCATCGAAGAGCAGGACGTTTGCGCGAGGTCTTGGCCTCAATCATGTGAATCTCGGAGCCATGGTACGATGTTGTGCGCTCGATTTCAACCGCTTCATGGTCTCCAATGAGCCATGCGAGGGCGTCTGCAACGACCGTTTCATCAGCCAAGCCACTTGCCGTAGCCCGCCAAGTGAAGTGGTGTAGGCCCATGGTTAAGGGTCGGTTGAGGGGTATTTGATGATTGATGCGTGCACCATGCGATTTCATCCTTGTTCGACATGCGCTAATTCCCTTCGCGTTTGTGCAGGATCGATGAACAGGGCTCCGAAAATCACGAATGTTTCAAGCACAGCCGCAATCAGGAAGAGGGTCGGGTAATCAAAGCGCGAAGAAATTGGATCGGTCAATTGGTAGCCTATAATGGAGGAGACGTTCATCATGGCCATGTATGCAGTGAACTGCGTGCCGCCCACTTCGCTCCATGTCACTCGCATCACCAAGGAATAGATGTTGATGGTCACAAGGCCCCATGCGAAGGTACGGATCGACCACATGACCATCATGAAACTTCCACTGCTCCACATGGATTCACTCATGCCCCACAGTGAAGTGGTCAAGGCGGTGAACAATGCCCCGTAAATGATGACTGATTTTCCACCAAACCGTCGTCCGAGTTGACCACCTGCAAGATAGCCAAGCATGGTGAAGACGAGGATGAGGCCGCCCTTGGTGACGTTGAACTCTTCCACCGTCCATCCCAATTCACGAACAAACAGCAGCGGCAGGACAGGTATGAGGAAGAACGAGAGGGACATGACCAAACTGAGCACGATGCCCAATTGTGCAGAACGCATTGAAAAGGCAATTTTGACCTTGCCGATGATTTCCCTGAAGTCACCTTGGTCATGTTCCACCTCGACTTCTGTGGTGCCTTCGCTCCATGGAAACCGCTTTTCACCGGGCCGTTCGGTCATCAACAGCGGAACGAGCATGATCACAACGAGGATTGGAATCTGAAGCAAAATGGTTCCCTTGATACCAAGCGTTCCAATGACGAGACCGAGCCCAGCACCACCAATGATGCCACCCACTGATTTGGCTGTGAACATGTAGCTGTTGACCTTCTCCATTTCGTGAGGTTGCAACACATCGACGGCCAGAGCATCGGTGCTGACGTCTTGAAGCGATGTGAAGATGTTGTACACCAAAAACATCCATGCCATTGTGAGGACATTTTCCTCCGGGTTTGGAATCAACATCATCGAAGCAAGCACCACAATCATGCCGCTTTGAGCGAGAAGAATCCATGGACGGCGTCGCCCCATGTCCGGGAATTGGAATCGGTCAATGACTGGACCCCAGAGGAACTTCACCGACCATGGCAACGTTCCGAGGGTCAGCATCAACGCCAACTCAGAGGCACCAACGCCTTTGTCAGCCAAGAAGGTGAGGAATGCGATGGTGATGAACCCCCACGGAATTCCTTGCGCCACATACAAGGCACACAAGGTGAGGACGCGGGCGCGATAACTGTCGACGAGGGTTTCACCTTCAGAGGAGGAACCCTTCACGCCATCAATCGATTCTTCTTCTTCCAAAACCATACTCATTTGGAACCTTTCTCGATTGAGGGAGATGAACCCAACAAACGCAATCATACCCAATAACCAGGGTGAAAACATTAGGGCGGAAATCACACCTGAGCCAACGTTCAACGAAGCGACCTCTTCGCCGTCACTCCCACCGTTTGGGTTGCTGGCACCGGGGTCTGATGCGTTCAGAACGGGGAAGGTTCCTGCCACCTCTAAGCCGTCGGTGTTGTCGGAATAATAGATGCGGAATTTCGCTTCGCATTGAGCAAGGACCTTGTTCAAGTCGAAGCACTCGGCCAGTGTGGGTTCGGGTTTGTTGAACTGAACTTTCAATTCAGGAACGCTTCCCTGTTCCCAGTATGTCATGTTCTCAGTGATCTGAATTTGCCAAGTCAGTTGTTCATTCGAGAAGGTTGGTACGATGAATTCCTTGGAAGCCAAAACCTCCATTCCACTGGTGAGTGAAAGCACCAAATCATCGCCATCGCTTGTTTCTGAGGACTGAATCAAGAATCCAAGGTTGAAGGAAATGACGCCATCCACGTCAAGGTAAAGCGGTGAGGCCAAGGGGTCATCAAGTGGGCAGGAAAATTCGATGTTTTCTGTGCTGTCGTACTCTCCGAATCCAGTTTGAGTTTCCCCATCAGATGCGAAGTGGTTGAAGCAGTTTCCGCTCTGCAAAGCGGCATCCCCCCACAGGTACATTGTTGGACGTTCTGTGCTCGGTTGCTTGTCAGGATCTGATTGTGCGGCAACCTGCCCGATGGTCAATGAAAACAACATCAACAGCACAAGGGCGAGTGGAAGACCTCGTCGTGCCATTGACCCAACCACCGACCAAGACCATTCAAAGGTGTCGAAGCGGTGATTGACAACCCCGAATACTGTACGGTTGTGACCATCGTTGGCATTTTATACGCTGGCAAAGAGGCTCAACCATGGGTCACCTGAAGCAACTGCTCGTGCTGGCTCTCTTCTGTTCCGCAACGCTGGCCGGTTGCATTGGACCATCATCCGATGAATCCATGATCGACCTTGTTGTGGACCTCGAGACAACTTCGGGTACGGTCGTCGAAACATACCTCGATGGTGAACTTGTGTCCCTCGATGCAGTGGACGTGAGCTTTGATTTTTCTCAAACCACATCTTCGCTTGACCTCGTGAAGTTTGGTCTTGATGCCATGGATGGCAGCGAACCAATGACCATCGATGCGAGCGAATCTTCAACCCTTACGCACTCCTTTGTTGAACACGGCATCCACAATGTCACTCTGTTCGCCATCGATGCTGCAGGAACGCAGAACAATCAAAGCGCATCCATTCGAATTGATTTGCGAATTGAGTGGAGTGAGCAAGGCACGAATGAACCAATGGCATTGCCATTTAACCCGACACCGAACAACGGTGGCACTCATCCTGTTATGATCGAGATCAATTCGACGGTGGAAAACCCAAGCCTCATCCAAGGCATCTCTGGTGGCGGTCAGACCGTTCAATTTTCATGGAACATCGTTGACGAACTCGACGACACCTGCCAAAGCAAAAACGGACAAGCGGAGGACGGAAACGCAGACACGTGGAGTACGGTTCACTTCAACACCTACCTTTTGCATGAATTGAGGGTTGTTCTTGAAGATGGGCAAGATGCGCTCAACATTCAGCAAACTGTTTTGATTGTCTATGCAGATGATTGATGCACTGAATGGTCACTACCTTTGCTCAACCCTCGTTCTTGAGGTTCAACGCCCTCGTTGATGGAGGGGGTTCTTGAAATAGGGGAGGTTTGTCGCAGGCTTGCAAGTGGGGTAGCCCCCGCAATACACACACCCAGAGTTGATCCCATGGCAAAGAAAGTAAGTGCAAAGGCACGTGCAGCAGCACGTAAGCAACGAGACAAGTGGAAGATGAAGCGCTGGTACACGATTCGTGCACCACGCAATCCATGGGAATTTAAGAAAATTGGAGAGACAATTGGGGAGTCCGATGAGCACATCATGGGACGAGTGTACGAAATGACGCAGCAAGAATTCAACGGTGACTTCACCAAGATGCACGTGATCCTTAGGTTCCGTGTCAGCGAGTGTGTTGGCCAAGACGCCTTGACCACATTCATTGGCCACCACCACCAAACCGACCACATTCGCCGACAAATCCGCCGATACCGTGGAAAGGTCGACGATGTTGTCGATGTCGTTTCAACCGACGGATACCTCGTTCGATTGAAGCCTTTGATCATCACGCAGAAGCGTGTTCAAACCTCAATCAAGCAAGCAATGCGAGCCAAGGCCCGAGAACTGATCATCGCCTTTGCTTCCAAGGCAACCTACGCTAAGATTCAAACTCAAATTTTGGACGGAACCCTCGAAGAAGAAATCCGCAAGGCTGTCAAGCCAATCTACCCCGTCAAGAGCGTCGCCATCCGTAAGAGCCAACTCTTGCAAGAAGGTGTCGTCAACGAGAAGGGCAAGACCCTCGACGAAATCCACGCAGAAGAAGCTCGAAGCGATGCTGAACTCAAGGCCAAGAAGGCAGCAGCACTTGCATCGGCTATGGAAGACGAGGAAGAAGAAGGCGACGACGCCCCTTCCATCCTTGACGCCGCTGAAGCAATGGAGCCAGCGTCTGAGAAGACCGAGGCACCTGCTGAAGAAGCACCAGCCGAAGAAGCCGCTCCTGAACCAGCACCTGCTGAAGAAGCAGCAGCAGACGTCGACCACAGCAAGATGACCGTTGCTGAGTTGAAGGAATTGCTCAAGGCCGCTGGAAAGCCTGTCTCTGGAAAGAAGGCAGACTTGATCGCACGCCTCAACGAGTGAAGCCCACGAACTTCGGTTCGTTTGTATGACCAGCGAAAGCAAGGTCCCCGTGGCTGAGAGGCCACAGGGTTGATATCAACTAAGACGAGGTGGAATGAACATGCAACGGCTCGGTGTGATTGGTGGTACTGGACTCATTGACATGACCTTGGGCGAACAACTGTCTGCTCACGGACTCACACTGGTGCAGCGCGATGCGGTCACCGTCGAGACGCCATACGGTGAAGTGCCATTGACGTGCATTGAATTGTCAAAAGGCGATGAGAAGAAGCAACTCATCTTTCTTCAACGCCATCACAACAACGGTGCTCCAAGTCGCCCACCGCACATGATTGAACACCGTGCGAACATTCGTGCCTTGCTCGACGCAGGTTGCGAAGCAGTGATGGCGGTCTGCTCTGTTGGTGCAATCCCTGAAGATTTCCCACCGGGTAAAGTTGCCTTAGCAGGCCAATACATCGATTTCACTGGCCATCAGAGCACGTTCCACGACGATGCAGCGGTGTTCACATCGGTCACCGACCCTTTTGATTCGACCCTTAACGAAGCGCTTGAAACGGTGCTGCGCTCCTCTCAAGGCTTCGATGCACAGGAACGAATGCGCTACACTTACTGGCTTGCTCAAGGCCCTCACTTTGAAACGAAGGCAGAAATTGACGCCATCGATACGCTTGGTGGCCACATGGTTGGCATGACCATGCCAAGGGAAGTCAAACTGGCACGAGAGGTGAACCTCCCATACGCTGCCGTGTGTATTTCTTCGAATTGGGCTGCTGGGCGTGAGCCTGGGAATGCGAGTCAAGACCTTGATCATCACAGCGTGTCTTCCCAAGCCAACCAAAGGCTGGCGCCTGTCTGGGCCTGCATGCTTCACTTGCTCACAGAATGAACATCGAAGGCATTATCCTCCTTCGATGAAACGCCATGCTATGCAAGGAAAGAGCGTTGATGAGTGGATGGCCCATGAACCCGAACATGAATGGGATGTCATGATGAAGAAGGTCGCTGCCTTTCATCACAAGCATGATTTTGAAGCCAATAACGGTCACGATATGGGCTATAGAATCGCTCTCACCGTGGAAGAACTTGGTGAATTCGCAGCAGCGGTTACCAAAGGAAAACCCCTTGCAGATTGTGCGGAAGAAATGGCCGATGTTCTGCTCTTGATGATGGGCCATGCCTTGGCCATGGAGGTCGATTTGAAGGCAGCGTTTGAGGCGAAGTACGCTAAAATCATGCAGCGTCCATCACGCCAGGGTCGCTTGGGTCTGCGCGTGACCGAATACTCACCCGATGAATGATCAGCGAATCCAGTGTTGGAACGTCATGGGATGTTCGTCCCTCGGTCCAGCAGGAACATGACGCTCCCCAATGAGGTGGAAGCCTTCGCCTTCCATGGAAGGGGCATAGGTGTCTGCGTCTTCGACGGTGGTGTGGATGATGGTTTTGTGAACCTCCTTGGTGTGTTCCATGAACAGGGCGTAAATTTCGCCACCACCGATGATCATCAATTCCTCATCTTCACCCAAGGCGATGATTGAATCGTAATCCAGCACTTCAACATCCTCTCGAGCGGTGCGTGACATCACAATGTTTCGTCGACCCGGCAAAGCCTTAGGCAGGCTGTCCCATGTTTTTCTCCCCATGACGATTGTTTTCGACATGGTGACTTGCTTGAAATGTTGCAAATCACTTGATTGCCTCCAAGGCAGGTCGCCATCTTTACCGATTGCGCCCTCCATGTCGCATGCAAAAATCATTGTGAACATCTCAACACCTCACACTGCAATTGGAGCGGAAATATGTGGATGGTGTTCGTAACCGATGACCTCGATGTCTTCGTAGGTGAATCCGTCGATGTCCATCACATCTGGATTGAGCTTGAGCCGTGGTAGGGCCATTGGTTCTCGGGTGATTTGGAGGTTGGCTTGTTCAAGGTGATTGCTGTAGAGGTGTGCATCGCCAATGGTGTGGACGAACGCCCCTGGTTTGAGTCCACAGACCTGTGCCATCATTTCGGTGAGCAACGCATAGGATGCGATGTTAAACGGGACGCCAAGGAACACATCCGCGCTTCTCTGGTACAGTTGACAGTTGAGTTTTCCATTGGCGACATGGAATTGGAAAAAGGCGTGACATGGCATCAAAGCCATCTCGTCCAGTTCACCAACGTTCCATGCAGAGACAATGATTCTGCGGCTGTTTGGATTGTTCTTGATCATGTCAATGGCTTGTTCAACTTGGTCAATGATGCGACCGTCTTTCGCTTCCCAGCGCCGCCACTGCTTGCCATAGACGGGTCCAAGGTCGCCGTTTTCATCGGCCCATTCGTTCCAAATACGAACGCCATTTTCTTGCAGGTAAGCGACGTTTGTGTCACCTTTCAGAAACCACAGCAGTTCATGGACAATCGAGCGCAGGTGCAACTTCTTGGTGGTGACCATGGGGAAGCCCTTCGAGAGGTCAAATCGCATTTGGTGGCCGAACACAGAAAGGGTTCCAGTGCCCGTGCGGTCACCTTTCTCTTCACCCTCATTGAGGATTCTTTGAATCAGTTCATGGTACTCTTGCATGGACTCACCACACCTTCGTTGGACCGGAGGCACTTGAGGGTTCTTGATGGACTGCTTCACACAGCCAAGAACATCACGTCTTCTGGGCATTGAGGATCTTCGAGGTAGGCTTCGACGTGCTTGCGATCAAATTCATTGAGCAATTCCGCCATAATTGGCTGGATGTCTTCCAACTCCCAAGCGCGACAAACATACCAACTGCGAGCCATTTCACCTAAGATGCCAATGGCATTCATGTGTTGGCCTGCCTGATAACAATCCACGGCAAATTCGATCGCTTGGTAATCCAGTTCCTTGAGCCGGAGGTCCCGCTCTAGACATTCAAATGGCTCTTCCAATTGCGCCATTGCTTTCTTGCTGAGCGTCGAAGGGGTGTGTTGAATCGGCCATCCCATATTGCCGAGCAAAACCAAACTGATCATGGCATCGGTTGAGGGGGTCATGACATCAGACCTGTTGCGAAGCACACATACGCTGCGTTGCCCCATCATGATGTCAAGGTGTGGATCGCCTCCGTGAATTCTCGCCTTCATTGAGGCGAAGATGTTGACTTGAACCCCTGGTGCGCCGTCATCGGACATCAGAAACGGAATGCTTGACGTTTGTGAGATGTGCCAGCGAGGTGATTCATTGACGAGGTTGATCAGCAGGTCAAGTCCACGGAGTTCTGCTGCGATTTGTTTTGGGCATGCGCCTTCGAGAACATTCAGGTTGCCGAGCGGAGTCGCTATAGGTTTCACACAAGAAAAACATTCAACACTAGTTAAACATACACCTCAAGGGGCACCAAGAGACACGAGGCTCTGCATCAACTGGTCAGTAAATTTACGATACAGGAGGGCCAGTTGTGAGCGGATTTCATGGTCTTCTAAGTCCTTCATGGCCATGAGAGAATCCTTGGTCATCGCCCCGCCTTTTTCGTGACCCAACCATTCAGCCCAGGTGAGGCCCTTGCCAGCGTTCATGGTGACAGGCCGCCAAATTCGAGGGAATTTATGCGTTTGCGGTTCCATCATGGTGCGCGTACCAACAAGTGCAATCGGCACAACCACGGCGTGAGGATAACTGGCTGCCAGTCGGGCAACACCCGTTTTACCAGGCAGTAAAAACGGTGCTTCTGTGCGTTTTGAGCGGGTGCCTTCAGGGAAAATACCGAGCGCTGCTCCACTTTCAAGGACATCGGCGGCATTGGTGAGCGCATCGTTACCGCCGTCGCCACGCTTGGTTTCGATTTGTCCGGTTGCCCGCATCACAATTGCAATGCCTGCGTTCTTGAAATGCCCGTCCTTCGCAAGGTAGCGTACAGATCGGCGAACGCTGGCGATCACCATGATTGGGTCGACGTGCGAGAGGTGGTTTGCCGCCAAGATCACTGCTCCTTTGCGAGGAATGTGGTGAATCCCGTTGAGTTTCATGTTCACAATTGGCCTCAATATCGGTGAAATCAACCAGCGAATGATGCTGTAATTTGGCGTAGGTGCCAGCGGGGTATCGTTGATCGGAATTCGCCAATGGGCCTCAAGTGTGGACCATGCATTGAGCACTTCTTCGTTATGGTCCATGCTCCTTCCGCTGTTTGTTTAGATTTATCACTTGCCGAAAAAAAAACTCGGAAGTCCGTGTTCCACCGGCGAACGGATGGAGCGGTGGGCGTGCGAAGAATCAAAGCATTGGCCATCGGGCATGAAGCATGAGCCCAAGCGCACGGTCCATGCACCGAACGCTCACCGTGATGGTGCTCGCTTGCTTGGTAAGCGTCACTTGGAGCCCTGTCGCCCTCGCAGATTCTGCTTGGGAGGAAGACGGGTGGCTAACCACGACGCTGGCCCAAGACCGTCTTGACCTCGGCGATGAGTTTGGCTGCTACGGAATCCCTGGCTTGTCATGGCAAGCCGACCCGGGAGCGGTTGCGCTCGAATGCCGTGATTACATCGAGTCAAGGGTCCATGCCAGCGCATGGGGCACAGAACCAATTTCCACCTACACTCCAAGCGGTCTCACGATGGCTCAACACACAACCGTGGCAGGTCAAGGCTTTGTGGTCCATGGCGATACCACCGGCTTGAGCGTCTCTGCTTGGCACGATGCGAACGATACACCGACGGACAAATGGGACTGGTACAACATGGGTCGAAGAGGCGGTTCTCTGGAGCAGTTGATTGGCTCAGTCGAGGAAGTTCAAGCTGCGGTCGAAGAAGGCGGACTTGTCAACCTCTATTGGGTCGGGCGAGTGAACGACGCGACCATTCGTCATGACCGTGACATCAGTGCCTACTTGGCTGATGTACCCGATGTGTGGTTGACCACTTGGGGCCAAGCTTGGTCCTATTGGACGGTGAGCAACTGTTACGAATTCACCCATGAAGTGAGGGCACAAGGCGAACAATCGGTTCTTTCCTTCGAATCGCTCATCACTCCTGAGTGCACCGCCATGAACAGCGAGGCTTGGAACGTACCAATCACGTGGGTCATCGACCTTGAAGGGGCTTCAGTGGACAGTGTCATCGGTGAGCAAGGCGCTCTAGAAAACATCACAGGAGTTCGGAAAAGTCAGGAAGGCTATTCGCAGCAAGGCGGGGAACTTCTCCTCCTCTCGGTCGTTAACGGGCACATGGTCAACATCACATACAACGGTACAACAACTTACGATGTCATGGGTCGCAGTGAATTCTTCAACAACCATTCCGCTGCTGTCACCATTGCAGCCCATGAAACGCATGATCTGTTCAAGTGGTCAAAGCGCTTTGTCGACGATGAACATCTGGTGTTCACTTGGCTAGTCGAACCGCGTGAAGGGCTCGGAGAATCTGGATGGCTCGGTTATGTTGCGGCGAGCATTGCGTTGGCTACGGTGGTCGGCATGCTTGTTGTGCTCGAAAAGGAGGGCCTCGGTCCGCTCGCTGCTTGGAACCGCCGGAAGGGACAAGCAACTGAACAAAAGCACCCTTGACCCTCCAAACAAAGCGAAGGCTTGATGCAAGGAAGGGCGGAGCAAAAGGCATCCGAGGTGGTTACATGGCAGATGATGACGTAGTAATCGACCCTTGGGGTAGCGCTCAGTCCACGGATTATGACCGCATCATCTCTCAATTCGGCCTCTCCTCGATGGAGAGTGTGACGCTGGACAACCCCTCACGCCTTCACCGCCGTGGCATCGTCTTTGCCCACCGGGATCTCAACCAGGTTTTGGATGCTCAGCGCAGAGGTGACGGATTTGGTGTTCTCACGGGACTCATGCCGAGTGGGCAAATGCACATGGGGCACTCGATGGTCATCGACCAGGTCAAGTGGTTCCAGCAACAAGGTGGGGATGTGACCATTGCGGTCGCCGACCTCGAAAGCCAAGCCACACGTGGTGTGTCGTTGGAAAAGGGCCGTGAAATAGCCCTTCAGCAATACATTGCCAACTATGCAGCATTGGGATTGGATGTTGAGAAAACGAACGTCTACTTTCAATCCTCAAGACCCATCGTTCAACGGCTTGGTTTCCAATTGGGCAAGCGAACAAACCTCAATGAATTTGAAGCCATCTACGGCTTTGGCGGTGAAACAAACTTAGCGCATGTACAGGCTCCTATGGTCCAAGTCGGTGATATCTTACATCCACAGACGGATGAATATGGTGGCTTGAGACCGATCGTGGTTCCAGTCGGTGTGGATCAAGATCCCCATCTGAGGTTAACCCGTGGACTTGCTTCCAAAACCAACTGGTTCAACGTCAATGAAGGTAAGAATTCTGGCGTGACCATCACACTTTCAGTTCACGATGAGAACGCCTCTGTGCTCGGCCAGTTACCAAACGGTCGAATGGATAAGCAGAAGTTGAATGAGGTGTTTTCCGGCATTGTTCGATGCATGACTGAATTGGGCTATTCTGACATCCAATCCAACCCAAAACAGGGAACGGTGAATGTGGCGAGTGCGACCAAGCGAGATCAATCGATGATTCGCATGAAATTATTGGCATACGAACGCAGCCTTGGCGGCCTTGGTCTGCTCGCACCCTCCTCGACTTACCACCATTTTGCAGTCGGCATGACCGGCGAAAAAATGAGCAGCAGCAAGCCGAAAACCACCCTTTTCCTCAACGATGATTTAGCGAGCGTGGAAAAGAAAATCAAGCGTGCGTTTTCAGGTGGTCAATCCACCATCGAAGAACACCGGCGCTTAGGTGGCAACCCTGACATCGATGTTGCCTACCAGTACATGATGTACTTCTTCGAAGAAGACGATGCCTACCTTGCAGAACTCAATTCAGGGTATCGGTCTGGTCAGATTCTTGCCGGTGAAATGAAGCAACTTTGCATTGATCGAGCCGTTGACTGGCTCGGTCAGTTGCACGAAATGCGGGATCAAACAGCCCACTTGGTTGAACAATTCCTTGCTGAAGATGCTCGATGATCAAACTTCATCGTCCTTGGAAAACACGGCTGGATCTGGTCCAACCGGCAAAGCCAACAACTCCTCTTCGGTCAAATCACGGTGGGTGGCATCATCGTGCATGATCATCGAATGCCCGTGGGGGTCGAGAAGTTCGAGCGTAAGCGGTAATGCTCCTTCTTTGCCGGCCATTTCGATGCGCTCAACCATTTCATTGAGGCGCCCAAGTGCTTCAAGCGCTTCGGCCTTTGCTGCCTCATCGCTCTGCTCGGATTCTGCCATTCCAAGAAGTTCGGATTCAATGTCACGGAGCACCATGAACACGATGTCTTTGAATCGGCTTAACACGCCTTCGACGTTGCTCACATAGCCAGTGGCGTTGCTTCCCGGTGCCACTTCAAGGTCCAACTCGTGAACTTTAACTGTGCATGAGGATGAACGAATCACCCTCGCCGACAGCGTTTCAAGTGAATCGATAGCCAAAGTCCAACCACCAGGTTTCTTCCCTTCTGCAGGAATGAAATCAGTCTGCCTCCATCCACACGAATGGCACATGACCGTGACTTGTGTGTGCTCGCCAAAGTATGGGATTTCTTCGACATGGGCGATCATGAACACTTTGCCTGGAACGCTGCAAATCGGGCAGGGTATGTCGACTGGTTGTTCTTGCATCAGCGTCCCACCTCAGTGAAATCACCGGGTTCAACTGCGAATGCCTCCATTTCAATGCCGTTCACGCCCCTGCAATTTGCTGGTAAGAGCATCAGCCGTGTGGATGTCATCTGGAGGATTTGACCGCCAAGGTCATCCCCGATAAAACCGTTGAGCTGGCTTAATGCAGCGTTGAATTCCACCGTGCGCTTCATCAGACGCTTCATCTCCACGATGACGGCATGGCCGTCTGCGACCCAGTTGAGGAGGGTTCCACACCCCGTGAGGTCGTTCAATACGGCCCTGTGGAGGACAAGACCCCCGTCTTCACGGGCGATGGGTGGATGAGGGTACATCTTTCCAAGATCGTGATACATGGCGGTCGTTGTTGGTGATTGTGCTGGAGCTTTTTGGCTCATGCTTGGCATTTCGAAGGTCCTCAACGGTTGTGCATCTGCTGGCTCTTGGGTCGGTGGCGTTGGCGCACCTTGCCGGAGCCGTTCATCGGCCTCTGCTAAGACATCGAGGTCCGGCATGGAAGGCACAGCTGGTTCAGCGGCAGGCTTTGGCTCAGGGGCCGGGGGCTTGGGGCCTTGAGTGAACGCATCGAGTGAAGCCTGCGCTTCATCCCGTTCCCCCTTTTTCCGCCGGCGCATGAGTCAAGGTCAAGACCGTCACCTCAAGAAGACTCGCATTCGTTCGCTTCTAGGACTTGCGTTTGGAGGCAGTAGGGTTGCGTCGGGAAGGTTCGGCGGGTTGATAAGGGCCCGCCAATTTCACAAGTTTGCGCCTCAACCTTCAAGAGGTGTCGGCGTGGAGAAGGGATTGATGATGATGGAGAACCAACCGACCGTAATGAAAACTGGAACAAGCACAATTGGCATCACCTTCAACGGCGGCGTCGTTGTAGGAGCGGACCACAGGGCTACCATGGGCCACTTCATCGCCAACAAGAGCGTTCAGAAGTTGTTCAAGATTGGTGACAACCTCGCTCTCACAACCGCTGGTTTGGTCGGTCACGCTCAATCCTTGTCTCGCACCCTCGCAGCAGAGGTTGCTCTGTTCCAACTTCGCCGTCAACAGCAAATGACAGTGAAGGGAGCGGCAACACTGACTGCAAACATCCTTTCTGGACGCCCGCACTGGGTCCAACTCCTCATCGTCGGCGTCGATGATGAAGGCGGCCATGTTTATTCCATCGACTCCGCTGGTGGATCCATTCCAGACTCTTACTGCGCCACAGGTTCAGGTTCACCTTACATGTATGGTGTGCTCGAAGATGGCTTCAGCGAAGGTATGACACGGACCGATGCATTGAAACTTGCCGCCCGTGCCCTTCACGCATCGGGGCAGCGAGATGCCGCCTCCGGCAACGGCATGGATTTGGCTGTCATTACGGCCAAAGACGGATACGTTGCCATTGAACAAAGCGAAATCGAGAAGCTTCTCGCTTGAGACTTCGCTCTCCCATTCCCGCGGCTCAACGCTGCTCCCTCTCACGAGGGCGAGTGCACATTGTTTTGTGCGAGTGCGGGTAAACGGTGAACAACATGCGCCTTACATTTAAAGAACTGAAAGACCAAATTGCAAAAATCGTCCCTAAGGACGTACCATACACGGTCGAACTGGAAGCTGGAAACATTGCGATCGTAACCCCTGTCCCTGCCAAATTCGGCGGCGGCGACGGCTTGATTGGAAAAATCGCTAAGCGAGTGAAGCGGAAGATTGTCCTTCGCCCTGACGAATCAATCATGAAGAGCGAAGAGGAAGCAACCAAACTCATTCGAGAGATTGTTCCAGAATCCGCTGAGATTTCAAACATATATTTCGACTCATGCTACCGGGAAATCATCATTCAATGTCAAAACCCCGGTGAGGCTGTTGGCCGCCGTGGAGCCAACTTGAACGATATTCGAGACCAAACTGGATGGTTGGTGAAGGTGGAACGCATTTCACCAATCGTTTCCAAAACGGTTCACGACATTCGTGGCTACCGCCAAGTGAACGCCAAGGAACGAAGAAAACTCCTCAAGGACTTCGGACTCAACATTCACCGACCACAACGCCCAGGTTCCGCATGGGCTCGAGTCACAGCGCTTGGCTCCTACCGTGAAGTCGGCCGTGCCTGCCACTTCGTGACCACAAACGAATCGAGGGTTATGATCGACGTCGGCGTCAACATCGCTTCAGACACCGATCCAATGCCTTACTTCACTGCACCAGAAGCCTTACCGCTTGAGAAACTCGATGCAGTTGTCTTGACTCACGCTCACTTGGACCACGCAGGCATGCTT
The DNA here is from genome assembly GCA_002502605.1 of Euryarchaeota archaeon UBA258. Lineage (GTDB taxonomy): Archaea > Thermoplasmatota > Poseidoniia > Poseidoniales > Poseidoniaceae > MGIIa-L1. The sequence continues at coordinate 20,305 of DAPR01000049.1, forward strand.
CCTGTCCTGTTCAAGTATGGTTACAGAGGGCCAGTGTACTGCACACCGCCAACCCGTGACTTGATGCTGCTTTTGCAAACTGACTACCTCAAAGTTGGCGGTTCCGAAGGCAAGCGAGCACCCTACGATATGGAAGACATCCGCACCTGCATGAAGCACGTCGTGGACGTGGATTGGGGCGACACCACAGACATCGCACCCGACATCAAATTGACCTTCTCAAACGCAGGCCACATCCTCGGATCCTCTGCCGTTCATCTCCACATCGGAGATGGAAAGCACAACATCGTCTTCAGTGGCGATCAGAAGTATGAGAAATCCTGGCTCTTCGATGCAGCAAACACCCGTTTCCCTCGTGTGGAAACATTGGTGATTGAATCCACCTATGGTGCATCAGGCGATTACCAACCTTCGAGGCAAGAAGCAAACCAAGAACTCCAGGACATCGTTTCCCGCACCATTTCGCGTGGTGGAAAACTGATCTGCCCTGTGTTTGCCGTTGGACGAAGCCAAGAAGTGATGATTGCCATTGACGAGTTGTTCCGTTCTGGCCAAGTCAAGCCGGTTCCAGTGTGGCTCGACGGTATGATTCAGGAAGCGACAGCAATCCACGCATCACACCCCGATTACTTGACCAGCAGTTTGAGGAAATCCCTGCTCAAGGACGATGGCGAGAACCCATTCACAAGCGAGTGGTTCCGACCGGTCAAAGGACGTGAACTTCGTGAAAGCATCATCATGGACAACTCACCGTGCATTGTTCTGGCAACCTCTGGCATGCTGAACGGTGGACCTGTGATGGAATACTTCCGACACTGGGCTCACGAAGACCGAAACTCCCTGTGCTTTGTCGGTTACCAAGCTGAAGGAACCCTCGGACGCCGTCTTCAGAAAGGATTCGGCGAAGTACCAATGGTCATCGATGGAAAGACTGAGATCGTCAAAATCGGCTGTGAAATGGTCACGATTGATGGATTCTCAGGTCACTCAGACCGCCGCCAATTGTTAGATTTCGTCGACCAATTGTCGCCTAAGCCGAAGAACATCATTTGCCACCACGGTGATTATCACAAGTGCAACGAACTGGGCCACACGCTCCGTGAACGGTACAAGTGTCGAACATACGCTCCAAAGAACCTCGAAACTGTTCGCCTGCTGTGATCAGAGCAACGGCACATCGATGCCAGAATCCAACGGGTCAGGTAGATCTTGTTCGGGCGTTGATTCAACAGCACTTTGGCTTGCAGAACCTTGTCCTATAGAATTTTGAACGGGGATGATTGTCGATGCGGATGAGGTCGTTTCCGCCTCCGTATCAAAGAGCAGCCAGATGAAGACTGCAAGGATCAAACTCAATGCGAGAACGATGAATCCGAAGGTGGTCCCACCGCCCAGAACGTTGCTGATCACGGCAGCGAGAACAGCCAAGACGGCGGAGGTTGCTAAAACCGCCCTCGAATTCACCACCATGGTCGTGGGATGACCATGGTGTTCATGAACCCGTTGCGTCTGTCTACGCATCATGTACTCGAATGATGGCGCTCGTTCCACCAGCGTGGCCTGCCCCGGTTGGTTGATGACAGCCGTCGCACCTTGGGGAGAAAACGCTGAGGATGCATACGACCAAGGTTTGGTCGAACTTGGTCTCGGCGATGCTCGCTTAATCGAGATGAAGGGCGCTATGTTGCCGCTTGGATTTGGGGCCACAGCCCCTCAACCGCTTCCGATGGGCTCCCTTGTTGAATGCCATCTAGCCACCGCCTATGCCTGGAATGGTTCCACAGCCTGCGCCGGTGTGGCTTGGGCAGCCTGCACCACGCCTGAGGGCGATGACTGCGCTATTGTCGCAACCATTTCAACCGACTTGGATTACGAAGAGACCTCCCTCCTGCTGCGAAGAAACTTACAACGCCGCTTGGCAAGTCGAGACCTCGAAGTCAAATCCTTCGATGTCGCGGTCGATGAAGTCACGGCGGCAAACGACCATCACGGTGTGGCCATGGCTGCATTGATCTTGCCCAACTCCTTGTCGCTTGGAGCCAAGACTGGCACAGGCAAGGTCAGAGGTGGCTTGACTCGAAAGGCTGCAGAAGTTCCACAAAAGCGGGTTGATGTCAAGGCCCCAGCAGCTCCAGCCCTTCGGCCCGGTTCACGCAAACAGAACACTGACTTTTCTCTTTGAAAGAAGTCTTGAAAGACCCTCGTCTTGAACGCCTACTATGGCCAATGCAGGGTTCAATGTTATTCGTTGCCCTGCCTGCATGACATGCCACGGCCGCAGGGGCGTTTCTGCGTCTTGCCCTCATTGTGGCCAACGCCTTGGTGAACATGGCATTGTGGTCAAAAGCGTCAACTCAGCAGAGGCACTTCGCATTGAAGTAGCGCTTGCCAACACGCCAGAGGAACTGCGGGACACGCTCCGAAAACGAATGATGAGCAAGACCCCCCTCACAGATTTCCATGACGAGGTTCCTTCGAGGACAATGGGCAAATGGGTTCAGGATTCAAAGAACGATGAAGGGTTCATCACGGTTCAGTCGGTTCAATTAATTCTGTACAAAAACCATTCAAATTTGGATGCGAACGAAGTTATTGAACAAGCTGAAGTCCAAGGAATGCTCGTTCGAGTGGACAAGGCACGGTGGATGCTTCTTGAGTGAACTTCATAGGTAGGATGTCGTGGGACGGAATGCAAGGGCGATTGGGTTAGCTTGGCCTATACTCGGGCGTTTGGGACGCTTGGACCCAGGTTCAAATCCTGGATCGCCCACCAGCGATGGTGTCAATTCACTCCGGTAGGATGATTTCATGCACCCACAGTATGTGGTAGCCAAACTGCGTTTTGATGAAATTCTGAGGCACTGTTTCAGGCTCCATTGCCCACACGGCGTCTTCGAAATCCTGGACCATTTGGCCTTCGACGAATTCTCCAAGGTCGCCTTTTTTACTGGCGCTTGAACAATTTGAATGCTTCTTTGCAAGTTTCTTGAACGTCTTGAGGGGCCGCTTCGCCGCTTGTATCTCATCCAGAATGCTTCTGGCATCGGGCTTGGCAGCGACCAGAATGTGACGCACATGCGCCTTTCTAGGCTTCCGTCGCTTGTCGTGCCTTCGCATTCAACCTCAACTCCTGTACCATTGCTGTCGCTGTCCTGTCAAAAAAGTGTGCTACAATCCAAGCCACAAGCGTGAGCATCACGGGGTGCAACCCCCTGCTCAACAACTCCCGTTCTAAATCGGTGCTGATGCCCGGCAAGAGGCTGATCCATCCAATGGCGTAGGCGATGAACGCAAACAGCGTGTGTGGGGTGACGTTTCTGTTGAACAACCATCCAAAATTTCGGCGATGATGTTCGATGGCCATCATGGCCCCAACGGATGCGAAAAATTTGAGCCGCTTTATTCCAGAAGTTTCTGCTCCATACACTGATTTCACAGGGACTTCATTCACCCTCCATCCACCTTTGGCCAATTGAATCAACCAGAAATTCGGGTATCCATAGCCCTTCCACGAGCGGTTCCAATTCCATTCCTTGAGCACCTCATGCGAGGTCGCCGTATAGCCACATTGCGGGTCGACAATTGGTTGTCCCGCTGCGAGCGTGGTGGCGATGCTGAGCACCTTACTGGCCAATTTTCGCTGAACAGGCATGTTGTCGGTTCCAGCGCTGTGTGCGAATCGATTGCCCTTCACATGGTCGGCCTGACCCGTGATCACAGGGGCGATGATAGCGCGAAGGTCTTCGGGGTCCATTTGTCCATCACCAGCCATCACCACGCTGACAAATGGACCGTCAAATTGCTCCAGCATGGCCTGATGTCCAGCGTCAATCGCAGCCCCAACGCCTTGTCCGCCGAGGTCGATTTCGATCAGTTCGGTTTGACAATGAGCCGCTTTAATCTCCTGCGATGTAGCGTCGGTAGAACCGTCGTTGACCACCACAATGCAATCCACACCTTCCGGCATTGTCTCGATGACCTTGCGAATGAATTTCGCTTCATTCTTGGCAGGAACAACGACGCCGATGTGCCATCCTTCCTCCATAGAGATTCCAGCCTTCCTCGGGTCATGAACCTGACCTCTCTTCCCACTGGACATCGGCCTGTAGGAAAGACGGTTCAGGTGATGGTTTGTTTGAGAGGTTTCATAGGGAGAAGGCACGGCTTGCAAAGCGTGGCAGACATACCCTTGCGCATTGTCCTCTTGGGAAGGGACATTGAATTACGCATCGTTTCTTTGATCGTTCGGGCTCGGGAAGTCGCCGATGATGTGGTCTTTCTCGACCTTGGTTCAAACGACACTACCGTGGAATTGGCTCAAGAAGTGGGCTGCACATCACTCCATTTCACCGAATCACTGAATCCAAAAGAGATCGCTCTTTTCCTGCGAGATTGCTCTTTGGACCCGGCCAACACCACACTCGCTATTCATGTCACAGACGCTTGGAAGTTGCAAGACATCTCCCTTTCCATCAACCGAGCAAGGGAATTGTGGGACATCCACCTTTCCCACATTGAGGACAGCGAAATCGAACAAAGCGACGAAGATCCGGTCCTTTCCACGCTCGAACTGCGACACTTGGTCATGACCGAAGCTGGCATGGGCGCTCTGGCTGAACTTGATTCCAATGGCACGCAACAATCCCTTGATCAGAAACTGCGTGTACGAATCGTCAAAGCCTCAGCCAACGTCAACATTCACCAACGTGAATCTTTAGCCACTGCCTCAAAATTCGCACAACTCTTCTATTGGATGTTGGAATCAAAGCATCCACTGCTGCTGTTTGGCATCCCCGGTATCGTTTTGTTTTTCCTTGGCTATCGTCTTTCAGGTAACATTGTCGGTGCCTTAGAAGAAATCAATTCCACCTCAATTGGTGTCACATTGGCCACCATCGCCATGACATTGATTGGGCTGTTCAGCATCATGGTTGCCCTTATTCTCTACATCATGGGCAAGCAAGTGGAACAAATCCAGTCGCAGTACGATTGGCCCTCACGTTCATGAAGCGTGAGTTTGATAGTGGAGTGGATTCGAATGACTGCTATGACACCAGCCCGTTTAGTTTGCCTTGATATGGACCGAGTGCTTGTGGACCATTTATCCACATGGCAATTCGTTTACGACCGCTTAGGCATCTCGAACGATGAGTCCTTTGAACTCTACAACCAGGGCCTGCTGGATGAATGGGATTGGATCAAACTCGACATTGCTCTCATCAAAGAAAGCCGAAAAGACGGCCCAGCCGTCACCGATGGGGAACTCCGCGGCCTGATGGAGGGCATGCCAATGATGACCCACTGGAAAGAATTGATTCAAACGCTCTTGGACAGCGGGTTTCATGTGGCCATTGTCAGCGGTGGACTTCAACAAACGGCTCGGGACATCGCCGCACAATTCCCCTCCACACAACCATGGCGCAGACGTTGGGGTGGCATTGATCGGTTCACAGCACAACGCTTCGGTGGCGGCATGGACACGCGTTTGCATGTCTTCACGAACGGTTGGCTTCAAGGCCAGCCAACGAAAGATGGCGACCATGAGATCGCAGATTTTGGCCGCTACCAAGTCCAAATGGATGGAAAGGGTTCGGTCGTTAAAATGCTTCAGCGAAGGCTTGGCGTGACCAAAGAGAACACCGCTTCAGTGGGCGATTCAGCAGGTGACATCAGCATGTTTCAGCAATCCGGTTTGCCAATTTGCTTCAACCCCTGGGACGACCGTCCCAAAGCCCACGCTGCACATGTGGTGGAAAAGAAGGACCTCGCACTCGTCGAAGGCCTCATCCTTCAGCATTTCAAGGTCCATCCAACATCTTGATGAACCACCATGTGAAGTACACGCCATGAACGGCGATGACCTGTTGACTTCAATTTGCCCAGAGTGTGGCTTCCTGCTTGGTGCCTTCATTCCAGGAATGCCCTGCCCTCAGTGCGGCGAACCATTGCTTTAGATTGAATCGAATCTCACACCTTGCTCTTGCATGTAAGCCATAATCGATTCAATGGCTTTAGCAGACAAGCCTTCAGGTGGGTGTACCCCTGGCTTCAATCCGCATCCTTCAAGCGGTCCTTGTTCAAGAAACAGCAGCGCACAAGCTGCGGTGACCAATCCAGTGGTTCTCGCCATCGACCCGTCGCCGTTCAAACCACTGTCTTGGACGACGGTGTGTCGAACCCCGTTGCTGTTTTCTGCAACAACTTCGAGCCAGGTGAACTCCTTGCGTTGCGGATCAAAGGTCCATGCCTTCAGTAACTCAGCTTCCTCCATACCGCGTCCTTCGTTCAGCCATCGGTCTATATGACCGGGCCAACGAACGGTGTATTCCTTCATCGTGGTGCATGGTATCGTGTCGAGAATGCTGCGCAATCCATCGGTAAGGAAGGCCTCCATTGTGCCATAGCCATCGACTTGAATGTCATGACGCTCGCTGAGCGCAGGCACTTCCAATAGGGTGTTATCCACTCGAATTCTGGCTGGCCGTGTGTATTCCTCAATCACGTCAGATGGCGAAAAAGGAGCCATGTAAGACCACTCATCGTCCTTTTCAGTCGGATTTCCACCCACCTTGATTGAGACATGATTCAAAGGCCCAAGGTCCTCAAACGCCTGCTTGACGAGCATGTTTGAAATTCCCGGTGCGATGCCAACATCCCATAGCAGGACTCCTTGGTGTTCAACAGCGAGCGCTTCATGGCGGTGGGGGTCTTCTGCTGTAAACGCCAAATCAACCACATTGTGACCGGCTTTCAGTAAAGCAGGTCGCACCATGTCGCCAATGCGTCCGGGGAGCATGTTGATGACCGTTTGTTGGGGGGGAAGTCGAGACACCGCTTGGATGGCATCGCCTTGGCGTGCTTCAACCCGTGGATGTTGGTGCAGTGCTTTTGGAATCTGCAAATCGATGACAATGACCTTGTGGTCTGCTTCGAGCAAACGCTCAATGACAAACTGGCCAACAAGACCACTGCCAAGCGCCACAACCGAAGCCATGCCCTCGCCTCAGGGTGTGACTCTTCTCGAATCACGTGGGAATGGAATGACTTCCCGAATGTGATCTGCTCCGGTGAGCCAGGAGCACACTCGGTCAACGCCTAGGCCGAATCCGCCATGAGGCACGCCACCATACGAGCGGGTGTCGATGTAGAATTGGTAGGCTTCGTGAGGGGTTCCCTCTTCATCGAGTCGCCTGAGAATTTCTTCTTCCGACCATGTTCGCTCGCCACCGCCAATGATTTCACCATAGCCTTCCGGAGCCAATAAATCGTGGCATAAGACATACTTTTCATCCTCCGGGTCAACTCGGTGATAGAATGGTTTTGCGACTTTTGGATAGTGGGTCAGGAAGTGCGGGACATCAAAATCTTGGGTCAGAACTTTCTCTTTTGAGTAGTCTAAATCTTGGCCCCACTCGACATCGACACCCATCCCTTGGAGCGTTTCAATCGCTTCGTCATAGCGCATCCTTGGGTATGGGCTGTCAGCGTAGCGTGCCACCAGATCCAAGTCTCTGCCCAACGATTCAAGTTCGGTGCTTCGCTCATCCAAGAGCGTCGAAGCAATCTTTCGAACCACGCCTTCGCCATGGGTCATAATTTCTTCATTGCTGGCCCAAGCGACTTCCATTTCAGCATGCCAAAACTCAGTCAAGTGACGGCGAGTTCGTGATTTTTCGGCCCTGAACGACGGTGCGATGGTGTACAACCGCTCAAGCGCAGGCATGGCTGCTTCGGCATAGAGTTGCCATGACTGAGTCAAGTATGCAGTTCGCCCAAAGTAGGGCACTTCGAACAGGGTTGAACCGCCCTCGACGGCTCCGGCGACGAAGTTAGGCGCTTGGTATTCAACGAAATCCAAGTCTCGGAAGTAACCATGAATCGCTCCAAAGACACTGCTTCGAAGCTGGAGCATGGTGGTCATGCGGGAGGTTCTAAGGTACAGGTGGCGATTGTCCAACAAGAACTCAGTCTCGCCTCCATCGGCGGCTGCCATAGCGGATTCAGTGATTGGAAACGGTCGTTCTGGGTTCACTTGGCCGACGATTTCAACCGAGGAGACGACCAATTCATGGCCACCTTCAGATCGCTCGTCGACATTGACGGTTCCCGTGATGATGATGCTTGATTCAATTAAGGCCGCTTTAACTTGGTCAAAGGCCTCATCGCCAAGAGCATCCCTCTTGGCAACGCACTGAATGACGCCTGTCGAGTCGCGAAGCACCACAAAGCGGATTTTATTCGAGCCACGGGTTCGCTTAACCCACCCTTTCAACTCGACAACTTGGTTGTCGTACATTCCAGATTGCACATCGCCAATCCAAATCGTCTTCACCATCTTCGCACCCATGCTCGGGTAGGCCATTGTCTAATTCAATGTCACCCTTCACCCGCAACGCAGAACTCGGCCGCAAATGGCTCGCATGTTGGGTCACACGGGGGCAAGCCTCAAACCATCTGTGCGCCATTGATTTTTCGTGGCAAGAGTCGCAGTGTATGCAATTGGCGGCAATGCGCTGGCATCGCCAACCGGTGGGGATGACGGGCAAAGCGAGCGCATCTTGGCGCACGTGATGTCGGACGTCGTGGATCTTCTCGAATCAGGATGGGGGGTTGTTCTCACCCATGGCAACGGACCACAAGTCGGCCATTTGATGGCCCTTGATACCGATCTCACTCAACCAATGGATGCTTGGGTCTCTGCCACACAAGGCATGATTGGGCATGGGCTTGCCCTCAATTTGGATTCGATTCTTTCAAAGCGCCAAAGGCCGGAACGGACAGCAACCATCGTGACAAGGGTGCTTGTGGACGGAAATGATCCTGGATTTTCCAAACCCACAAAACCGGTTGGACCGGTGTTGAACGCTCAAACGGTCATGGAGGCTGACTGGGACATCGCCGAAACAAAAATCGGACCACGACGCGTGGTTGCCAGCCCTTTGCCGATGGAAATTATTGATTTGCCAGTGATTCAGAAACTGGTCGACCTCCACGCTGTGGTGATCTGTGGCGGTGGCGGTGGCATTCCCATTGCGAGAAAAGGCCAACACTTCATCGGGGTTCCTGCCGTGATTGACAAAGATCGAGTCTCAGCGTTGCTGGCCATTAAATTGCAAGCTGAAGCCCTCATCATTTCAACGGCCATCGACGCAGTGCGGACCGGGTTTGGAACCGAGGAAGAAAAATCCCACAGAACATTAACGCTTGACGAGTGCGAGATGCACATGGAAGCGGGCGAATTCCCCGCTGGCTCAATGGCTCCTAAAATTGGCAGTCTGATGGAGGCGGCCCTTCACCAACCTGGCCTCCAAGCCATCCTTTGCCAACCCGGTGATGCCCTTGAAGCGCTGCGCGGTAAAGCGGGCACGACCATCGTCGTGTGATGCCTCTGTGAGCGCATGTTCATGTACTAGGGCGGACTCCAACAAATCATGTCGAATGACAACATCCTGCCCGAGATTGAAGCCTCTGCACACTGCGACGGACCATGTGGAGTCTATGACCCCGCCAGCGCTCGAATTGCTGGTGAAGCCGTTCAATCCATGACCAAGAAAATGCTCGCCCTCGAATACCCAAAGGTGTTCAGTTCTGAATCGATGGCTTCCTACCTCAACACCATGAGCCGCTACGCAGCCATCAAGGACGAAGAAGCGCAAAAGTGCAAGCACGAACTTCTTGTTCTTTGGACGGATTTCTTCAAGCCAGTCCACCTCGAGGCACACCCTGAACTTCACACCACCTTCTGGAACGCAGCCAAGTTGTGCAGCGCTTGTAAGGTCGAAGTTTCCGCTGCTCACGCTCAAGAATTGATGGACGCTATCGAAGCCATTCACACCATGTTCTGGGCCATCAAGGGCCGAGAAGTCCCTTGGATTCGTGCCAGTTGAGGCGCAACTATGGAGCGCTTCATCGCCGTTCTTTCTGGCGACAGCATGTGGCCAACCTACCATGATGGCGATCGTTTAATTTGCAGCGCAACTGCCACCATCGACGTCGGGTCAGTGATTGTGTTCAAACATCCACTTAGGGCCAACCTCAACGCTGTCAAGCGAGTGTCAAAAATCGAAGGCGATTGGATGTTCGTCGAAGGAGATCACCCAGATCCAACTTCGTCAAATGACTCGCATAATTTTGGACGCATCGCTCGCTCCAGCATTCTGGGTGTCGTGGTTGACAAAGAAGACTGAAGTTGGTTGGTGGCGGGCCTGACGGGGTTCGAACCCGCGACCGATGGATTAAGAGTCCATCGCTCTACCTGACTAAGCTACAGGCCCACCCCGCCGTCCTTGCGCCCGTATTTAATGATTGACGGACATCAACTCAAGGCGACTCAGTTCAAGCGTCCGTGTGGGTTGATGATGGTTTCAACGCCGTTTGCACCAGCGAGCACCACAGCATCGCACATGCCGTTGAACAGGCCAACCTGAACAACGCCGGCAACATGCAAGATCAAAGATTCCAATTCCACAGGATTGGTGATGGTGGGCCCCATGTGTGCATCAGCGATCATGTTGCCATTATCGGTGACCACTGGGTTGTCACCTGCCATTCGGCAGTTCACCCTGCAATCCAGCAAACGGCCAAGCGCACGAATGGTGGCTTGATGTTCAAACGGTGTGACTTCAATGGGAAGGGGGAACGCTCCAAGGTGTGCGACTCGCTTTCGGTCATCAGCCACCACCACCATTGCTGCGGATTCCTGGGCTACAACTTTTTCTCGCAATAAAGCCGCTCCTCCACCTTTGATCAACTGAAAGTTAGGATCGTATTCATCAGCACCATCAATAACGATGTCCAAGCCATCAATCGAAGAGAGTTCCACGAGTGGAATACCGACTTTGTGGGCAAGTTGTTCAGTCGCAAGCGAGGTTGGGACCCCAACAATTTCGAGTCCTTCTTCAGCCATTCGTCGGCCAAGTTCAACGACGGTATGTTTGACGGTTGAACCCGTTCCAAGGCCGACCTTCATTCCGGTTTTGACAAAGCGGCAAGCAGCAATCCCAGCCTCTTTTTTCAGGGCTTCTACATCGCTCATGTCACCGTTTCACTGAGGAGAGTCCTTGAGCCTTTGCGCCTTACCATGCTGCAGATATGCTCCCACATCCCGTAGGGATGATGCCTGAATGGTTGGCCGAAGTCTTTTCACCTGTCGATGCACGTCCTGTCTTTCATGGGGTTGACTGGGAGCATGCGTTTCCGCTCGGTCGCGATGGTGGCCTTGTTTGTGCTGTCGACCCTTCTCCAAGGCTACACACCAACAGATTCCTCGGTGCTCGAGGGTGATTCTACGGCGCAGCAGGCCGTCACGCTCGGCCAAGCCGAATCGATCACCATAGGCTCATTCCCCGACGGTGCAAGCACCAAAATCGAAATCGAAATCCCAGATGGCAAGGCCATTCAAGGCCTCGATGTTGATGTTGAGCCGGCTCGCCTCCAATCCTCAATGGCTCAGTCTTGGACCGAGTCGAGTGATTTCTCAACAGGTGCGACCTATGACGGAATGGACGTCAACGGATCTTCATTAACCATCCTTCCACAAGGATGGGAGTGGGACTTTGAGAGCGCTAACCATGGTTGGACGCTCGGTTCACCTGCATGGTTGTGGGGCTTTGACACCACCATTGGCCAAGCAGGCGGCACCAGCAGTGGAACCAAAGCGCTCTACACTTATGACGGAAGTTACCCCAACAACATGGGATCCACCATCTGGGCAACATCGCCGGTCATGGATTGCTCTTCGTGCTCAGGGGCATGGGAACTGGATTTCATGAAGCGTCTGGGCGTTGAGAGTTCAAGTTGGGATCACGCCTATGTGTCGGTCAAGGGAACCAATGGGAACTGGGCGAACGTCTACTCGAACTCAGGTTCAGTATCCGATGGATCCATGGTCCCACAAACCATTTCCATCACCAATTACGTTGCATCAAACCCGAACTTCCAAGTCCGCTTCGGCATTGGTACCACGGACAGTTCCGTGACCTACACTGGATGGAACATCGACGATGTATCTGTTCTCCCAACAAGCACCGGTGTCTCGTCTGGTGAAGGCAATTGGACTTCAGCAGCCTTTGGACCAAGCCTCTTTGGCCAAGGCGAAAACAAAGCCTTCGGCTACCTTCACATGGATGCAGTAATTCCAAACGGAGCGGTTTTTGAATGGCGTTTATTGGACGCAGTCACCAATCAACCGGTGATTGGTTTTGAGCACATGACGCACACCAGCGTGGATCTTGGTATGGTGGATTGGTCAACGCACCCCTTGGTTCGCATTGACATCCACATGCAAACCGGGGCCTCGGGCATTCCTACCATTCATGGGTTCCACTTCAACGGAGTGTTGTTCGAAGATTTTGATCAAGAACCGACAGCTGCAGGCTGGCAACTGCAAGGCCAAACTTGGTCGCTCGGTGCGATCTCAGGGAGCGGCAGCGTTCTTTCGCCAACCTACAACGTTCGAAGTGGATTCGGTGGCATCATCTCGAACAGCGTCTTCACTGGACCAGCCGTGTTTGAAGCAAGCGTGGACAATGGTGCAAGTTGGGTTACCCTTTCCCCGGGTGTTTACCATTGGTTTGACGCTCCAGAATTCTCAGTTCAATTCCGTATCTCGTCTTCGGGCGGTACATGGAACCTCCAAACCTTCGATGTCGAGATGGTACGAAGCAGCATTGTTGATGGCTTGCGCTTTGATGTTGGCCTCGATGGTGTCAGCGACTGGTCGATGGCCCTGCCTGAAGTGGGGCGCCTCGGCGTTCAAGACCGCCTCATCGATGGTTCGCTATGGCAAACGCGAACAGCCAGTCCTGGTGCGCCAGCCATGTATGAGATGGCGCTTCCCCTCGACGGAGTATCGGGTCTGGAATTTGCTGTTGCTTCCCCTGCCAACCCGAGCATATCACCAACCCTCCGTATGCTGATTTCGGGCCAAGAAGTCCTTTCCAAGAGCCTTCAAACAGTCCAAGATCTCACCATCATTACCTTGACCTCCAATGAACTTTCAAGCCTCAACAGTGCTTTGTCCCAAGCCGCAGCAACCCACGGTCCAAAGGGGCTTCCAATGGTATCTGTGCAACTTTCTATAGAATCTTCTTCCTCCACCTCGACCCTTGTTGGAGGCGGTCTATTCGCACCATACGATGGCGCCCTCAGCATGGCCTTCACAGCCAGTGATCCTCTGGTGGTTGCCCTCAACAGTCAACTGCAAGCCGCAACGGCCATTGGTGGTGTCAAAACGCTCACCATGCCAATCCGCATGGCATCAACAGGCGCCTTGTCGATCACTGTGGACCAACTCACGACCCAAAGTTCAGTCGAACCAGTTTCCATTCAAGTGAGCAACGTCAGCGATACATTCGTACCGTCAACCGAATGGGTTGAAGTCAGCAGCACCTTCGATTTCTCACCCTTAGGCGTCTCTGACGCTGCGACCTATGTCAAAACGAACGGTTGGTCCGTCGTGCTTCAATTGCAAGGAATGGTCCGCTCCTCACACATCACTTGTCCGTTTGTCTCGCTCCCTGCTGAAGGGGATTTGGGATGTTCAACCCAAGGTGCTCCGATGGTGTGGTCGGACAATGGTGCTCTTGGTTCAAAGACCGTGATTGGAAGCGGAGCACTCCTTCAAATCGATCACCGATTCAAATTCACAGAACAATGGGATGACGAACCATCCATGACCCTTTCAGTGAACCTCATAGCACCAACCGGGCCAATGATCCCGGTCAGTGTAAATTACGGCCTAGGCAACGCTCAAGGCGTTGAGAACGATGTGGAACTGGTCACTTGGGGATCGGTCAATTCTGCTGGTGTAGGGACTGAGTTAGCAAACCCTTACCTTCACCCGGGCGACGCTGTCACCATTGAAGCTGAACTTGGCTTCGAAGGAATTGAACATTCCCCCTCGCCTCGTTCAGGAAGCGTGGACGTCTGCTTCTATGTGGATGATGTTCAAAATCAATGCACTTCCGTTTACAACCGTGGTGTTGCTTCGTTCCCATGGAGCGTGCCAACCGGTAAGGAAAGCGTCACATTACGAGTCGAACTCGTGCCACTCCAAGGACAAGCCGTCTCCTATCCGGTGTCAAATGAAGCAACCTTCAATTTCGACAATGTGGCGCCAGAGCTCCTCGGTATGAACGTCGAAACCTACGATCACATGGATGCTGGCCCGACAACGGCGCTGGAATTCCTCATTGCTGACCGGCCGATTCTCCCTTCTCATGCCGTGGTTCACATGTGGCGTTCGTGGTTGGACGATGCGAACCTCGATGGAGTCATGGATGTGGATGAAGTCTTCTCCGATTCACTCGAAGTTCCAATCAACCGGACCAACGTACAAGGCACTTATCTGTTCGCCTTTGATTCCTCTTCCTATCCATCTGGTTCCTTGATGCAGGGATGGCTCGAAGTAGCGGATCCTGCAGGAAACCCGATGTTGAGTGGTGGCGACTTCGCAACGCCGCTGTTTAATTTACAAATCGACAATGACGGTGCACCTCAACTTGGCTCCACGCCTTCTTCTTGGCACATTGATGGCGATGCATGGCTGCACCCAGGTGAAAACAACCTCCTCAGCATTCCTGTGTGGGACATGAATGGAGTCAGCGATATTGCCACCATCGAACTGGATTTGGCCAGCAACCACAACACACCAGTGCTCGTGCAGTGGAACGCAACAACGGACCAGTGTGTGTCCAACAATGTGTTCTTCGAGATTGAATCCTGTCATATTGAGCCAATGACCAGCGACAGTGTCTTTTCAAACGAAGGAATGTTCCACGTCAATTTTTCACTTGAATGGGGCTTTGACCCTGACGTCAGCCTTGTGCGAACACCCTCCATCCTTGTTCATGACCGCTCGGGCCAATCCAACATTGCTGCCCTTTCCACCCTCGACTGGAGGTTCTCCGGCGAATTAGAAATCCCTCATAGCAGCACGGCTTTCGATGTCGATGGTGCACCAATGGATGCCTTGGGCTCATGGATTCAACCACGGGCAGCGGTTGGGGTGAACGGTACACTTGTCTGGCACCGTTCCCAAAATCCTGTGATGCAAACGGTCGATCTGCTGATTGACTTAGGTGGCATTGAAGCCACTGTAGAATCGGTGAACGGAACATTTGCCGGCCAAGTCATTGCCCCTCTTTCTCCAGGGACTTACGGACTTACAACTTCACTGAATGAGCCTCCAAACGGTGCTATTGACCGCACTGACTCCGCACCGTTTGCTTACTTCATCGTCGACCACCAGGCACCATCGATTGTCGGTGTCGCATCGCCCCCTGTCAATGGCGTCATTGAAGAGGCTGCATGGTCGAACATCAAATTCGAAATTTTAGTGGACGAAGAGGACCGCTTGAATGAAGAGGATTTAACCCTCAATTGGGCAGTTCACGAAGCAGGTCTAGGTTTGACCAGTCCAATGGTCATCAGCGGAACGGAGCATCTTCAGGTGGTTGGTGGTCGTGCGTACGGGTCGATGATCCCAACCGAGGCCACGCTTGACCTTGAGCAACAACTCACCACTTCAATGCGTTCCGAAGCGCTCGAACTCCGAATCTATGTGACCGGTTCAGACATCGCAGGTCATCCAATCGCCGCTGTCTTCAATGACATCGATGCTCCTCTTTCCGTTTGGGTTCTGGAACAACGAGTGGCAGAATATTCATTCTTGGAGCCAAGCATGAAGCCGTCCAAAGACATCGCTGAGGGTGATGTTGTCAGCCTTGGTGTTGTCGTAGAAAACAACGGTCGTGCCGATGGTGTGGCCCAGATGTTTGTGGAGCGCGTTGAGAGCAACGGCGCTCGAACCCGCATTGACGCACGGGAGATTCAAGTTCCGGCTGGTGAACAATTCGTCTACAGCAAGGAATGGATGCCAGACCGATCAGGAACCATGTGGATTGAGTACCACATCATCAATGGTCCAATGTCACAAACCAACACCGTCTTCGTCGATGAACCACGCACAGAGGGTGTGCTCGGCAGTGTTGCTGCGGTCAACCCTGTGTTGTTGGTCATCATCTTCTTGCTCAGCGTGTCGCTTGTAGCTGTTCTCTTGTTCGGACTTCAATCGCCTCAACAGAAGAATTGGGACCAAGAAAAAGCACGCCAGATTTCGAAATCACTGCCAAGCATACCGGTGCAACAACAAGCAGCATCATCACCAGAAACCGGGCCCTATGGCGCCCAAAATGAGGCTGCTTCACCCGGCAACAACCCGTATCAGTGAGCCTCTGCTTGAGGCGAAGGGTTTGAAACCTCGATGCTAAAGCGCACCTTGGAGGGAGTAGGAGGATCGCTGACAGAGTTCGACTCTGAGGAAAGTCCCCTCTCCACAGTGCAAACGGCTTGCAGAAGGAAGAGAACAGAAATGGTCTGGTCAATGCAGCAGAAACGAACGATGCAAGGTGTGTACAATGACGTTGAAAGACAGAGATTGCCTTGTTGTCGATGAGACGAGCAACCCCGTTGGAGCAAGTCCAAACAGTCCCGCCGACGCGGCACGCCGAGGGACAGGTAGGACGCTAAGTTGAATGCGGTCACCGAAAGGTAACAGAAAGGGGCTTACTCCCTACTCCCTCCACTCAAGGAAGATCGCTTTTAGGCTCGATGCGATCTTTTCTATGCCCAAAATGAAACAGCGCAAAGAACACAAAGAACGTTATTCCAATGCTGGAAAGAAAGCCCATCACTTTGGCTTGGAACCATGCGATAGGGTCCTCTGGCTGGTGGTCCTCTCCGGCATAATCACCTTGGCCACCGTAAAACTCCCCTCCTCCTTGCTGATAGGCATACAGGGCAACAGCGTTGAACAAAGCAGGCCCAATCAGCAACAAAACGGCTATCGAGACCATGGTGGCAATTCGCAACGGATGAAGAACTCCGCCTAGGTAAGCTTGGCGGATAAACGGTAATGTTGAGAACAACCCCACGAGGATCATCAGGGTGTTCATCGGATTGCCTTCAGGGTTGAACCCCAATTGAACTCCGTTGTAATTGTAGGTCAGAAAACCAAGATACAATGCAGAAAGGGTGGCTACGCTGGCCATCCAAATGAACCAACAACTTCGCCTGAAAGCGGTCAAGTTGGAATGCGTCAACAACCAAGGCAATCCAAGGATGAGGGCGATTGACACCCATTGAATCCACGATACCAGCGGGTCGCTCGCTGTTAGGTTCAACAGCACACCTTACCCCCCTAGTCCTCTAACACCGCATCGAGTGGCTTCATGGCAATTGGTGATGCAAGGGCAATGCCATCACCATAATCCCGCCAACCCTCTTGGCCAAGCAATTGGGCGCGCACCGTGTGCTCAAGGGTGATCACCGCTGGAAGCAAGAAGGCGCTGGTGATGAAGGCGAAGAAGATCAGCAGGCACATAATCATGAAGAAATTCTCCAACCCAGGGAAAGCCGCCAAAAATCCGGCAGCGATGCCTGAGATGGTTGTGATGGTGGTCTCGAAAATCGTTTGCCCAGTCTCCTCGATGGCATTCGCGATGCCGGTCGGCGTCTCACCTTCTTCTTGGATCCTGTGCATCACGTGAATCGAATCATCCACACCGATTCCAAAGACAATGGTTCCAATCATCGCTGTGAAGATATTGACGTTGACATCGCCGCTCTGCATCAACAAGGGTTGCCACAAGATCACAACTGCAAC
>DAPR01000036.1 GCA_002502605.1 Euryarchaeota archaeon UBA258
TCGACCCCTCAGGGCTACAAAAATCGAAGGGGAATGGCTTGCATTGCACCACCTTGGTTGCGATGAGGAAGGAGGGAAGCAGTCATGATTCCCGAAGAAAACACCAGCCTGGTTGACCTTGCTTTAGCGCTTGATCATGAGGGGATGATTGATTTCACTCGAGCCTTTGTTGAGGATCTGCGCAAGGGGTTCAATCACGTCACTCTTGAACAGTTTGAATGGCTTGAATCACTTTGTCGTCAACGATGGGCTGGCGTCCTATGCCTCGGCATGGGTGGCTCTGGCGTGGGGGGGGAGTTCCTTTCAGGCCTAGCACAATTTCAAGGAAAAATGCCCGTTCATGTTCAACGAGATTACTCCGCACCTGCTTGGTGGACGCCCGCTTGGCTTGTGCTTGCAACATCACACAGTGGCAACACAGAAGAGACCCTTGAAGCGACCGAAACCGTTCTCAAGGCAGGAGCAACAGTGGTGGTTGTTTCAACAGGCGGTGTTCTTGCTGGCCTTCCCGAACTCTATCCCAATTGCCACCTCATCCCATCGGTCGGCGGTCAACCACCTCGAAGTGCATTTGGACACCTGTTCAGCCGACAAATCGTCCTCTTGCGTCATCTAGGCGCGCTCCCAACTCCGCCTGAAGGCGCTGATGAAATGATGCTTCAACGGCTCCAAACCGCCATGGAAGGCTTTGACATTCTTGAAGACCCTGAAGGCGACATTGTTCAACTTGCCATGTGCATGGTGGACCGACCAATCGCCCTCATCGGCCCGACAGAAATGACCCCTGCCCTCAACCGATTCAAGAACCAATTGAATGAAAATGCCGCGAGATTCGCCCGGGTTGGAATCGTCCCGGAGATGAACCACAATGAAAGTGTAGCTTGGGGAGGCATTGGTGAAGATCGAGATTCGGCTGGAATTGAACACGTTGTTCTGTTGCTCACCTGGAAAGGAATGCATCAGCGCGTTCAACAACGAATGGATTGGATGATTGCCCATGCGGCAACAGATTATGCCTGGAAAATCGAAGGGGAGGGCAAAACTTTGCTTGAATCGATGCTTCACCTCTGCATCTTGACGGACTGGATCTCGTTGGCTCTCTCATTCCTGCACGGCAAAGATCCTGCGTCAATCGGGCCAATTTCCGCACTCAAGGCACACCTTGATTCAGTCGACTGATCAGTACAACGCACCAAGCACCAAGCGAGGGTCTGGGTAGTCGATCATAGCCTGTTCACGGTCTGCTCGACGCACGACTCCCGGCAAATCGGGAACGACAGGCTCAACCAATGAAAGTTGAAAATGGACGTGCGGCTCCCACCCTCCATTTTCGTGCTTTTTTCCCATCGTGGCGATGCGAGCACCGCTTTGAACGCGCTGGCCAGGTGCGAGACCGTCAAGACTCTCTGTCGAAAGATGGCCATAAAGAGCCCACACTTTGCGCATAGGGTTTGCATCCATCGGCGTTGGCGGCCATGAAAGTTCGTATTCAACGACGATGGTTGGCCCGTAGGAACCATCTTCGGAATTGATGCCGAATGAGTGAATGGTCCCCTCGGCAAAAGAATGGACCGGTGTACCTGCTGGCCCGCCAAGATCGATGCCGACGTGGAGGTCTCGTTCACCTCCAAACAAAGGCGTGGTGTACATGCCTGGCCGAACTTCATCGTAGCGGCCGATTTGGTAAGTGAAAGGGCAATCCCAATCTGCTGGAGGACCTCGTGTGAAATTGAAGACCCAGTACGGTTCATCCAAAATGACAACTGGGGCAAATTCCTTCCGCTCCGTGCCCATGTGCCTCGTATTGAGCCGTTTCATTTGATTGTTGGCCGAAGAATCAAAGCCTGAACCTTGATGCTCACCCATGCTCATCACCGTGCTGCTCTTGTTGGCGGTCACGGCACTTCCCGGTTACGCCCTGAGTAGGGTATTGGATGGGAGTGCAGATCGAATTCGTAGAGCAATGCTCACCCCTTCGCTAGGGCTTTTGCTTGTCTACGGATTCAGCGGAATATTGTTGTATTCAGATTTGTGGACTTGGGGGTTAATGAGTGCAGGGCTGTTGTTGCTCAACACCGCAGCATTAGCCCATATTCAACGCAGGGTTGATGAAAAAAGAAAACTCACTCCATGGCAGGCTTTGGAAGCCGCCATGCATGGTGAAGTGATTTCAAAGGAAGAAACTACATTGAGCGAAGAGGTGACTGCACAACGGTGGTTCCAGTCGAACCGGCAACCGTGGATGTTTGGAATCGGCCTTGTGGCGGCACTAAGTTGCTTGACGCTGCCCTTTTTGCAAGATCTTCCGTTTGGTGTTGATTGGATTGGATTTTCGATGTTGAGTGGGCAGATACAAAGCACGGGGGGCATGGCTTTGCCCGGTACCAATGAAGGGTTTTGGACCTACCCTCCAGCGTTTCCATCGCTTGCTGCATGGCTGCAGATCACCCTTGGATTGTCATCCGGACAAGCCGTGTTCCACCTTGGCCACTACAGCCTTTTTGCCTTGGTTCTTGGTGTCGGAGGAGCGATGGACCGTCAGGGCGCTGGAGCGCATGGGATGCTTGCCATGGCCTTTGGAGCCGGATTATTTGCCAAAACATTTGATTCAGGATACCCCACCGTCGCCAGCCAACTTGGATTAGTTGTGGGTCTTTTGGTCTTGCTACGACCGTCTGCAACCAGAGCAAAGCACCATACCCGGGGCTTCGTGTTGGCTTTCCTTTGCGTTGCGTTGATTCATCCTACGGGAGCAATCTACCTTGGGATGCTGATGGCAGCGCATCTTCTCATCGGACTTCGGTTGGATGAAAAGTACAGCGCAAACGTTCAGAAAATATTGATCACAAGCGCAACTTTACTCACTGGGGCTGCAGCGATTGCCTTGCTCATTCTGGCCCCTCGAATGCTTGACGCCGCTGTGTTTGCCGAATATGGTTGGCAGGGTGGACGCCCATTAATCACCTACAATTTGCTGCTTTTAACAGGCGGGTTACTCGCATCGTGGCGACTGCGCGGGACGGTCGAAGGGATGCTCCTGAGCACTTGGTTTGCAGGATTATGGTTGTTGAGTGGCATTCACCTCATCGAGGGATTAGAACAAATCCCGATCCTCTCCCTGCTTTCTTATGTGCTGTATTCAATGGGTTTGCATGCCTTCCACATACCGTTGGCCGCATTGCTTGGCCTCTTGTGGAGCGATGCTACGAATTTGACTGCCGTTGATCAAAAAAGAGGCTTCATGGGCATTGGATGGGACCCTCACCTTCACCACAAAATTTCAACAGGACTCATGGCAAGCGTCATCATTGGAATCATCATTGGTAATTTGCTGTTGATCCAAGTCAGCGAGCATGATGAATTGCGACCCATTGGACAGGGCGATATCGACCTCATGGAAGCGATTGAAGGGCTACCAGACGGGAGCATTGTGTTCTCCGAAAACGCTCAATGGGGTTATGTTTTGGATGCACCAACCCACATCCAATTCACCAGTTTACCAACACTTGGCTTGGTCCAGCTTGAATCCTCGATTCAATCTGAAGCCACCTCTGCTGTGTTTGGAGATCACCATGAGGCGATCAAGGCCCTCAACATCACTCATGCTGTGTCTTCCCCGCTCGGCACCGTCGGTTGGTATCTTGCTCGCTCATCGCATTGGTCGATGCTTGTCGAACATCACGGCAGTGCGCTTTGGGCCTTCGATGGCTCTGGTCAAAGTGAGGTGCATCAGTTTACTTCCTTCGACGAAGATTCGTGCAAGAAGGGGTGCATCACGAGAATCGACCCGTGGGCAGACCATCGATTCAGGGATCCGTTCGAACTCGGTAACGATCGACCTTTTCTGATCGAATCAGTGGACACATCACTTTCATTCAAGTTCCAAGAACAAACCATGCCTGCTGGCCGGTTGTGCATGGTGTTTGAAGCGGTTGGGAACCTCGAAGGGGTTACAATCATGCTTGACCAGCACAATAAAACGTTCAACGACCTCAATTCAGGCTGGCATTCGGCCTGCATTGAAAACGTAAACTTGAGCGAAGGAACCCAAACACTGGAATTTGTTTGGGATGCTGACAGTTCTTCGAATCGGCGTTGGATCAATCCAATCGGGTTCTCCGGCCGCGGTGACGCCCTGCTTGACCGCACTGGGTTGCGCATGCATTGGCTGGAATTCAGGGTCTAAACGGGGTTTTGAGCGAAGCGATGAAAACATCAAAGCGATTCCTCACACCATGAAGAGCGTCACGGTGCTCCTTCCCACCTTGGACGAGGCCGAGGGAATCGCAGAGGTGGTTCCGAGGATTCCCATCGAACAACTCCGTGCCTCGGGCTGGATGGTTTCCATTCTTGTTGTCGATGGTGGAAGCGACGATGGTACCATCGAAATCGCGAAACAACTCAACTGTAAGACGATGCGTCAACATGGGAGAGGGAAAGGAGTGGCTATGCGCCAGGGATTCTCGGCTTTCTTACAAAGCGGCGATGATGCATTGGTGATGTTGGATGCCGATGGAACGTATCATCCAGAGGAAATGATTCGCATGTTGAAGGCTCTAGAAAAAGCTGATGTGGCGGTTGGAGACCGCCTAAAAGGTGCGATGGACCCCGATGCGATGACCCGTGTCAATTACTTTGGAAACCACTTGTTAACATGGTGTGCTGTTGCTCTTTACGGCGTACCTATGCCTGATTTATGCACTGGGTATTGGGCGTTTAACCGACGCTCGATTCAGGCGTTGAAATTGAATTCCATGCGCTTTGAAATCGAGGCTGAGATGTACACTTCATGCGTTTTAGAACACCTTGAAATTGCCCAGATTCCCATTCGATATTCCAAACGCTTGGGGGAAGCAAAGCTCGGTTCTGTCAAGGACGGTTGGAACATTTTGAGAAAATTGCTTGTTCGTAGAATTTTCAAAACTCCGCCCCATTCTGTTGAAGGGGAAGGGAATTTGAGCATCGAACAATGAACAAGTCTCAAAACAGGCAAGAGGGAGGCTAAAGCATGGGACGCCACCACACCGCAGTCCTAGGTGCGTCGGGATTGGTTGCTCAACGCATGCAACAACGTCTTGTGAACCATCCATGGTTCCGCCTCAGCGCCGTGGTCGGGAGCAAACGCACAGCAGGTGCTTCGCTTGACTCAATTCCATGGGGCCTTGAACAGAACAGGCCACAATTGCCTCACCTCAAGGTCCTTGATGCAGAAGATGACAACCTCATTGCTCACCTCAAGGAAATAGGCATCACCGTTGCTTTTTCTTGTGTACCTGCGGAGGTTGCAGACCCGCTCGAACGCAACCTTGCCTTAGCCGGTATTGCTGTGTTTTCTAATTCAAGCGCTTTTCGACGGTGCGATGGTGTCCCGTTGGTGATCTCAGACATCAATCCTCAACATCTGGCCGATTTCGGAAGCGATGGGTACGGGTTAGCATGCGCAACAAATTGCACACTGATTCCACTCGCCGTGCCAACAGCTGCACTCCACCATGCCTTTTCCATAACCAATGTACGGATGAGGAGCGAACAAGCACTTTCAGGCGCAGGCTACGGCTTACTTCAAAGTCAATCTGCACTGGATGGCGATCACCCAAGCGAAATCCCTGGTGAAGCGGAGAAGACAACTGCTGAACTGCTTCACGTGCTGTCCGCAGGTTTCGAAGTTGAGGTGGAATGCCGCCGTGTGACACGAATGAATGGTCATCAGATCTTCGCTCAAGTGACGTTTGCTGAACCAGTGACCCTCAGCGAGGTGAACGCAGCCTTGGACGCTCACAATTTTACTCAAGCCCTCCTTGATTGCCCAAGTGCGCCACTGCGCTCCATGCAAAGGGTGGCAAGCATCGACCCAGAGGCGCACCTTTGGGGAAATGGAGAACACTTCCTTTCAGACCCAGACCCAACTCATGATTTGAAAGCCGGAATGAGTGTGGTCATCGGCCCAGTTCGCATGGTGGATTCGACAACCGTTGAATTTTCAGCCTATTCACACAACACAATCCGTGGCGCTGCAGGCGGTACCATGTTGTTGGCAGAGCAGGCCTACATCGAACAAAGGCTCCCGAAACAGCAGTAGGCATAAATGCGTTCATCACCCCCACGGAATTGGTGCGAGCATGGGTATTACCGCAATGATTCCGGACATGACCCTTGGTCAACTCAAGAATGAGGCAGATACACGCTGGGGTGAGATCTGGGACCCTGCCTCAAGCCGCATGACCGTGATGCTCATGTGTCCTCGTAAAGAACGAAAGTTGCTCGAATTGCACGGCGATATGATCGAACATGGACAACCCGTCTTAACGGTCTTCCACCGCCCTCGTGCTGGAGCACATTTGCTCGAAGATCAAGGCTTTGATCCACGAAGTGCTTCATTTCAATTCGTCGACTTAGCAACACCTGATATGGGCCCTTGGATGCAGCACCTCGTCACCAACGAAGGATGGCTTCGCAGTTCTGTTGAAGTGACTGCTCTGCCTTATTCGGTTGACAATCCAGCACAACGCGGTTTTGAGACTCAGCGCATCATGTGCTTTCGACACCCCTCGCTCGATGCTCTTGAACGCTACTACCTCCCCTTCCCGCCTCAAAGCATTCCAGGGAAGTGTTTCGTAAGCCTGCCAAGGCGACAAGCGGCAGAATTGGCCCGTCAGCAGGCAGAAGTGCTCGGAGTTGGACGGTTGGAGAAAAAGCAAACCATCAGTCAAGCCACTGCTGAAGAGATGCCAGCACCTGCACCTGCGCCCGTTAAAGAAGAAAGCATGGACGCCATGATGGACGCTTTCTCAACCGACCTTATCGCTGGCATAGCCGATGAGGCTGAACCTCATGTTTCGCCCAATGAAGACGGTGAAGTAAACGTTGAGCAAGCACCCCTGCCAACAAGCCCCGCTACGCCCGAGCACGTTTTCGTACCTCTTCCATCAGGCAGCGCGCCGGAACCAACTGCCTCGCAAGTTGTTGAAACACCAGCACCTGTCATGAGCCCTGAGGAGAACAAAGAAAATGTCCCTATGCCGGTGATTGAAGAGGAACCTGGAGAGCAAATGTCGGATATTGAAATCGAATTCAGAGAACTTGTCAACGGCTTACTGGCGGCTGGCGTGGAACCCAATGAAATGATGGATGATCCACGTTGGGAAGAGATCAACGAACGTGCAACTGCCGTCGGGTTCGAAACATGGCCCGTCTTCCTTCAGTTGGCGACGATGGAATGACAAGATTCAATACCGCTCGACCTGACACCACATTGGAGGCACCACCATGGGATTCTGTATCAACTGCGGACAACAGCACCAAGACGGCATTCGCTTCTGCAGGTTTTGTGGAAATCAGCAACCTGGCGAACAACTTCTTCTTCGCCTTCGCCAAGAAGCAGAACAAATTCATTACATGCGTTTGCAAATGCAAGCAGCCCAACAGCAATACGCAGCAAACAACCAATTCCAACAACAACCGCCACGCTGGTGAGTTGAATGCGGCCGAAGCATTTGGCTATTGAATTGTCAAAGCTCAAGCCCCACCCTTGTCTGCGAGTCGAACTTGAGCAATACGCTACAGAGGGCGACCTTGCTGCTTACTGGATGCTCGGTGTGGACCAAGTCGACGATGTGCAGGGCAAGCACATTGTCGACCTAGCTGCGGGCAACGGAATTCTCGGCCTTGCAACCCTTTTGCTTGGCGCTGAACATGTGACCCTGATCGAAGGCGATTCATCCGCACATGCCGTCGCAGAGGCCAACGCCTCGAAGATTGACAAGCGAGTCGCTGGTTCGGCGACAACGGTCCATGCGATGATTGGACCTGAACAAATTGAAATCGAACAACCAATCGATTTGGTGATCATGAACCCTCCTTGGGGCGTACAAAGCGCAAGGGCGGATCGCCCACTGCTTGAATTCGCATTCTCGTTGGGTGCAACAGCCGTTCATGTGCTTCATAGCGCCAAAGCACGCCATTTGATTGCAATGGCGAAGGAACACGGTTATGACGGCGAGGTGATGTTAGAAACAGAATTCAGATTACCACCCACCTATGCCCATCACAGCAAAGGCAAGGCCACAACTCCAATTCGATGCTGGCGATTTCACCGACCCGGTGATGCCAAATTAATCGAAGACGAAAATGAACAGGCCTGAACCCTCGTATGAGGGGTTGAAAAGGGGACGGCCCACCCCTTCAACCACGCGAAACAGCATGCGACCTACCTCAGGCCATGTTTGCAAAGGAATGAATCACATGACGCCGAGCCTCGTCACCCCAGGAATGAATGTATCCAGCACCGCAGAATGCGAGGCTGGAGAAGGAACAATTGAAGTTGATGGCCGCATTGTGGCCACTGCAATTGGTGCGTTTTCCATCAACGATGGCATCGGTACGGTCACGGCTGCAAAGGCCGTTGTCACTCCTGAAATCGGCGATACTGTGCTTTGTGAAATTGTTAAACTCAACGAAAAGAACGGAGAGGCACAGGTCATCTGCATCGAAGGGAAGCCTGGAAGTGTGCTGCCCGAGTACCTCTACGGTCAATTCCATGTCACGAACATCGTGGATCGCTACATGCATCAAACTGCAGACGCTGTCCGACGTCGTGATGTGTGCAGAGCAGAAGTGAAGGAAACCTCACCTGTGCTCCGAATTTCATTCCGAGACAGAGATGACTGCGGTGTGCTCCATGCCATTTGCCCTCCATGTGGCGACACCTTGCTTCCACACCTCGATGGTGATTGGAACGTTCAATGCCCTTCATGTGGATTCCAATCCTACCGTGCCCTTGCCGACAACTACGGTGCTGGATGGGCTGAACTCGAACAAGGTGCAAGCACCCTCAACAACGCTGGAAAGCGCTGGGGCGCTGCCGCTGAAGCCATGTTTGGCAAAGGACCAGCAGGTCGGGCTACATTCATTGCAGCTGATGTTCGCGAAGATGGACGAGAACGTACCTACTTCCGATTCGAAGGCGAAAGCGGCGGCAAAGGTCGACGCCCACGCAACGCACCTGGTTGCCGATTGTTTGTTGGAGGACTACCCCGAGAAGTCGGCACTGAAGAACTCAGAGCG
>DAPR01000059.1:0-216 GCA_002502605.1 Euryarchaeota archaeon UBA258
GACTCATCGCCCCCGAAGGGGGCAAGGACCGTGAATTTCACTTTCTGCTCCCACTCCATGCGGCAACCTCTTGAATCGCCCAAGACCACGCACATCCATGCGCAGCAGGGGGTCTCGTTCACTCGAAAGGGACGAGACTGCTCTCACCGCTGTCATCGAGTTTCTTTCTGCCTTTGCCTTATTCCTGATGATCCTCACTGCATTTTTATCCCTCGC
>DAPR01000059.1:284-9307 GCA_002502605.1 Euryarchaeota archaeon UBA258
TTAGATCGCTTGACTTCCGATGGAGGGTGGTTTGTCCCCGCTGGTGTTGGCGGTATGGATTACGCCAACGCAACGGCCGATTGGCATCTCCAATCCGCCCCGTCTCTTGATGACGGTCGAGTTCAGGCGGGATTGGTGAGCGATGGAGCTCTCAACATTCAGAAAGTGAATGCAATTCAAAACCTCACTGAAGGCGACATGATCGACGGCTTAGGCTTGGACGAAGGGTTTTCAATTCATTTGACCATTGAGGTCGTTGAAAGCAGCAATGCAAGCAGAATCGGAACAATGCTGTTTGATGGCGGAACCGAGCGCAGGACTGCAACAGCTTCATCCACCGCGAATCGACAGTTTATCCAAGACGGTGAAACTTGGCAAGTTGTGCTTGAAGTTCACAAAGGTGGGCGCCTCAATAACGACCTGCAAATTACTGAGGTTATGACCCGGCCATCAGACGGCGGTCCTGAGTGGATTGAAATCTATAATCCAAACGACTTCGCCATTGCTTTGCGAGGTTGGTCGTTGAATCATACCTCCTCAACCATCGTCTCCGACCACCTGTTTAAATCCGGAGTTATTGCTGGAAAAACCACCGTTGTGTTCACAGGTGATCCCAGTTCCCAGGCCGTTGGAAATACCTCTCAGGTGATCGACCTTGGGGTAGAGGGTTTCTTGGGTGTTGGGATGGTTAACGGAATGAGCGATGGTTCGGGTGTTTTGAAATTGCGTTACACCCAAATTGATGAGGCTAGGCCGTACGATATGTTCCGGGCTGAATGGGGCGGTGATACCGGTTTATTCATGGTCACAGGCCAATCCTTGGCGTGGGATGGAATCTCAACGGCCTCCACTTCGTGGTACATCGAAGAAATCCCTACGCCTGGTGATGCTTGACGACCAACGCTTCGAAGCGTTGCAATGCTCTCATCCATTGAGTTGTGGGCGATTGCTTGATGAACCCGACCGGACTGGTCGGTTTGTTACCCATGCAGCCAGCCGCCGTATACACCCGAGACCGATGCGTCACAGGGATTCATGGATTGGATGAGATTTTGCGCGGTGGCATCCCCTACGGTTCTACCGTGCTTGCTGCAGGTACATGTGGTTCAGGAAAGACAACCCTCGGGATGGAATTTCTTGTCCGTGGCGCACTCGCTGGAGAAGCTTGTGCCCACTTCACAGCAACAGAACCTTCAGTGAAGTTGCTTGAAAACATCCGCCAATATGCCTTTTTTGACATGAACATGGTCGATTCAGGTCTCATCAACGTCTTCGACATGGACGTTTTGTATTCGTGGCTTGGTCTTGAGAAGGCGTCGTTCGAACTTGATGACGTTCACGCATTGATCAAAGCCATCGTCGATATCGTCAACACCATCGGTGTGACCCGCCTCGTCATCGATTCAGTCACCACGCTTTGTTACAAAATTAAGAGCGAGCAATTGATTCGTGATTTCTTGTTCACACTTGGAAAGAAACTGGCCACGCTAGGATGCACAACCATTTTGATTTCGGAGATTACTTCTGCTACAGAAAACGCCCACTGGTCCTCTTTCGGTGTGGAAGAAGCAATCGCAGACGGCATCATTGTTATGGGTGACGTTGAGCGAATGGGCCACCTGCTCAGGTTTCTACAAGTGGTCAAAATGCGTGGAACGCACCACAGCCGTGCCAAGCACGCCATCGAACTCACGCCTCTGGGTGTCATGCTCACGCCGATGCTCAAATGGGGCGCACAAAGCGATAAAACATCGCGCTGGGGGTCATGATCATGTTCGAATTGGATCAACGCATTGCTGAACAACTCACGGAAGTCGCCCTCAACAGTGCCGTCCAGGTTCGTTGCGGAAACTCGAACGCCTTCATGGTCACTGCAAGCACCATTATACCGCTCATGCAAATGTTCGAGATGGGTGGCGTCTACATCAGCGCAAACCGAGGAGCAGTCGAAATCATCCAAGCCTTCGAATCCATTGGAATGGACGTTTCCAACATTCAATTCATCGATTTGGTCTCATCTGGTATTTTGGGAGGCACTGATGTTCCTTATTCCAACATTCATTTCGTCGACAGTCCAATCATGCTTGAATCCGTTTTGTTGCGCACGCTTTACATTCTCCGAACCACAACCTCTGCGCGAAACTTCGTCTTCCTCGACAGCGTCAATGCACTTGCAATCTACAATGAAGACCGCATTCTCGCAGAATACCTTCACACCTTCATCAACACCTTCCGTCAGCGTGAAGTCCTCTCGGTCGTGCTCAATGTTCCTGACCAAACTCCGCCGTTGGTCTTGTCCAATCTTGACTTGTACTGCACCGATTTAATTGACCGTGGCCAAGTCGTAATCCATTGAGGTGAACAAGTATGGCACGTAAATTCGACTTCGATCCCGCGGATGAGGAGTTCTTCAGTAAGGTCGGTTCCTTTGGTGTGCCAAAGTTCGACAATGAAATGCACGGTGGTATCCCGCGTGGATTTACGCTGATTGCGTTCACAGACACTGGTTCAGGAAGCGAATTGTTCGCAAAGCAATTCACATCTCCTGCCGAAGAATCTGAAAACACACTCTACATCTCCACAAACGAGGGTCAGGCTGAAATCGTCAGAATCTTCCAAAAGTACAGTTGGCCAATGGACATCAACGTCCGAACCATCGGCGAAGAATACAACTCAACCGTCTTAGAACGAGAACTATTGGCAAGCCGATATCGCCTTGAAGGCTTCCAACTTGCTGACATTCAACGGCTTGCTCAAACTCGATTCGTCGATGAAAGCAATCAGGATTACCTCACTGAGGTCACCAACGAAATTATGGCCCTCGGTCCTTACTTTAGGGCCGTTGTCGATAGCCTTGATTTCTTCCTACAGCGTGAAGATCCAGCTCGTGTTGTTGCTATGGTTCGAATGCTCCAAGCCCATGCCCAATTGCATCGTGGCCTCCTGTTGATTTCAGTATCAACCAACGGGTTGGATGCGGCAATCAAGCAAGAACTGTCCACCATCGCAGACATGGTCCTCTCGTTCAATGTGCGAACCATTGGTACAGATTTTGAAACTTCGATGGTTGTTTCGAAATTCCGAAACGCTCCTGAGAACTTGAAGATTCTTGTGTTCCGAGTGACTCCAGAAGAAGGAATCACTCCAGAAACCGTCGAGCGTATCGCTTGATGGTCCTGCGAAACCACCCGCTCTGCGCTGGCCTCGTCCTGCGACATGTCCAAAGGGGTCGGCAGATGGGAGAGGGCCATGGGGAGCCGTGAAGCGACTGGGGGTTACGACCCGTCTGGTATCGATTTGGAAGCATGGACCATCCTTGAAGGCCAACTTGAAGCGACCATTCCTAATTACGACAGGGTCAACAAACTGATGACCTTTGGCCAAGACAAACGCTGGAGGCGAAATGTTCGCAACCACGCAACACCCGGCATGAAGGTGCTCGAAGTTGGATGTGGACCGGGATCCTTCGCCGAAGATTTGGTTGGTCTTGATGTCACGTGCCTTGACCCCTCTCCTGAAATGTTGAAGGTAGCTAAGAAAAGAGTTGATGCATCCCGCACCTCGAGGGGCGAATCACCCGCTGTTTATGTCGAAGCCATAGCGGAGTCAATTCCTCTTCCAGATGACACCTTTGACATGGTGTTCTGCTTGTTTTCTTTCAGAGATTTCCAAGACAAACGCAAAGGGCTTGAAGAGATTTATCGGGTGCTCAAACCAGGTGGTCGCTTGGTGATTTGTGATGCAGGGAAAGCCAATTGGCTGCATGGGCTTGCCGGGCGGATCTGGATGGCCACTGCCGTGCAATTGCTTGCACGGATTGTGACCAAAGACAAAAACCACCCCTGGAAAGGACTCGCAAACACATACTCTCATTACGGAACAAATGGATACTACAGAACCATGATCAAAGAGGTCGGATATCAGGACGTCCAAGGGCGTTTATTATGGCCGTTTGCAATGGCGAGCCGGTTCCGTGGGACGAAGCCAAAGCAATGAACATTGACGCAGGCCCCTTGTTTGGCCATAGAGACCTCCCCATTAGCCTCATAAACCCCCTACCATTCAGCCGAATTGCTGGTGATTATCTTGGGTATGGCTGACGTCCTTCGCAAAATCAAGCAAGCAGAACAAGATGCCGAAAAGCAACTTGCAGATGCCCAAGCTGAAGTCGGAAAAATTGCAGCGGAAGCCCGCCGCCAATCCGTTCAACTCGTTGCGGACGCAACCGATGGTTCAGTCTCAGAAACTCAAGCCACCCTCGACGCTGCTCGAGCCAAAGCAAACAAAGAAGCAGAAGGTGTCGCCAAAGAAGGCCAAAAAGTGGTTGACGCCATCGAATCTTCTGCAGCAGATCGCAAGGACAAGGCAGTCGCCCACTTGCTCGAAAAAGTAAATTCTCAGTGAGTTGTTCCCATGTTCGCAACCGCAGAAATGTCCCGCCTCACCGTGGCGGCTCCCGTCGATAAGATGGAAGAAGTTCTGCGAATGTGCGCTACGCTCTCTTGTGTCCACATTGAAGAATATGGCCATTTCCAAGATGGAATCGGTGTTGGCCGTGCGCTTTCTACCGAAGGCGCAAACAAAACGAGTGCCTTGCTCACCAAGGTTCGTGGCGTTTCCTCCTCCGTCCAGGCAATGAACATCGAGGGGCCAGTGTCTCTTGGCAAAGTTAAGAAATTGGTAGAAGGATTCGAATCCAAAATCGATGACGCACTTTCCTACCTTGACACCATCCGGGAAAGTGAAGCCTCAATCTCCTCTTTGAAGGAGCAACACCAGGTCCTCGAACGCCTTGCTCCCTTGGACATCCCTCTCGAATTGATGGGCGGTTTCGACGGTCTAGAAGTCTACGTGGGCGAAACTCCAAGAGCCAGCAAAGCAAAGTCGGTCTTCTCAGCGCTTGGAACTGAAATTCTCCTTCACTCCGCACCAGGCATCGTCGCGGTTGCATGCCAGACTCAACACGCAGCGGAGGTACAAATCTGCCTTGCTGAACTTGGTGCTAAAGCGGTTCAAATTCCAGCAGGCGAAGGCTCTCCTGCCTCGAAAGCCTCGAGCGTACTCTCTCAAATCGACGCACTTGAGAACACTATTGCTTCCTCTCAGGAAGCGCTCGACGCTTGGGTCGATCGAAACGGTCGCTCACTTGTCGCTCTTGAAGAACACCTGACCCGTGAAGACGCAATCTACACCTCTCCAACCCTCGTGGCTGTCAGCGACCAAGCGTTTGCTTTGGACGGCTGGGTTCCGACCTCAGAAGGCAATATGGTGAAGGATAAACTCGGTGCGATCGCTTCTCACGTTTCTATCGAGGCCTATGTTGACCCACACCACGGTCACGGCCACGACGATGCCCACGATTCGCCCGAGGTCGCCAAGGAATTGGTGATGCTCTCTGATTACCTCATCAAGACCAAGCAATCCGTGTTTGAATTCTTCAAATCAATCGACTTGGATGATTCTGGTAAGATTGACAGCTATGAGTTCCAACAGGCCCTCAAGTCCACCAGCATCGGCGATTTGCCTCCTTGGGACATCGGTCCTCTTGTCAAAGCAATGGATTTGGATGGCGACGGGAAAATCAACCTCCCTGAACTCGACATCTCTCTCACAATGATCCGTGCCATGCCTTCAGTGGATGAAGACCATGAAGACGCAGTCCCTCCAATCGAATTCCAAAATGGAAAAACCACCCAACCGTTCGAACTTCTGGTCGATCTCGTCGGTCGCCCCAAGTACGGTACCTTTGAGCCATCAATGCTCATTATGATGACCTTCCCCTTCATCTACGGAATGATCCTAGGTGACTTTGGCTATGGTGCGGTTCTTGTCGCTCTCTCTTTGTGGCTTGGCTCTAAGCCCTTCGCCGTTGACCCCCTTGCACAGAAAGGCATGACCGTTCTCCGCTGGATGGGTGTTTGGTGCATCATTTGGGGCATCATCTTCGCAGAAGGCTTTGGCTTTGTGTGGGACGGCAGCATGTATGACGCAACAGGGGCACTCAAAGATGGGTACCGATGGGGCCCAGACATTGCCTTCCTCACCAGTATCTATGATTGGACACACGATGTGTTTGTCCTGCCCGAAGGACTTGCAGTCCTGCTTGGACTTGGCGACCCTGACCACCCATTCGTGATGATGCCGTTCCACCGTGCAAGTGCAGGTCACGGGCTGGAGCAATACGTTTCCCTCGCCGTCTACCTCGGCGTCTTCCACATCTTGGTTGGCCTTATCATCGGATTCCTCAATGTCAACAAGGCTCACGGATTCAGCGCTGCTTTCTTCGAAAAAGGCTCTTGGTTGATGATCCTCGTTGGAGGTTTCATGGTCTGCCGTAACTTCGTCATGGGGTACAATGAATTGTTTGAAGTTCAACCCCTCTGGAACCTACTCCTAATCGGCGGCATTTGCTGCCTTATCGTCGGTCTTGCTGTCTATGAAGGGTTTGGCTGGGCTGGTGGCATCATCATGGGTCCAATCGAAACATTCGGCCTTCTCGCTAACACCTTGTCCTACCTCCGCATCATGGCGGTCGGCGTTGCAGGTGTCAAGATTGCAGAAGTTTCCATTATCCTCGGTTGGGAAAACATCCTAGCCGGCCTCGAAACAGGAGGCGCCTCTGGATATCTGACTGCAGCCCTCTGCCTCGTCATCTTCCTCTTCGTCCAAGTTTTCGCCTTGGCTCTCGGTATTCTTTCACCAACCATTCACGCAGCCCGTCTCCACTTTGTGGAATGGATGGGCAAATTCTACGACGGATCCGGCCGTGCTTTCGCACCGCTCGGTGGCCGTTCCCTCCACGTTGAGGGTCAATCATAGTCCACGGACACAAAAAAACACGGAGGTAGCAAATATGAACGCAAACACCCTAAAAACGAGCCTAAGAACATTGATCCTTTTGGCAGCCATCACTATGGTTGCTCAAGGAGCAGCAGCAGCAGACGCAACCGGAGCATCAGACGGTGACGGATACACAGCCATTGGCGCTGGAATCGCACTCGGTCTGGCCGCAATCGGCGCAGGTCTGTCCCAAGCAGCCATTGGCAGCGCAGCTGTCGGTATGCTCGCAGAAGACGGAAGCAAGTTCGGTCCAGCATTGATTTTCACTGCTTTGCCGGAATCCATCGTCATTCTCGGTGCTCTACCACTCTTCCTATGAGGGGACCATCGATTGAAGGGTCGATTTTCGACCAATTGAAATCACCATTACGGAGGAAATACAATGACGCTTGAAACACTCGCAAAAGACATCTCAAAATCAGCAAAGGCGGAAGCCGATGCTATGATTGCAGAGGCTAAGAAAGAAGCCGACGCAGTTGTGGCTGAAGCAACCGAAAAAGCTGCAACCATCCGCTCGGAAGCGGCCAGCCGCACCGAACGCGAAGCAGCACAGCTTGCCCGCGAGGTCGTTGCCAGCGCACGCCAGGCCAACCAAAAGGAAATTCTGGTCGCACGCCGCAAGGTGCTCGATGAGACCCTTGGTACGACACGAGCCCAACTCAGCAGCCCGAAAATGAAGGGTCGAGCAAGTTTGCTCAAATCGTTGATGGCCAAGGCTGACGAAATCGGCAGCGATTACAGCGTCCGCCCAGTTGAAATGGATCGAAAAGCGCTCTCAGAACTCGCTGGAAAGCGAGCCATGGGCGATGCAGTTGATGGTCTCGGAGGCTTTGTCCTCGAAGCCACCGACGGCTCTGTATCCTATGACATGCGCTTTGACACCTTGCTCGAAAAATCTTGGAAAGATGAATTGAGCGCAACCACAGCAATTTTGTTTGAATGAGGGATTCTAAATGGTAATGACAGGAAACACACCCTACGTTGCTGCCCGGGCAAAGTCCCGTCGGCAGAAACTTGCGGACCGTGCCCGTCTGCGCCAGCTCATTAGCCAATCACCGGATCAGTTGACCGTCGCCATCGGCGACATCGGTTATCGTGCTGAAATGGATATGTACGCTGGTCGCTTGACCGGTGGCGATTTGGTTGAAGCAGCCCTCACTCACAACCTCGAACACGAACTGGACAAGATGGTCGGGCTTTGCAACGGAAAAATCCGTGCCATGGTTGAGATCTACACCTCACGTTACCAATACCACAACGCAAAGGTTGTGTTGCGGTCCGTGGCTAACGATGTCGACATGGAGAAAATTACTCATTCCATTCTGCCAGAACTAAACGATATCAATACGCCTTGGATTAAAATCATCGAAAGCGCTGATGATCTACGTTCAGCATCCACTCAGATGAGACGAAAGTCGTTCGGTTCTGCTCTTGCAGCCGTGCCAGAAGATGCCCGTCTCTCCGATTACGAAGATGCACTTGACCGTCATTACTTCGCAAACGCACTCAAAGCCTTAACTGGAAAAGGACCCGATGTTCGTTTCTTGAAGGACTTGGTCGCAAGTGAAATTGATCACCGGAACATCCTCAACGTCCTCGAAGCAGGGGCCGTTGGACTGTCCAATGAACAAATCGTTGACCTGCTTATACCCGGAGGACGGGTCGTACCTAAGCGCGCTTTTTCCGCCATTGCTACCGGTGGAAAGGACGCCTTACTCGACCTGCTTCGTAACGCAGCACGCTTTGATGGTGCTTCTTTTGATGAAGCACTAGCAACCTCAGCAGAAACCCGCAGCCTTGACGCTGTGGTCACCTGGCTGAAAGAACGCGAACACAAGATGATGGCTCGAATGAGTTTCTTGCATCCAGTGTCCGCTCTTCCAGTCATCCATTACATCGCCATGAAGGTGCAAGAAGTGGATGACTTGCGACTCATCGTGCGAGGCCGCCTAGCGGGCTTGCCAACGGATGTGCTCGAAGCACACATACTGAATTGAGGTGAGATGAATGGATATCGCAGTAGTAGGTACGCCGGAATTCACCCTCGGTTTCCAACTTGCAGGTGTCGATCATCTGCACAACCCTGAAGGTGAAGACGCAATGGTCGCCACTTTCAAATCACTACTCAACAACAAAAGCGTCGGGATTGTCGTGGTTGACTCCGCAATCCTTGCCGCACTGCC
>DAPR01000004.1:0-449 GCA_002502605.1 Euryarchaeota archaeon UBA258
CCAATCGCCATGGTGGCCTTCATGATCTATGGGGTGACCACAAAAAAAACAAGTCTTGTAACAGGAACAGTTCTATCCGCAATTCTGCTTTTTGGGTGGGTTTCCAAGATGCCAGCATTTGGTTGAATTCAAAGCCACTGCAAGGCAACAGCAGCTTCTCGAATGTAGAGCACACCACTTGCGACAATCGCCACCAAGATACCGTTGCGGATGGTGTCAGATTTCCATTTTTTGAGCCAGCGCTTACCCAATTGAACACCAAGCACGGCCGCCAGAACAAGCCCGAGGATGAGCCAACCCGCGTCAAGGATCTGCCAGCCTTCAAGCGCCACGTACACCGGCACCCTCGTCACATCGACAACCAAAGCAAGCACCGCGGCTGTCGCTGCGTATTCTGATTTGTCGGGCAGGCGCTTTTGCAAGAACATCGCCCGAAGCGCCCCTTGATG
>DAPR01000004.1:489-2798 GCA_002502605.1 Euryarchaeota archaeon UBA258
GCTTCTGGCAAACGGTAGTTGGTCCACTTTTCACTGATCGAAAGCAGTGGTAACATCACCAACGCTATGCCGACAATCAACAGCAACGGATCCGCTTCAACCGCCGTGTTGAGTGCAGCCCCGATCAGCGCACCAACGACCATGGCCCAGCCGTATCGTTTGACTGCCTCGTAATCGACGCTTTGTCGAAGCACCTTGAGTTTCCAAGCGTTGTGCGAGCCATGAACAATCCCAACAACAGCCACGGCTTCATGTGGTTCAAGCCACAGGAAAACCACCGGCGTGATCATGGTCGCAAGACCAAAACCCGCAGGAACGGTCAACGCTGCCGCAAAAAATGTGGCGGCGAGGCTGAACACAATCAGGCCACCATCCATGACCTTCGCTCTTCGAACAACAACATAAGTCTAAGCACCATAGAGTTCGATGGAAATCAGTTCTTCGCTCGATTTGGAAGGTGAACAACTAGGCCTGTAAACGACAAAGTATTGAGGAATCATTATATCGATACTCTTGACCTCCACTACAATGGAATTGAATTCTATACTAAATACGAAGGTTTGGCTGTTAATTATTGCGACGATGCACATGATCATGGGCGTTGGAGCATCTTATGCAGAACTTGGTAGCGATCATCTTGCCTTAATCGGATTTTGGGCTGCCGTTGGGTTTTACTTGATTTATGCCGGTCTGATGACAGAAGGCCAAGAACAAGCACGGCTTGCCGCAGTTCTCTGCGGTCCTGTCTTCGTGTGGTTTGTGATTGCAGCCGGAATGGATCTTGATATGGCTGGTCAACCTGCAGCTCCACTTCCTGAAGCAATTCTGCCAATGATTCTCTGGGGCATGCCTGCCCTGTGTGGCGTCATGGGCTGGAACATAGATGAAGCCGCGCCTGCTGAAGAGAGTGCTTGAAGATGAGCAAACTCCCTCTTGTGATGCGCGTCGCTGGTGGGTTTTCCCTGCTGTGGGCCATGTTCTTTCTTTTCACCCCAATGAGTGCTCTAGAGACATGGCTCGTTGACTCAAGTCTTGCCAACGAAGCAGGTGCGAGCGCCATTCGAAACGCTGGCTTTGCCTTCATGTGCATCGGATTCATGCACATCGCTTTGACCATGGAACAGTTTGGTACAGAGAACCTCGGCACCTGGGCCATGGCTTCAGGCGCACTGTGGATCGTTGGTGCACTCATCCAAGTCAACGATATTTTCATCGCTGAAATTGGCCATCAAGAGGCGTCGAACGTCGTCGGTTTAGCACTTAACTTCATCATTGGTGGCACTCTGATTTACCTCGGTATGCAAGAAGGCAAGACCACTGAAGCCTAATCGTCGTATTGATGAAGCCCCTCGGCGTGGGACAACCATGCAGATTGGACACACCACTCCAGATGGGGCGCAAGCCTACACCCACACCGTACCGCAATTCGGCCTTGGCGTTTTTTTGATGTCTGAACCTGGCGAATGCAAGGCATCGGTGCTTACGGCACTCGAAGCCGGCTACACGCACATCGACACTGCACGAGCCTATGCCAACGAACACGAAGTGGGTCAAGCCATCAAAGAAGCGGGTGTTGAGCGTGAGTCTCTTTTCATCACCACGAAACTGCGACGAGGTCACGCTGTTGGCTACGAAGACACACTCGAGCATTGCAAGAAATCTCTGGAACTGCTCGATACTGATTACATCGATCTTTACCTCGTTCACGCACCACCTGAAGACCCAGAACACCGCGCTCCAGTATGGAAAGCGATGGAGCACTGCCTCGAACAGGGCTGGGTCAAAGCGATTGGTGTCTCAAACTACGGCGCTGCCCATCTTGAAGCGATGAAAACCTATGCAACCTACATGCCGGCGGTCAATCAAGTCGAATTCAATCCGTGGCTTCAACGACCGCAACTGAAGAAAGCCACAGAAGCCATCGGTGCCAAGGTCATGGCCTATTCTCCACTCGCTCGAGGCCACAAGGTGGATGACCCGGAACTCGGTGCTATTGCTGAGCGTTTGGACGCCACCCCCGCCCAAGTGGCGATCAAATTCTGCTACGATGAGGGTTGTATCACGATTCCAAAATCAAGCAACCCATCCCGCATTATTGAGAATCTAGCATCGCTATCGGTTGACATTTCAAGTGAAATGGATGCTATTCGAGCGCTTGAATGCGACTACATCTCAGGATGGGACCCAACCACTGAACCCTGAGTTAAACCAAAGAAGAGCAGGCGGCCTCAACCGTTCATGCCCGCCATCAACTTGGCAGAGAAATTGACCTTGTTCAGTGAACACTGGAGCCCACGCGTGGTTGCAGA
>DAPR01000067.1 GCA_002502605.1 Euryarchaeota archaeon UBA258
GGAGCAGGTGGTGCGTCCATTGGTGGCATAGCGGGCATGCCGGGCGGTGCCGGTGGGGCATCCATTGCTGGCATAGGAGGCATAGGTGGCATACCTGGTGGCGCAGGTGGTGCGTCCATCGAAGGCATTGGAGGCATAGGAGGTAGACCAGGAGGAGCAGGTGGTGCGCCATCTGCCGGTGGGGCTGGTGGCATAGGTGGCATTGGTGGCATAGCGGGCATTCCGGGTGGCATAGGTGGTTTTTCATCGCTCATTTACAATTCCTCCGTGGCATCCGCACAAGGCGGTATCAACTCCATACCCAAGGAGCACATAACCGTTCTCCCCTTCGGATTTCGTGAATGTTGCTGTTTCGGGAGGCAATTGAGCCGTCCAATCCGCACACTTGATGTAGGGTGGGGCGGAGGAGCCAGCATGGTTGGCATGGACAGCGGCACCCCTCCGGTGCTCTTTGTGGTTGGAACAGCAGGTGCAGGAAAGTCATCCTTGGTGACTTCATTTCAGCGATGGTCGAGGTTCTTAGAGACCGATGCCATCGCAGTCAACCTTGATCCTGGAGCCGAACGCGTGCATTATGATGCAGAGTTTGACGTTCGAGATTTGATTTCCCTTACTGAAGTGATGGGTGAATATGACCTAGGGCCAAACGGCGCACAAATCCTTGCAGCCGATTTGCTTGCAGCTCAAGCAGGCGATGTCGCTGCTCAACTTCACGCCCTGTCTGGTGAAGTGATGATTGTCGATACTCCAGGGCAAGTCGAACTGTTTGCCTTCCGTGAAGCAAGCAATCACCTGATTGAAGTGATCGGCAGGGAACAATCTGCCATCATCTACTTGTTTGATCCCATGCTCTCTCGCTCACCATCAGGATTTGTTTCACAAATGCTGCTTTCGAGCATTGTGGAATTCCGCTTAGGTCTCCCAACCAAAAACTTCCTTTCGAAGGCGGACTTGCTCGAACCAGATGAATTGGCTCAAATCTTAGAATGGTCGGAACGCTTGGAAATTCTAGAAATGGCCCTCTATGATGAAGCCGGAGGTCAGCGAACAGAATTTGCAATCAATCAACTTCGTATGATGCAGGAGTTCGCACAAGCACCAGGACTTACTCCCTTATCTTCTGAATTAGAAGAAGGTCTCGCAGACATTCTCACCTTTGCTCAAGCCCTCTTTGGTGGAATGAGCGATGCCCGTGACGGCTTTGCTGCTGATAACGATGACGAAAAGAACTGAGCCGTTCTCTGACCTCATAACAGTTAGAAACCGTCCTTTCGTGGAAAGGTCATGCCCCAGCACCTGTTAGCCATTGATGACGTAGAAGAAGACTTTGAGAAAATCCTCCGTTGGGCCATCGAGTTCAAGCGTTTGTGGAAGCAAAGCGATGAGGTTGCTCTCAACTTCATGCCCCTTGATACCTTGGCGATTGGTTCGATTTACGAAAAACCATCGACTCGCACCCGCGTCTCCTTCGAGGTCGGTATCAACCGTCTTGGTGGCTATCCTTTGACGCTTCTAAAAAATGACATACAGCTTGGCAAGTCAGAAACCGTCGGCGATACATCACAAGTCTTGTCGAGGTTTTTGGGTGGCATGACCTACCGTTGCTTTTCCCATGACGATGTTGCAGAATTGGCAAAGCACGCCGATGTTCCGGTGCTCAATGCCTTGTCTGACAAGCATCACCCGTGTCAAGCGGCTGCAGATTTGATGACCGTTTTGGAGCACTTTGATGATCCATCCGAAATCACTGTTGCTTGGGTTGGCGATGGAAACAATGTGCTTCATGACCTCATGCTCGCCTGCGCTATGCTCGGCATTGACATCTCGTATGCAGTCCCAGAAGGCTACGAGCCAGCCTCTGATGTCGTTGAACGAACCAATGCACTTGCGGAGAAGAACGGTTCCAAGGTCACGATGACTCACGATCCAATCGAAGCCGTTTCAAACGCTCATGTCGTCTACACCGATGTGTTCATCTCCATGGGTGAAGAACACATGAAGGACAAGGTTGCCGCCTTCGACGGATTCCAAGTCAATGAGTCTATGGTTGAACACATGGATGCAACCTGGAAATTCATGCATTGTCTTCCAGCCCACAGGGGCGACGAAGTGACGGATTGGGTCATGGACCACGAGCATTCAATCGTCTTTGATCAAGCAGAAAATCGCATGTGGGCGCAAATGTCACTTCTTGCTTACTTCATCAATGAAGGCGCTTGGGATGCTATGGGCGAATTCATGGGCTTGGATTGATGTCACATCGTGAGGGTCAACAAAAACCCGAGTAACCCCAAGAGCATGGCAACACGTATCCTGGCTGCAACCAAGGCATCTTCGCCTTTGTACAATGGTCCGTTCAGCATGATCAAAACGAGAATTGCTGGGGTTTGGAACAGCAGTTGGTTGAACACAAATGGTCCTTGCCAGTAGGGGATGTAGAGGCAGACAAGTCCACCAAGGACAATCACATAGGCCACCATTCGAGCGTTTTCAAGACCGATTTTCATCGGCAGTGTCGAACGTTCATCAGCGTCAGCAATCATGTCCTGGCAATCCTTGATGATCTCACGCGCTAGGTTGGTGAAAAACACGACAAGTGCGATCCATCCGACCAGCGGTGTCATTTTACCGATCGATGCAGCACCGTAAGCGATGACTGCCGCAACCATAAGTGAAATGGCGATGTTGCCAATCAATCCCCTTGCCTTCGTTTTCGGACCAAGGTCATAGGTAAGCATGAGCATGACCGCCACCACGTAAATGACAGCAAAGGGCCACCAGTCAAGTCCCTTTGATTGAAGATTGAACACCCCTACGAGCATTGAGCCTACGCTGAAAAGCATCAACAACCACACGAACCGTATGGCTTGAGTTTCTGTGATGCGGCCAGATGGCAGCGGTCGCGATGGATGTGCTTTCGCATCGATCATTGCATCTTTGATGTCATTCATGGCATTGCCAGCGCCCATAAACGCAGAGACGGCTAAGATTTGCATGGCGACTGCCCGGCCGTGGTCATACGACCAGTCTCCCGCAAGGCCAAAGTGTGCACCTAACACGACGGTAAGACCAGCGAGAACCATGTTCTTTGGTCGCGCTAAATCGACCAAAGCAGACATCCTCCCCGCCATGGTTCTTGCTAAAATCGCTGGGTTTTGAGTTCTTTGGGTTAAGCACCAGCGATTGACCACACGCAAACTCTCATGCGAAATCCACCAATGTCAGTGCCCTCATCGAAGCCAACTTTGACGAATCTTCGGTCCCTTGCAAGGACATTACCGAGTTGATTCATGGTCGCACCCCATCGGAATCGCTGGTTGACGTGATCGAGGATGTCGGTGGTGTTTGCCTCACCAACGTTGGACAAGTAAGCTTCAATTTCGGTTCTCAAGCGGAGCGTTCGACCCATCATGCCTCACCTCGGATGATTTGTGTTGCTCGTCGGCTGAGTCCTTGAACCGTCCTTGAGACCGTGGCCTGCAGCGGTGCTTGACCAGGTAAGTGAAGGGGTTGCCAACCCACAGTGGCGAACCGGGATGGGAGTTCACCACTGTGGTGGGCATAGAGTGTCGTTGATGCCTTGCACCAGGTCGGTGAAGGAGTGTGTTCAGAAGTGCATGTCATCTCTGCAAATGAAAGATCATTGTTCGGCTGCGTTTGGTTGTCCATGTTGCAAACTCATTGGCACCCGTATATCAAGCGAGGAACGACCCGCAAAAAAAAAGTGAAGGCTGAGATGTGCCGCAGTGAGTGCTTTTTTACTTTCACTCACAAGTGAAACTGAAGCGAATGTGAAACCTACTTGGCCGTGGCTGCATGCGCTTGTTGCGAGATGGCTAAATACGAAAGGTCGGTGGCAAGAACATCCACGCTCGTATAGTGTAGTG
>DAPR01000003.1 GCA_002502605.1 Euryarchaeota archaeon UBA258
AGCATCAGCCTTGCCGGTCATCGCCATCCGGTGGATGCGGTGGTTCATTGAACATTAGATGCCGGCGTTGTCCGACCCGTTGACCAACCTGCGGCTTGGGTGAACAAATCCTCGAAGGCGTCAATGGTGCCGTCAAGAGGCTTGGCATAACCCCCACCCATGAACACCACAACGGGTACGTTGTGCTTGCTTGCTCGCTCGAATACAATCTCATTTCGTCGCTGCATTCCAGTTCGAGTCACGTTGAGTTTCCCCAAAGCGTCTGCGGCCAAGGCGTCAACACCGGCTTGGAAGAGCAACAATTCAGGTTGATCTTCAAAACAAAGGTCCAACGCTTCCTCCACCGCCTCGAGGTAGCGTATGT
Organism: Euryarchaeota archaeon UBA258; assembly: GCA_002502605.1. Lineage (GTDB taxonomy): Archaea > Thermoplasmatota > Poseidoniia > Poseidoniales > Poseidoniaceae > MGIIa-L1. Next base: position 365 of record DAPR01000003.1, read on the forward strand.
CACCACTTTCAGCCGCGATTGGTAAATCATAATCGCTGCTTGACTTTCGAAATGGGAAGTTCACATCGCAATGAACCGACACCGTGAGGGCTTCTGGGACGTGTTGGAGTGTCGTTGCTGTGCCGTCCCCCTGGTGAACATCAAGGTCGAGCACGGCCACCCTGCGAACGTTGAGGTTCTTCAAAGCGTGAAGTGCGCAGACGGCTAGATCGTTGAAAACGCAATAACCTGAGCCGAAATTTCGGTGTGCATGGTGCGTTCCCCCAGCCATATTTGCTGAAATCCCACCGAATTGGACCGCATGTTCGGTCGCCTCCAAAGCCCCACCCATCAGCAAAAGAGTTCTTTGGACCATGTCTTCGGTCCATGGCGTCAGCCCGATGCGTTTGATTTCCTTCTCCGTGAGGGTGCCGGCTAGGAAGCGGTCGACATATTCTGCATCATGGGCCAACAAAAGATGCTCTCGCTTGATTGGTTTTGGCGTGTGAATTTCGATGAAGGCATCCCCTTCAGCCTGTTCTTGCTTGCCTGTGCGGTAAGGTGTGAGGCGTTCAAGCACGCGCAGATATCGATCCCGAGGAAATCGAGCGTCTGGATGAATGCCATCGGTGTAGAGCGGGTGGTACCACATCGGAAGGCCGCTGTGGCTCAAGAGAATCACACCTCAGTATGCGTCATCAATGAAGGTTCAGAAGATGAAGGGCATCAGGCCTTTCGCCCTTCGTCCCACATCGCTTGCATGCTTCCATCTTGGAGCATTTCAAGAGCGATGTCAGATCCGCCAATCAGTTCACCGTTGATGAACACTTGTGGCATGGTCGGGAAGTCTGACCAAGCGCAAACTGAAGGAATGGCACGTGGGTCTGAGAGAATGTTGACGGCAGCAAACGGCTCACCGACTTTCTCAGAAAACTGTTGCATCACTTGTGCAGCACGGTTCGAAAAGCCGCACTGTGGTTGATTCGGGTTGCCTTTCATGAACAACACGAGGTTGTGTTCATCGACGATTGCTTGCAGCTCTTCAGGTGTCCAATCCATTCATTTCACTCCTTTTTGTTTTTGTTGATTCGGCGAATATGTACGCCTTGTCCGCCCCCGTGGGGATCGAATGCCGTGTCGCCAGCCACTTCGGCTTGGGCGGGGGTCATGCACTTGAGGTCAAGCGCATGAACGGGATGAGGGATGTGTTGCTTCATGACGGCAAGCACCGTCTTTTGGCGTTGCAGCGGGCGAACACCATCGAAGGATTCGGAGATGACTCTGACGTGAAAGTGGTCGCCAGATCCGTGCAGGTCAACGACTTCAATCACCGCTTCGGGAACAGCCTTACGCACTTCTGCTTCGACCCACTCGCTGCTGACCATGCTGACGCCTCAACTTGGCCTGTCAGTTGATGGCTTTGAACCTGCGCTCGGTCAAGCGATGCTTGAAGGGCTGGCCCAGCCAGCCGTTGCCATGGGCGCGGCACCACATCCATCCGAGGCACGCCAGCCCAATATGGGGCGCGATTCGGCGTGGCTTGGTGGTGCAGATCTCATTGCTGTGTTTTTGGCTTTATTCGGCCAAGTTCTGTTGACACGCGCACTGAGCACCGAAGATTTCGGTTTGTTTATCATCGCCTTTGATGCCTTTGCTACCTTATTTCTCATCGTTGATTTGGGTTTACCAACCCTCCTTGCTCGCGACGGTGCGAAAGCATTGCATCGGGTTTGGTCGAGCATTCTCCGCATCTATCGATTGCAAGCGATGGTTCTCGTCCCATTCCTCTTGGTGGCGTTCATCCTCACTCCACTGATCGATTCAAACTGGCGATCTCACGCTCCGTTGCTGCTGTTGTGTGCGGGCATTGCGCTTGCCCACATCGCCTCCTATGCACCAAGAACAGCACTTCGTGTGGCGGGAGAAGCACGGCTTGAGGCCATAACGAAACTCGTTGAGCGCGGCGTCACAGTCACGGGATACGCAGTCTTTTTCTGGCTTGGCTCAACTTCTGTGACGATGTTCGCCCTGGCCTTTTTCATCGGCGCTTGTTTTGGCTTGATCATCGCCTTGTTCTGGTCCAGCCGTTTGCTGAAGAACCACACATCCGACGGCACAGACGTCGACTTGGGTGCCATTTGGGAAAACAACACGACGCTTCTTTTGCATGCCCTGCCATTTGCCATCACCCTTGGCGTGCTGCCATACGTTGTTCGAATTGAGAAATTTATTCTCAGCGGGGCGCTCGGACTTGACGCAGCAGCTTTGTTCCATGTCGCCCAACTCGCATGGTTAGCAGGATTGGTGGTGCCTCAAGCCATGCGAGCAGCCCTTCTGCCACTGTTAGGGGAGCGAAGGGATCGACCCGAGGCGTTTGCTGAACAAATGAATCGTTCACTGGATTTCTGCTTGGCCCTGTTGCCCTATGGGTTGTACGGTGGGGCAGCAGTGGTTTGGCTGATTCTACCGTTAGCCTTCCCCTCCCAATACACCGATGGATCACTTGATGGATCGGCGGTTGAATTGTTCATGGTTCTGTTGTTTGGTTGGTGTTGCACGCTTTTGGCAACGCCGACATACACCGCCCTACAGGCCGGCTCGAAACCATGGCATTTCACGGCCTTCATCGGCGCTGTCGTCGCTTTTGCTGCCCTTGTAGGAAGTGCGCTCATCACTTGGCAAGCCGATTTTTCGAATCAACGTGGCATTCTTGCTGCAGCGATTGCCTCAAGCAGCACGGCGGCTTTCATGCTCATCTTGTCGTTGCGAATGGCTGGTCCTGAAGGTTATGTCCGCCATCGGTTGAACGAATGGGGGGCCGGTTTGGGGCTTGCTTTAGCAACATGCATTGGTCTCGTGGCCTTTTTGCCGTTGGCCTTGGTTGGCCTTGGGCTGTTTTTGTTTACCCCGAAAGGCCTTGCAGCACTTCGTCCCACTGAGCCATGACCCATGGTTGGCTAAATCGCTCAGGCAGTTCGAACGCGTCCTCCCAACGCATGCTCAATGCTGCTTCACACGCATCGGCAAGCAATTCAGCAGTGGGGTGATCCACAACACACGCTTCTGGAAGGTATTCGGCAACATCACCAACGTTTACAGCAACAACAGGGGTTCCACACACCATCGATTCCTTGGCGACAAGGGGTCCAGATTCTCGCTTTGAGGTGATCAAAGTGACGTCAGCCACAAGCATTCGGTCCCACACAATGGGTCGTGGTTGTTGTTTGAGGGTGGTGATGCCAACAATCCAACCTCGCTGTTCTAAGAGTTCACCACACCTGAGGGCCAACATGTGGTTTTTTTCAGGTCTTCGCGGGTCGGCTGGGAACAGAATGTCGATGTTTGATTTTCGCCAGCGTTTTTTGGATGGCTTCATTGGTCGAAGCCATTCATCCTCGACCGCGACATGACAAGGAATCATCGACGTCGATTCACTTGGTCGCCCAGCGTCGACCGCGCGTTGTTCAAGACGTTTGGATACGGCTACGAGGTGGTTTGGTGATCGAATCAGCGATTGCATGGTTGCGCCCACAGAAGGGTGCTCAAGGCCCACATCAATGTCCCATCCGTGAACCACTGCTGCCCAGGGAATCGCCCATCGCTTGGAGAGTTTTTCCGCTAACATTCCAGCGGGCCATAGGGTGTGGCACACGATTGATTCGGGTCGCCAGTCGCCAAGCCAACGCTCGACGGACGCCGCACTTCGTCGGACGCTGAACGAGGTGAGGGACGGCCATGGATGTTCGGGTAATGCGGTGTACCGCGGTGCGAAGACCTTGATGCCACCGTGCTCAAAGGTTCGGGGCGCCTTTGCAACCCCCGTCAGGGTTGAACGGCGTGCTTCTTGATAACGAAGCATCCTTGGAAGGCAGTTTACAACGCGGACATCATGCCCTTGTTCCTTCAGGGCGAGCGCATGGTCGGCCACGAAGGTTCCACGCGCTGCGTTTGTTGGCAGAGGGTAGAGCAAGGACACGAGCAAGATGCGCATGACGCCGACACTCCTTCATCATCCTTCAAGTGCTGTATGAATCACTGCGAGGTTTTCACTGAGCGAGGCTTTGTCGTTGAACAAACCAGAGCCAACAACACAGTTGCTGACGCCCCATGATTGCAGCATAGCGATGTTGTGTGCCTTGACGCCGCCATCGATTTGAATCTGTACGGGGCGCCCTCCATCGGCGACTTGTTGATCAATGGCCGCCTTGAGGGTGCGGATTTTCTTTTCCACGGTAGGAATGAATGACTGACCTCCAAAACCAGGATTGACGCTCATGACCAGCACCAAATCCAACTCCGAGAGCACTTCAAGCGCAGCATCCACTGGTGTCCCGGGGTTCAGAACAACCCCAACGGTCGCACCAGCAGCACGGATTGCGGTGACGAGCCGGTGAAGGTGGGTGGCAGCTTCGACGTGAACTGAAAGATGGTTGCAACCGGCGTCAATGTAATCCTGAAAGCATGATTCAGCGTTCGTGATCATCAAGTGCGCGTCAAACACAGCCTCGTCGCCCAGCGCCTTCCGCAATGACTTGATCACGGGTGGTCCAAAGGTGAGGTTGGGGACAAAATTCCCGTCCATGACGTCGAGGTGCAGCCAATCAAGCCCGGCATCAAGGGCTTCTTTACAGTCGCTTGCAAGGTCGGCCAAATCAGCCGTGAGAACGCTCGGTGCTATGATCATGAAACCGCCTTCACCTCTCCCAAGTGGGGCCGTATGATGAGGATTCCGACCCGATATCGTGCCAAATAGCGTACAAAGACTCATAATCTTCGGGCCGAAGGAACCTCAAGGTGAGCCCATGGGTGAAGTAAGAGCAGTGACCGACAGCGAATTTGAAACAACGGTCAACGGAAACAATTGGGTTCTCGTTGATTTTTGGGCTCCTTGGTGTGGCCCATGCAAGGCATTGGGCCCTGTTTTGACCCAAGTTGCCGGAGAGCGTGACATCCTAATTGCCAAGGTTGACACGGATTCCAATCCAATGAATGCAGGCCGACTGGGCGTGCGCGGCATTCCTGCCATGTTCCTCTACAACAACGGAAAACTCGTTGGCCAAAAAAGTGGAGCAATGCCAAAGGCCGCAGTGCTTCAATGGGTCGATGAGCACATGACCGCTGAAGATTTCTGATTCAAGAATTCAAACTCGCTTTGCGTCGTTCCTGTGAGGAACCAACATCCCGAAGCAATCGCTCGCGAAGCGCCTCGTGCAACCACATGCCTTCCTCAAGATCGATCAACAGACCGTGCTTAAGCAAGTTCTGAGGGGGGACTCCATCCCATCCTACGGCTTTCGCCAATGACTTCCACGGCATAGGCTTGTCAGCCAAGGCCAATGTCGCCAGGAGATCTTGTTCATGTTCTGGCAATGAGGTGAGGATTTCTTCATCCAAAAATCGCAACCAATCGTTATGTGTCGGCTGGCCATACAATTCCAGCAATTCCAGTGCCAAGGGGTGGCCTCCAGTGGCGGCATGCACTTCGTCGGCTTCGGCTTGAGAAGGGTGATCAAGGTCTTTCAACCACGCTTTCGTTTCTTCCAAACTCAGCCCTGAGACGGGGTATTCTTGCACAAGCCCTCGTGTGTGGACATCCCTACGGTCATAGATTTTCAGTGTCGTTCGAGAAATGAACACCAAACGCAGGGGTGCCTTTGTTGAAATCTGCAACAACGCTCCAAGCAAATCCTTGGCCTGATCCTCCAAGTGGTGGACATCATCGAGGACGATGAGCCAATAGGGCGGTGGGCCCCCTGCTTCGTCCTTAAACCGCTCACGGATTGTTCGAGCATCAGTCAGGTAGGTCAGCAACCTGCGTCGCCAAGCATCCACGTTGATTTTGCCTCCAGGGGCGAGGGGGAGCGTTTCAATCAAGTTGTAAGGATCGTGAGATTCATCGATTCCAAATCGATGAAGCAGGCTTGTCGCAAGCCCAAGCGAACGGTCCCATGGTTGGCAAGGGTACCAGCACACCGAAAGGTACGGGTCGTCTTCAAGCAATTGATGAAGCCAGTGAGCAACGAGGGTTGATTTTCCAATTCCGGCTATGCCGTGCACGACTGCACAGGGCTTCCGCTGCTCGAACCAAGTTTGCAATGCCTCCAGTTCAACTTCTCTCCCGTGGACTGGGCGTGTCTCAGGTGGCCGATTGTTGTAGGTGGCATGTGCGCCAGTCATTGGTGTCAACCGTCCGGGTGCAGGCAGAGCATCATCCGACTTCTGAATGCGACCAAATCGAATATCGCCATAGGTGAGGACGCCCTCATGTTGGGCATGAAGCAAGATCTGCAACAAAGAAATGTCTGCTTCGAGGCGCTCTGCAGCTTCCTTTGCATGAACCTCTAACAGTTCACCTTCATTGTTGCGAAGGAGAATTTTTGTTTGACCCAATTCAGAGCGTCGTTCTGCAGCTCTTTGCCGCCCAGTCTCGCTCAGTTGCCATGTTTTTTGCCGTCGCTCTTCGCCCCTGATTGAGCGCGTGTGTTCATCAACAGCACCGTCTTTGAGCAAGGTTCGCATGGCCCGGCTCACATTTGGAGGGTGTTGGGCGCAAGCCTCTGCAATTCCTGGCCGAGTCAACTCAGGGCCAACAACGTACCGATCTGCTTGGGCTTCATGGTCGTCCAGATGCAGCAATACGCGGTCCAAAACCGCAACACTGACCTTTGGAAGACCTTCGCTCACATCGATGGCTGAGGCGGCGTTGTTTCTCAACACTTCCCTTCGCTGACCCCCATTATTATGGTTCGCCCGGCATTTTTTGTTTACACATCAACACCACAAGACCTTTTATGCCTGAAAGCACGGAAGGCCATGTCTCGCAGATTGAATGGCATCCTGTTGATTTTTCTCATGTCAGCAATGGCCCTCTCCCCCCTCGCCATGGGCGCAGATTCTGACGGCGACGGGGTTGAAGATTCAGTTGATGATTGTCGATTTGCTGCGGGCACATCAACCGTTGACCGAGACGGCTGCCCAGACCGCGATGGCGATGGAACCTCGGACTTCAACGATGGCTGGTCGGTCAACAATCCGAACTTTCAAAATGAGTTCACAAC
>DAPR01000041.1:0-14748 GCA_002502605.1 Euryarchaeota archaeon UBA258
ATTGTGTCCATGAACACCTCCCACCTGCGAACAATGATCAGCAGAAGAAGGAAAAATGGAAGCGTAGCGAGGTAATTGTGGGCATGGACTTCCCAAATGCCAATTTCACGCTTACCGGTGGTGTAATGCACATCATAATGCGCCACAAATTCGTGTGCAATAAGCGCCGCAAAACACATCAACATCACCAGGACATTGACTTCAAAAATCAAGGTCAGCACAAGAGGCAGACCGATTTGAGCCCCCATCACCAAGTGAATGCTAGCCTCGCGTAGCCCCGAAGTGGCCTCGATGTTGGTCGAACGGTGACACCACCAATCCAACATACTTGCCAAGCCCCAAAGGGGTAACAAGACGTACAGCATCACGTTGAGAACCAAGGTTGCTTCGTCCAAGACGGGGGCCTCCGTGTCATTTCAATCCGTCATATCATAAAAAGAAAATACCGGCGCGCCGATGGATTGGTTGCGAATGTAAAATCAGGGCAACGAATCCAAAGCGTCGAGCAAGGTCGACTCAACAGCCCTTGGCTCCATTCCAAGCACAGAAAAACTCGCCCCGACATCATAGCCAACATGCCGGCCCAAGCTCGAACGAACAGTTTTGACCGATAGTTTTGGATGGAACATGGCCATGACTGAAGCCAACCAGGAGGGAAGCGTTCGGACCGGATAGGAGCCTTCAGGGCGCAATCGCCTCAATTCAACCCCAATTTCCCGCATCCACAATCCTTTGGCGTGGAGGATAAGCCGACTTCCATCTGGCCCCAAGGTCATCGCTGCGATGTGGGCGTCTGCTACGTCGCGCACATCAACAAAATTGAGATGGGTGTGAAGGACAAACGGCAACTTGCCTGCGAAGTGTTTCAAGTACGCCATCGAACCGTTCAGGTGGCGTGGATGGTGAATTGGTCCGAACACGATTGAGGGATGGATGGTCACCAAACGCGGTTTTGATTCGGACTTCATTTGATCGACAAAAGACCGCATTACCCGCTCCCCCTCCGCTTTTGCAAAACCGTACGGGTTGAGTGTTGTCGAAGCATCTTCACACCAATCTTCTGCGGTGAAAACGGTTCCGTTGACGTACCGAGAACTGCGAATAGCAGCGACCGAGGACGTGTGAATGATGGTTTTCACCCCACCGCTGCGCCTGATGGCATCGCACAGGTGTTTTGTACCGGTCACAGACGGATCGATTAAGTCGCGTTGCACCTCACTGATTCCAACCATTAAAACAGCAGCACAATGGATGACAGTCGTGCACCCATCAACGGCCTTGTCCACGCTTTCTGCATTCAATAAATCCATTTCCACAACGGTAAGTGCACCACCTTCACCAACTGGAAAAGCACGAAGAAATTCCGCAGTTTCTGCCTTTCTTGCTGTGGCTCGAACTGTATGCCCTTGAGCCAAGAGCCGTTCGACGACATGGGAACCAATGAACCCAGCAGCTCCAGTGACAAGGACCACCATGCACATCCCAAGAGCAAGCCCCTTTTGATGTTACAGCAACCAATCATCACATTGATGATATCCGGCAGGCCCCCAAGAAATAATGCGGTCCGCTTGGCTGTTGGTCCTTCTGGTGTTGCTCGGCCCCCTCTCGGGGTGTTTGGGCGCGCAAGCACCCGATGGTGGCGAAGCAACCGAGTCCTCCATGTACCCAGAGGTATGGGACCGGCACACCCTTGATTGGAATTGGACGGACAGCTATTCTTACGTGCTTGAACCCGGGCCTTACACCGCACTCGAAGTGCAAGAGGCCACCTTCGAAGTGGACACCTCAGATGTGTGGGAAACGGGCCCTGCCACCTCCAATGTCCACCTGTCTTACTGGTTGCCCTCCAACACAGAGATGGGCGAGCAGGTCCCCGTTATTGCAGTTGTTAGCCCTTATTTCTCCTTTGGACAACCAGGTGATGAATCCGGTGCAACGAACGTTGTGGGTGCTGGGCGTGGAGAATTCATCTACGACAATTACATTCCTCACGGGTATGCTTTTGCCCAAGTCTCCGTGTTTGGCACAGAGGAATCCTCGGGCTGTTTTGATTATCGCGGAGAAGGCGAAGGTTGGGGCATTCACCAAGCAGTTGAATGGCTTGGCGATCAAGAATGGTCGAATGGAAAGGTCGGCCTGTACGGCAAATCATACGAAGGTGCGACCCAATGGGAGGCGGCTGTTCACGGCAGCGACCACCTCGCAACCATCGTGCCAATTTCAGGCACAACAGGGCTTCACCCACTGTTGTACAAAAACGGGAGTGCAGAAGCCCGCAGCCAAGTTATGCACATGAATTACTTTGGCAGCACAGTGGATTACAATGCAGAAGACATGGACAACATCTGCCCAGATATTATCGAAGGCTTGTTTGCCGGTCCGGTGACCTATGGCATGGGCGAACTCGACCCCTACATGGCCAATTATTACGAAGAGCGCGAACACATCTCAAAAGCCCTAACAAATTACAATGGAAGCGTCTATTGGGTTCAAGGAATGCAGGATTGGAACGTCGATCCTCACCAAGTCTTCCCGTGGTATCAAATGTTTATTGATGCGGGTTTTGATGTCCGGGGCATGCTTGGCCAATGGGAACACAACTATCCAGATCAATGGACAAAGCACAATGCTCAGGATTCCGGTTATGGGGGCGAAGCAATCCAAAACATGACGAGGTGGGATTGGGGCCAGGATTTGTTTGAATGGTTCGAATATTACCTCAAAGGCGTTGGTGAAAAACCAGATCTTCACGCACAAATCCAACGCAACGACGGCGAGTGGAGAATCGAATCGACATGGCCACCAGAAGACCGCCAGTGGCAAGATGTGGCTTTGGATGGCTGCACAAAAAGCGGCAACAGCGTACAAGGAGTTTCTGGCGGAGGTGGCACAATTGCCTCGGTCACCTTCGAGTGTGACGCCATCGATTCAATGAACGACATCCTCATTTCAGGCCTTTCAACCCTCCATCTCGATGTCCAAGCCTCGATGGACGGAGGGCAAATTTTTGTTGAAATGCAAGACGCAGAAACAGGGCTTCGACTTGGCCATGCAACCATGGACATTCGCTATCATCAAGGCGGTAGCGACCCTACAACCGTGCTTCCGGGTCAGACGGTAACCATGCTGATGGAATTCCAAGCCATCGACGCCATTCTTCCTGCGGGCCACGGCATTCGCCTCGTGCTCACTGAAACGGGTGAGGACTACCTCGCTCCTGCTTGCGGAGTGACCTGCCCCGTTACGGTCAACGGCGGCACACTGTCCTTGCCCCACGTGATTCGAGACGGCAGCAACGTCCTCATCACTCCACAGTCTGAAGATGCGGCCAACAATCAATGAGTGCTGTCGTCTTCTTTGCTGAGCGCCCGGACCATGTCAATGCGGCTGACAAGGCCGCAAAGGATCCCCGCATCGGTCACCAACAACACCTCATGTTCGACCAACAACCGCCGACCTTCAGTGATGGTGACTCCAAGGTTGACGACTGCGAAATTCATCTGCATCACGGATTGAACGGGCCGGTCCGGTTGGACATCGGCGCCAAGCAGACTCGCTTCAGAAACCAGGCCAAGGATTGCACCGCTGTCTGAGACCACGGGAAGCTGACTGATGCCTTCTCGAACCATGCGTTCAACCGCAGATTGAACCGCATCATCCGGCGCAAGAACAGCGACGTCTTCGACCATAATATCGCCAACACTGTGGGGTTGATCGGGCCGCTCACATCGCACCAGTGCTGCGATCAGTCGTCGTAATGTGGATGCCCGGGGGTCGACAGTTCCAAGTTCGACCTTGGCGATGACTGATTGGGTCAAACCGCTTTCTTCAGCAAGTTGGGCTTGGGTCAGTCCGAGGGTTTTGCGCCATTGTCGCAAGTAACCTCCACTCGGTATCTCCATGCCTCGCCCAAGGCCGCTCACCGAATGAGTTCACCGGTCGGCGCCCAACTTTTATCCAATGTTCCCTTTCTTTCGCATAGTTGTTCAATTGTGCATCGAAGTCCAAATCTCAAATCCATTCGAACAACTAGCGACGCGCCTTCTTCGAATAAAAATAATCATTTGAATGAAACAATCTTCTTATTTTGAGCATTAGTCCACAATTTATGCATAATCATGAGGCGTATGTTTGATATACCGTCTCGCCAAGGAAGCGACTGATACCTATGATGGATAAAGCGAAATTGGAATACATCTGGCTTGACGGCTATGAACCAACACAAAACATGCGAAGCAAGACAATGGTGCGAGAGAATTTTTCTGGTGACCTTGAGGAATGCCCTGTTTGGATGTTCGACGGATCTTCAACCCGACAAGCCGAAGGTGGCGCATCTGACTGCCTTCTGAAGCCAGTTGCCATTTTCCCAGACCCAGCACGCATCAACGGCTACCTCGTGATGTGCGAAGTCATGAACCCCGACGGCACGCCCCACCCAAGCAACGGCCGGGCAACAATTGATGATGACGACAATGATTTCTGGTTCGGGTACGAGCAAGAATACTTCATCATGGATGCTGACACACAACTTCCAGTTGGGTTCCCTGTTGGCGGATACCCAGGACCTCAAGGGCTGTATTACTGTTCAGTGGGCGGCAAAAACACCCATGGACGAAATTTCGTTGAAGAGCACGCAGATTTGTGCCTCGAAGCCGGGATTAATTTCGAAGGCATCAACCAAGAAGTCGCATGCGGCCAGTGGGAATTCCAAATCTTCGCAAAGGGCGCCAAGCGCGCTGGAGACGAACTTTGGGTCGCACGCTACCTCCTTGACCGATTGACGGAGAATTACGGGTACTACATCGAATACCATCCAAAACCGGTCAAGGGCGACTGGAACGGTTCCGGTATGCACGCTAATTTCTCCAACGGAGCAATGCGCGATCAAGGCGGCAAAGCACTCTTTGACTCGATCTGTGAAGCCTTCGGCCGAAACATCGAGAAGCACATGGCGGTTTATGGCGCCCATAACGAACTGCGTTTGACAGGCCTCCACGAAACACAATCAATTGACCAATTTTCATACGGCGTTTCAGACCGTGGAGCATCAATACGTGTTCCAGCATCCGTCCCGACTGATGGCTGGGTTGGACGTCTTGAAGATCGCCGACCAGCATCCAACGGCGACCCATACAAGATTGGCGCAGTGATTATTTCAACGACAAAGTCGGCTTGAAGGGCTCTTTGGCAATGAATAAAAGTCAAACTTCGATTTGACCGGTCATGACGCCGCGCATGCTTGCAAAGCCTTCTTTGACGCTTGCATTTTCGGCCTTTGAAATCACCAGGACAATGAACACTGAAATGATAACCGGCAAGAACCATTCCCAATTGATTTGGAAACCAGGCCTTAGATCCACTTGACTTGGATCATGGGGGTTGTAAGCAACAGTGTGGGTTTCGGATCCAGGCAAATTGTTCATCATATAATGCACTGGAGCATGTGCAAAAAAGCCCGACTGGTATGAATGCTCAAACATAATTGTATCCGCATTTTCGTGTGGTGAGCCGCCGCAGACATAGTCGTCAGGGCCCCCGTCAACCACAACGTGCGTGCAATGCAGTTCGAAAACGGCGCTTGCGTACTGTGTGTCGCTGCACCCCCCGTCATCGCTGCAAGAGGTCTCTACCCATTCCTCAAATTCTACGATTTGTGCCTCTCCAGTAGGCCAATCTTGTGCACTGTATTCGCTAAACAGTGCCACGGAAACGATCATCCCAGAAACGATGCCAAAAATCAAGACAACAGTAAAGGCAAGAGCAGCAGCTATGTTCCCCCAGATGGTCGCCCCATTTTCGAAATCCTCTGTCCATTGAGGGTCTCTTTCGGAAGCCCAACCCGTGAGGACTCGATTCTCAATCGCACCGTTGTCGTCATTGAGGATGTCCAACGCCAGATCGAGAAACTGCCTTGCATCGTTTTCGGAATCGAAGGAATACACATCGGCGGTTCTTTGGAAGAATTTGAAATCCAGCTCACTCCTTCCTTGTTTGATTCGCTCTTGATTGAACCAGTGAATAATTTCGTGTGCGTCGTCTTCACTGTCCCATTTCTTTACAGGAAAATCCGAGAGGCTTGCTGTGTATTTGGGTTTAGAATCTGCCGGCAATGAAGGGGAAAAGGGAGACAATGGCTGCTCAGGTTTTGCTGCAGGAAGAGACGGCTCTTCCTTTTCTGCGGATTCAGCACCGACAGTGTCCCAAAAATTATCGCTCATGGCTAAATCTCGGAGGGGTCGTTTTTGGTTTTTGCCCCGATTTAACCGGTGGCCGATTCACTTTTTCTTGCGCGCCAGGCGCCAAGAATGATCGCTCCAATCACGCTTAAGGTCATGATGTTGGCAACAATCATGGCAATTGATTCAACCAGAATGCCATAGATTAACCATAGAAGCAATGCGATGGAGACGACACTGAATGATGTCAGAGAGAGGCCTTCGTGGCGCTTATGGACCCATACTTCGATGATTTGTGGAATCCACGCAAAAATGCCGATGACGCCCGCAATCAAACCGATTGCTTCAATCCACATGGCCGCCATGTATTCACAGCGCCCGATGAACCCTCATGAGGCTTGTTCTTGGTTAGGGCGGTCGTGAACCGCCCATTTCGCCGGTGGCTTTGAAACAAAGATCCTCTCAATGTTCGCCCAATTCACTTCTCGTGCCTGCTTTTCGCCGACCACATGCATATTGAGGGACAAACCGTACGGCACTTTCGCCACAATGTGCTTTGACCCACGGCTTAAGCGAACTTCGGTGGGGTTGTTTGAGAACAAGGAAAAGAGCGAGCGTCGCTGAGTAAGCGACGCTTCAACATCGGTGTCTCGAGCTGCGAACCAGTCATCCACCTCTTTGCCCAAGCCGAGTCCAAACACATCGCCTTTCAGCAACAACCCTCCATTCAAATGAACTTCATCCCACGTGTTGAATCCTTCGAGCGTGTCGACCAAGTCAGGATTCAACTCACCTGGCTTGGTTGATTCGAGCACCTTAATCAACCCCGCTTCATCAACCATTTCAGCCTTCAAATCGCCAGGTATGTCTGGCCATTCAAGCCTTTGATGCGTCATCGCTACAATGACTCTGAACTCCAATTTGTCTTTGCCGGTAAGGTCAAGGCGCTTATTGTGCAATGCTGCGAGGAGATCGGCCTTGCGAGCGATACGGTCGGCGACGCCGTCGTGATTGTGTTTGCTGCCGTTCTTACGGTTCTGAATGAAGTGATGCTCTTTTGTGATCACGAAGGAGCCAGCCCAGTGCTTTTGTTCCACAACTAACATCGTGTTGCCACCAATAATGACCATGTCAATTTCCCGACGACCACCATCTGGATCTGGAATCCGCACAGACTCATAGATGTTCCATCCATTTTTGCGCCCCGCAGCACGCGAGAGTTTAGCAAGGCGAGTTTCAGCCAAGTCGCCAGCGCGATGAATATCATCATGGGGGAACGATTGACGTCGAGCCCGCCACCATTTCCATCGGATGCTAAAGGACATAATTTCATTCACCGAAGAAGTTCATCCACGCTTTCCACAATCAGCATAGGTTGCTGTTCAGCGGTTTCGCCTAAGGCTGCAACATCCTCTCTAGTCGCTTCTCCAGAAAGCACGAGCACACCAACACAACCGGCTCTTGTGGCCATAGCGATGTCTGTGTACAAACGGTCACCCACCATGGCGCACTTTTTGGGATCAAGCCCCAACGCCTCGATTTTGTGTAAAATCATGCCAGCATTTGGCTTCCCTGTGATGTGGACGGGGTCGACGCCGGTGGTTGCCTTGAGCATGGCAAGATAGGCTCCTACGTCGGGAAGGCCTCCATCGGGAGAGGGGCACACCATGTCAGGGTGGCTTGCGACCAAAGGCACACCGGCGTGCAGGTGGATGCTTGCTGTCGAGATTTTTTCATAATTGATCTCAGTATCGTAGCCAAGAACAACGTATTGCGGCTCTGAAGAGTCGGTATCAATGCCCTTTTCTTCGAGCATTGCGCGCATCCCCTCTGTGCCGATTAACCATGTTTTTGTGATGTTTTCCTTGGCCAGCCAAGCCAGCAAATCATGCGTGGAAAGGAGAATTTCTTCGGATGTAGCGGGAATTCCAAACCCTTCCAGTTTTGTCAAGTATTGATCAACAGAACGGCTGGAGTTGTTCGATAGAAAGTACCTTGCAACACCTTGGTCGTCGCAACGCTGGAGAAAATCCATGGCTCCAGGAATCAAGGCGCCACCTAAGTAAATCGTACCATCGAGGTCGAGGAACACCGCTTCAATTCCCTCGAGGCTTGCGTCCATCGTCCTTCACCTCAAAAGAGCAGCGTTTTCATCATGAACCATGGCGAATGCAGGTCTTCTTGAGCCTCTTTGCTGGCAATCATCTCTGTTATTATTTCCTGCAAAGCAGGCTTCTTTTTCGCCTTCCCCATAAACCAGTTGAGGAGCCATGAACGCCGACTCAACTTTTGCATTCGGAACGAATTGATCAACTCTGGCCCCAGTGCGGCCCAAACTTCTTCTTGATACTCAAGTGGAGTTTTTTGCTCGACAATATGGCGAGCAGCCATTTCCCCAGTGACCAAAGCGTTTCCAACACCTTCGCCTGAAAAAGGATCGACCAATGAAGCAGCGTCACCAACAAGTTTGATGCCATTCATGCTTGAGCGGCGAGGGTTCAATTTGGACTTTTTACGAGGTGATCCAAATGGCAATTGCCAACCTTTTGCGGAGCCGGGGACCATTTCAGCCTCAGCAAAACGGTCTTTGAACATCGGATGATTTGCAATCACTTCTGCTTGGAGTGCCTTCAGCTTCTTCTTCTGCTTATCGAGCAAACTCATGACCATGCCGATGCCGACATTGACAACATTTTCAGAGACGGGGAAGATCCAGAAATACCCGGGATTAATCGAATCAACGAAGTGAATTTCAATGTCGCCGGTGCTTGTCTCGCATCCCTTGACGTTGGTCCAGTATTCGCGGTATCCGCCACAGTAGTGGTCGCGGTCAACCATAGGTTCGCTGTAACTCGCAGCAACAACAGACTTTGCAACCGGGCAGAGGTAGCCTCCAGCGCCGACAATTTCCTTAGAGTGGAAGGTGAATTCCTCTCCCTTTCTTCCGCCAATTCGTACCACAACGGCACGGGCGTGGCGTGCATCCCCACTTCCTTCGCCGGGGTCTTCGCCACCGTTTCCATCGTCAAACAGAACGCTTCGGACGTCGCCACCTTGGATAACCGATCCACCAGCTTCACGAACCATGCCTTGGCATCGGCTGAACAAAAGCGCATCGAATTGAGCGCGGGGCAGGGCATAGCCAGCCTCGAGTCGCTCAACTGCTTCTTCGGGCAGTGGGACACGGACCGCATTTCCGCTTGGGGATGAAAACACAATGCCTGTGACTCGGAAATGTGGTGTTGCTTCGAGGTCTGCTTTGACACCGAGGGCCGCAACGTGGCCGAGGGATTTTCCACCCACTGCATCGCCACAGACTTTGTCGCGCGGCCAGACGCCTTTCTCAATCAGCAAAACCTTCTTTCCGGACATGGCTAAGTAGCCTGCAGCAGACGATCCACCAGGGCCTCCCCCAACGACGATGGCATCAAAAACGGCATCATTTTTCGGTACGGGGCCAGTTTCGATTGGTTGTTCCCAAAGTCGTCCAACTGAAGCCTTCGCATCGGTCATGATTGGCACACGACCTATCCACCCCTTGAGTGTTCGCGTTGCCATCGTTGGAAAGCCACCATCTTCACCGTTATCCTCATGCGGCGAAGGCCCAAGGCCGACCCATGGGGGAGGTGGCCGAATCGACCGTCCACCCTCCATCCATCGACTCTGAGGGGCTAGGCCAGCGCAAAGTTGCAATCGCCGCCTTACTCGTTGTCACCTCGGTATGGGGCGCCACGTTCATTTGGATGAAGCAGGCCCTTAACGCCCTACAACCAGAAATTGAAACCTATGGGAGCAACCGTGTGGTTGGCGTGTTGGTCGCAGCGCGTTTCGCAATCGCCGCAATCGTCATGTTCGTGTTCTTTTCAAAGGCACGCAAAGCCCTCTGGGAGCCTGAGCAATGGAAGGGTGGTGCCATTCTGGGCGGGTTGATGCTCATCGGGTTTGTCACGCAAATGATCGGGTTAGACGAAATCAATCCTGCAGTTTCGGCCTTTTTGACCTCACTTTACGTTGTCTTCACCGCGACGATTACAATTTTCATGACCCGGAAGCGCCCCTCTCGAGTGCTCTTATTTGGTGTCGTTCTGGCAACCTTTGGTGCAGGTTTTATTCAAGGCCCTCCCCATCTTACCTGGGGCTTTGGAGAGGCACTCACCGTCGTGTGCGCCGTGTTCTTTGCCCTCCACATTATCTACACTCAGAAAATCACTCAAGAGATGGACCCAATTGGCGTCACACAAACATCGTTCGCCGTTGTTGCCATAGGTGCGGTTGCAATGACCTTGCTGCTTGGCGGTGGCCAAACGGTCGACGAGTGGAGTTTTGTCATCGACGACGGGGTTCTTATTCCGGTTCTTTGCTTAGGCATTGGAGGCTCGTTTTTCTGCTTGCTTTTACTGAACATGTTCCAACGCTATCTTCACCCGATACAAGCTGCAATCATCTATGCCTTCGAGCCCGTTTGGGCGACCATGTATGGTTTGGGGTTGGACTTGGTTGATTGGAGCGCATGGATCCTCGTTGGCGGCGGAGCCTTGTTTTTAGGAAACATTGTCGTTGAATTGTTCACACATGGCGATGAGGAAGAGTAAATTGCGGCCTGCAACTCGTGAGCAAATGAGGGGCTCCATGGGCGACGAAGAATCACAATCATACGAAGGATTCGGAACCAAGGCGGTGCACAGTGGCACAAATCATATTGGTGACGCAGTGAACACACCAATCTTCCAATCTTCGACCTACAAGCTGACCGATGAGCGGTACGCTGGCTGGGCCGCTGGTGCCCAACACACCCTCCTTTACGCCCGCTTATCTTCGGTCAATTCCGATGCTGTCGCTCAGAAATTAACCGCAATGGAATGCGGCGAAGATGCGGAAACTTTCGCCTCTGGAATGGCTGCAATCTCCACCACCCTCATGTCGTTTTTGAGCGCTGGCGATCACATTGTTGCCTCAACAGACGTGTACGGAGGGACCTACGGTTTGATGACCGAGGAACTTCCGAGGTTCGGTATTGAAACAACCATGGCCGACATGCGCGATCCTTCCTCATACGAGGCCGCAATACAGCCAAACACGAAGATCCTCTACATTGAAACGTTGACAAATCCAGTGCTCAAAGTGTGTGATATTCCCGCAATGGTCGAGGTTGCAAAGCGCCACAATCTCATGTGCATTATTGACAACACCTTTGCCTCTCCATGGGCTTGCCAGCCCCTCACAATGGGCGTTGATTTGGTGATCCATTCCACCACCAAGTACCTCGGCGGCCACTCGGACATTATCGGAGGGGCGGTCGTTGGCTCCAAGGAACACATCGCTCAAATCTTCCCACGCAAGGTCCACTTTGGCGGCAGTCCAGACCCGCACAACTGCTACCTCTTGGAGCGGGGCATGCGCACCCTCCATGTTCGAATGCCGACCCTTTGCAGCAATGCTGCAACGCTCGCGCAACGGCTTGAAGCCCACCCGATGATTGAACGCGTCAACCACACCTCTCTCAAATCCCATGATGATTATGAAGTCGCCCAACGGGTCATGCCAAAGGGCACCGGTATGATCGGATTTGTTGTCAAAGGTGGGGACGAAGCCGCACTCAAATTCATGCGCGGCTTGACCATGATTTACGAAGCCACAAGCCTCGGGGGCGTCGAATCGCTTGTCGAATGCCCGTTCAACTCCAGTCACATGATGATCCCAGAAGATGTACGGCATGCGGCCGGTTTGGTTCCAGGTTTTGTCCGGATGAGCATCGGCATCGAAGATGTTGAAGACTTGTGGGCGGACATCGAGCGCGGCTTCGCTCACGTTTGAGGACAAAGGGGCCATAGCATGGAAACAACAGCGCTGATTGCGTTGCTTGTGTTCATTGTACCAATGTGCTTCACGCCGGGCCCTAACAACATGCTTTGCGCCGCACATGGTGCGCAGCATGGATTTCGATCAACGGTTCCATTGACCTTGGGCATGCTCACAGGTTGGACCGTGCTCGGTACAATTGTCGGTGGTGCGATTGTAATGATAGAAGCCAATCAGTTCATCTTCACAGGGCTGACATACATCGGTGCAGCCTATATTGCGTACCTTGGTGTTTCAATTGCAAGAACACAGCCAAAGCCGCACGGCGAGGCTGATGAAACCGAACGCCTTGGTTTTCAGACAGGCGTTCTGCTCCAGTTCGTCAACGGCAAAGCATGGATTCATTTCTTAGCAATTATGGCTACTTGGGGCGACTTATTTGGCCCAGGACTCTTGAGCAAGTTGGCGCTCTTAACCATCAATGGCTTTGTCGGCTATCCCGCAGTTTTGGTTTGGGCGGCGTTTGGAGTCGGCCTCAGAAAAGCATTCACTTCTCAAGAAAACGCTAAGCGACTCAACGTCGGGCTAGGGGGCTCACTCGTCGTGCTCGCTGTTTGGATCCTATTGCCTCACTGAATGAGTTTAGGATGATTGGCCGGTGACCACTTTGAGTGCATCAAAGGCTTCTTGCCAGGCATCTTGAAGTGCCTCGATTTCAGATTCATCATTACATTCAAGCAATGTTTCCCCCGAACTCAGAAGTTCTTTGGTTGCACTCAGCCAAGCGCCAGCGCGGTCTCGTGCGTTCGCTTCAAAGTGCCAGTCTTGGCCTGCAGATCGACCTGCAGCCAACAACCAAGCCCACGAAGCCGCCGCCTCATCGATGGTAGGATGGCGCGATGTTGCCACCCGCTCGGCTTTCCCCATGCCTTCGAGTAAACCTTGCAACACCAAATCGTGAACACGACCAGCGCCGCCAGAAAAATCACCGCTTCGGGTTGGGAATCGTGCAACCCTTCGCGCCTGTGTTCGGGCAGAGTCAAGGCTTTTCAGGAATGTACCAAAGGGCTGTGGTTTTTTGTTTTGCTTTTTCCAAATTTCTTCAGCTTCAACGCCCTCAATGCCAAGGCCAGCCAGTCCGGCCATGCCCCACTTTTCCCACATGGGGCCAAGGATGTTGCCGCAACTCGTCCCACTCATAATTTCAAGCGCCTTGCCTTTGCGGTCGACGATGTCGCCCCGAGGGTTGATTCGAACGCCCATTTCTTCAGTCGGCCCTTCCGCCATCGATGCGAGGAGCATGTGAGCAGCAAGATGCCGCTCATCGTTTGATCCGGGGTGCTCAGCAAGCCCTTCCTCAATGTTGGTCAAATCGTTGCCTTCAATCCACATCTCGCCCAAGAGAAGCCCTTCATCGACGGAGTCGAGAACGGCACGGCGAACCGCCATGGCAATCAATCCCTCATTCATTGTGAGTCCTTGCCACGCATCGATGACCTTGTCGATGCCTTCAGCAGATGCTTCGGGCAGGGCTTTGCCTTCAGGCCAACCCTTTGGGGCCCACTTTGCTTCAATGGTGAGGATTGATGGAAGGAACGGGGGCAGCATCGATAATGCGAGATGGTGAATGAACGAAGCTTCCTTCTTTCCTGAATCGCCCAGCCGATCAAGCCCGATTGCTGCAATTGGACCGTGCTTGAATGTAAAGCGAACATAGCCTTCGGAACTCGGCTCAAACTCGAGGACAGCGCTTGGATCAAGCCCTTCTGTGACCCACACGGGCAAAGCGATTGATTCGTCACGAGAAAATGAGAATCTTGCTCGGTCCAAGACATCTTCAAGCCATTCATCTGGAGGCGAGGGCTTTGGCCCAGTGCACACGAATCCGCCCTTCCAAGTAAAGAAAAACATACCTCGCTTGGCATGATCTTCCCACGGCAGCATTCGCAATGTAAGGTGAGAATGGTTTTGCAATCCTGCAAGGTACCCTTGTTTTCCGTCACCCCGTCGAATGAACGAAGCCGTGCCGAACGAGCCGGAACTGAAATTTCCAACCATTTTGAATTCTTCATCATGGGTGGCATGGAGGGAGCCGGCGAACGCTTTTGCAACCGGATCGCCACGCTTTGACATCATTCGTTTATTGAGCCAACGAACATCGTTTTTCTTCTTGATGATTTTTCGAAGTTCCTTCAAGGTCTTCGTGACCGGGTCCACGCGGCCCCAACGGAGTCGCCCTTTCCACGTCATCTGGGGCAATTTAGACTCGGGATCTTCAAGCAACTGCGCCAATTCCCGCTTGATTCGATTTGCTGTGGCCTCATTGGCTTGCTTCGTCCCACGCATGCGAACCCGTTGCTTCTTCTGCCCCGGAAATTCGACTTTGGATGGTGCTGCCATGGATGCCCCTCAAACCAATCGAATCATCGCTTTGGTTTGAGTTCTTCGCGGGCAAATGTGTTGTTCTTCGTTCCTTCATATACCCTCAAGGGGTAGTTCATTGAAGCCGAGGAAAGGTTGGCCATGCCGGCCATAATCCGACAACTTCACCTCGATAAGGAGCGATACAAATGAAAGAAAAAGGCACACCAAACAACCAAGAAAACGAACCATCACCTGAAGCAAACGAAGCCCCAAGTCCCTTTTTCTCAGTTCAAACTCCGATGGGAGAATTTTCGGTGGACATGAAAGAGTTCGCCGATGCGAAGGCCGCAGCTTACGCCATGATGCCCAAGCAGAAGCGCTCGAACCTCTTTGACAGCAAGATGTTCAC
>DAPR01000041.1:14818-17233 GCA_002502605.1 Euryarchaeota archaeon UBA258
TCACGTTACTGGCGCGGCCACCTAGGTGCATTGATGAAGGCGCATCTGGACGTGTACCTCGAGCCCGAATTCGAAGTGGTTGAAGAATTCCTCATCGAAGAGGGTGTGTTCCGACCTTGCCTGTATGACACCATTCCTTTGCAAGGAAACAAACGTCAACGCATCATGGTCCTTGGCACCCGCTTTTACCAAAGTAAAATCACACCAGAGCACCGCTTTACTTTGATTTCCTCAGTTGACGGTGACGGGGATCACCGCGTCACCCTCCATGTTCCTGCAGGCCGAAACATGAACACCGAACGCTATGACTTCAGTAACTTCATCAATCAATTGGAAGAGGACTTTTACAAAGCAGGCCCGCTGAATGGCGCCTTCTTTGATTTGAAGTACAACTTCATTGAACGCGACCCCAACATCGACAACTTACTTGCTTGGGACTCAAAGGTCAAGGAAACGCTGTGGAGCGACATCATTACCTTCCAAAAGGCAATGCCGAAGTTGAAGGAACTTGGTTTGAGCAATTCCCGCGGCGTCATTTTGGCAGGCCCCCCCGGGACGGGCAAAACAATGATTGCAAAATGGCTTGCTGCCCATTCAGACATCACCTGTATCCTCATTTCAGCGGAAATGATCACCGGCCGTCAAGACATCAAGAAGTGCTACGAATTGGCACGCAAAGTTTCCCCAACCCTGCTCATCATCGAGGACATCGACACCGCAGGGGCTCTGGACCGGCGTGCTGCAGACCACCCTTTGCTTGGCGAATTCCTTCAATCAATGGATGGTATTGTGCCAAATCACGGCGTCATCACCCTCGCAACGACCAACCATTCAAACAAAATTGACCCTGCAATCGCTGACCGACCAGGGCGTTTCGACCGCATTGTCGAGGTTGGCCTACCGGACAAAGAACAGCGGTACCACATCATTCGTCAGCACTTGAAACCGATGGATGTTGCGCCAACAGTGAACCGAGAAGCGCTTGAGCGCTTGGCAAAAAACAGCGATGGCTTGACGGGCGCTTGGCTCCGCGAAGTGGTCCAAACAGCTCTCATTGCGATGATTAAGGACGAGCGCGCCCTCATTACGAAGGATGACCTGACAGCTTCCCTCAAAGACGTGCTCAAGCGCCGTGGAATGGCCTATCGAGTGACCCCTTACGGTGCCACAGGCCAGGAATCTGCCAACGCTTACGTCCAGTAAGTCAATGGATGAATTGATGCCCTACCGCTTCATCGTCAGCCCATGGTCGAGGTCACGTTGCTTGGAATTGCCCAAGACGGGGGGCGGCCTCAAGCAGGTTGCACGCGACCCTGCTGCCAAGGACTCTCTCCTAGCGACGCTGCGTTTCCCGTAGCGCTTGGAATCACAGATGGCGATACCAATCACTTGATTGAGGCAACTCGATGCCTTGGTCAACAACTGACCATTTGGGGCCAAACCAACATCGACAATGTGTTTCTCACCCACGCCCACTTTGGGCATGTCGATGGCCTTGGATTGTTTGGCAGGGAAACGATGAATGCCAAAAACGTCGGTTTGTACATCTCAAGCGAAATGGAACACCTTGTTGACAGGACGCCACAGTGGTCTCTAATGGTCGATCAAGGAGTTTTCGCTCCATCAGTGTTCCATGACGGAGATGTGATTCAACTCAGCTCAAGCCTTACCATCCAGCCGCTGAAGGTACCCCATCGCGATGAACTGTCAGACATGCACGCGTTTATTCTTCGTGGGCCAAATCGTTCGTTGCTTTTCCTACCGGATCATGACACATGGGAAGAAACACTCACCCGTCACCATGCCTCAACCATTCGTTCATGGTTGGCCTCACTCAAGGTCGACATTGCTTTGGTGGACGGGACATTTTGGTCAAGCGATGAACTTGCGGGCCGCAACCAAGACAAGGTCCCTCATCCACCAGTAAGCCAAACGCTTGAGATGCTGGGGTCTCGTGCAGAAGGCGACCCAGCTTTGCATTTTATTCATCTCAACCACACCAATCCTTTGTATGATCCGAACAGTGAAGCCTCAGCAGAACTCACCCGCTCAGGATGGGGTGTAGCGGCACAAGGCCAACGCTTCACGTTGTAATCATGCGGGGACGATCTCGCCCGGTACCAACAGCAGCGCTCTCCAAGTGATGGTCACCGATTCTCCAGAATCATTGTCCACAAGCGGATTTCCATCATTGGTCGCAACCGTAACGCCTGCTTCGTAGGTTCCTTCCATCCGGGTGATGTCACTCATGCGGTCGGAAGCTGCGTTAAGTTCACCCATTGTCCCATTCAACGTAAATGACCCAAGGCTTGTGCCGTATTCAGAAAGCGTAGTGTCGGTGGTGATTGAGGCCATCAACTGCTCAGAAGAATCACAATTCGAGGTGGACGATGCCCCATCTTCGACCTCGTCGTG
>DAPR01000041.1:17318-20263 GCA_002502605.1 Euryarchaeota archaeon UBA258
AACTTCATTGCTCTCCCCATAAGCGACAAAGAATTGAATCCCCAAGGTCGCAGTGAACATTTCGTCATAGGTGAAAGAAAATTGTGCAGTCTGGTCGTTTCCGATGAACAGCGTCTCTGACTTTTCCCATTCTTCAATGGTGTAATTCATCGTGTATTCACCACCTGCTCCAGCGCCGGATTGATTTGAATCGGGAGCGAAGGCGACGTAGGACACTTCGGTCACAGCGACAATCGCCACAAGGACCGCAACGCCGATCGTCACCGTTTGCTGCCCTGGTAAGCTGTAGCGTCCAAAAGCATTGGATGGTGAATCGTCACGCAGCCAACAGAGAAGGAAATGGGTTGCGAATGCAGCCCCAACGCCGGGGATAGAAGGGAAGATTCCTTCTGCATCACCGTAGCCAAGAACAGTCCAAATGACGACACCGAGCATTGCTGCAATCATCATCATGATCGAATGTGGCGTGTCGGGCTCATAGCCCATCATCCGGACGAGGATCATTGGAACAAAGATGCCACCAAGCCCGTACACCGCCAACACAACAAGGCTGAACACCGAGTCGCCGAATCCAGGGAATTGCTGGCCAACGAGTGAAATTAAGGTAGCAAAAACTGCCACAGCAAGGGTGACCCTCTTCGTCGTTTTGTGGTCCTGACTCCATTCAGGGCGAACGTCATCGGTGATTGCAGCGGTGCATGCAAGCACTTGACTGTCAGCGGTCGACATCGTCGCCGCAAAAATCGAAGCGAGGATGACTCCGCCAAGGAACGGACTGAGTTCATTCATCGCCAATTCAGGCAGTCCGGTTTGAGCGCCGTCAGCACCAAGTTCTGGCAACAACACGCGACATGCAAGTCCGATGAGGAACATCAAGACGATGAATGGCGTTTGCCAAACGAAGAACCAAATCATCGCTTCTTTGCGTGCGCTGTCGTCTTTTAGGGTCATGACCCGTGATACCACCTGAGGCTGTCCGGCGACACCAAGGCCGCCAAAGAAGAACGCTGCAATCCACAATGTTGCACCAAATTTCAGGCCAGAGGGGAACACATTGACCATTGCTGGGTCTATGGCTTCCAGTTCATTGTGGAGTCCCGAGAACCCTCCAGAACTGTTGAGGGCAACCATGCAGAGAATGGTTGAACCGACAATCATCACGCTTGATTGAGCGGCATCGGTCCAAATTGATGCGCGGATGCCACCAGCATAACAGTACGCAACAACGAGCACAAAACCGATCAAGATTCCGATGGTCGGCGCCCAGTCAAGCATTGTCTCGAGCGCAACACCGCCAGCGGTGAGTTGCGCAGCAGCATAGATTGAAAGAAAAATCACCGAAAGCACAGCGGCAACCTTTGCCTCTGGTGAGCCGGTGGTGTTCGAAACAAGGGATGTGAGGGAGCGAATTCCGCGCGCTTCCCCTTCTTGCTGAATGTACTTGTACAACCAAATCCAAGCAACAAGCTGGCCAATCGTTGAGACAAGCGCAATCCAAATTGCCGAGTAGCCTTGCAAATAGATGAATCCAATGAATCCAATGAACATGTAACCTGAATTCCACGTGCTGACAGCAGAGAGCGCAGCAAGTCCCGGATGCATACCTCGTCCGGCAACAAGGTAGTCGTCGGTCGTGTCTTCTTTCACGCGCATGGATGCAAGGCCAACGCCTGCAAAGAAGCACATAAACAACAAGAACGAAAGCAGAATCATTAATTCATCAGACATAGAATCACGCACCTTCATTTCCAACGAAGCAAAGCCTTCTCTTCAACTTCACTGGGTTGTGAGGGGAATATGAGGCTGTTGAGCCGACCACCAGCAAGAGCAGAAAGCTCTCCAACCGTTGTGGTTGACAGTCGCTGTTCACTTGTGCCCATGTCGGCGCACAACACGACGACAAGACCGTCAATAGAACCCTTGAGCAAGGATGAACATGCTTCAAACCGCATTGCTTCAAGGGCAGTTTCTTGTGCCATTTCATTGAGGCCATCACCGAGTTTTTCCCACATTAAACGCAGGGAAGTGACCGCGTCCTCTGGCTTCATTGGAACTTGGTGCCCAACCCCTTCGCCGGTGGGATCGAGGTCCAATAACGCCAAGGTGTGGAGGTTCTGATAGCGATTGACGGCAATGACTTCCAAAGGCGAGGTTGCAACCCAGCCACCATACGGGTAGGTGAGGGTCGTTTGACGGCCAAATTTGTAATTTGATAACCCAACCGCCCCAGTCACCAATGTGGTGATTGAGACTCCATGAATCACATGACATTCGATGCCTGCCTCGGCCGCTTGGAGTTGTAAATCAACATGCGTGGTCGCCTGGAGCGGATCGCCAACCACGAGCAAAGCGACCAATGAAGCGTTTGCCATATCAAACAAAACTTCTGGCTGCTCCACTTCAGGGCGCATGACTTTCTCGATCGGTCCAATTTTCTCCTCGAGTGCGTCGAGTTCCGCTTGAGGCCAGAGAGCAGTGTAGGCTTCGTATCGGCGGACATCAGCGCGGGCTGCGGCCTCGATGGCCTCCACGCTCATCCCCTCAAGTCGACCAGGGCCCATGCCAATCAGCAACAACCCTGTTGTGGGAAGGGGACTTGTAGTGGTGCGCTTCGCCGTCATGCTCAAACCTCTCCTTCGCTTGGATGGAGCGAGCATCATGCGTCATTTGAGTGTGCCGAGCGCGCAAACCCAGCATTGGTTGGAACGTTGCCGTTCGGAAAAATGGTTGGCCGAGCACACCGGCGTCAGCACATTGGATGATGGAAACAAAGCCATTCCACTCAATGATTCCGCCCCGGTTGAGGGGGATGCAGTGTGGATGGGTCTTGCGGTGCTCGAACTCGAAGCCAAAGGAAAAGCCCCTTCTCACTGGACCGAGCACCTTGATCCAGAACTCTATCTTGCCCACAAAGAAGACTGGCCAAAAGCGTATGAGACACAAGG
>DAPR01000009.1:0-13774 GCA_002502605.1 Euryarchaeota archaeon UBA258
CAAGAATTGACCATTGAATCCCTGCGAAGAACAATGGCGGTTAATTTCGAAGGAGCGGTAGCGGTTTGGAAAGCCGTACACCCTCACCTTACACAGGCGGCAAGAATTGTTGTGGTCGGATCGCAACTTGGCACACGTGGATCTCCACATGGTGCTGATTATTCAGCTTCCAAGGCAGCCTTGTCGACTTGGGCTCGTTCGTTAGCACAGGCCGTCGGACCGGAGGGCAAGCGGGTCAACGTGCTCGCCCCAGGCTATGTCGACACTGACATCCTTGCAGGCGACAGTAAAGAAAAGCGAGCACAAAGAGAGAATGAGGTGCCCTTGAAGAGGGTCGGAAGCCCAGAGGACATGGCAAACACAATTTCATTCCTCATCGGTCCCGATTCCAACTACATTACAGGTGCAGTGCTTCACGTCAACGGCGGATTATACCTTCCTTGAGGGTGTTGGACAGCCTTGTATAGGGTCGAGTCAAGCCATTGATGAAGGAGGCGGAGAAATTGGTGCGAGATTGGGATGACGATGGCGCCTTCGAAGATCTTGCGAATCGACCAATCGATGAATCCGACCTCGTTGAACGCGACCCATTCGATATATCACGGGCCCTCGAAGGCGCTGCGCTTGAACACCTCAATCCCGAAGTGAAGCGACTGGTGCTTCATTCGAAATTCGAACCTTCTGGCGACCAGCCTAAAGCAATTGAAAAATTAATTTCCCAATTGGAAAATGGACAAGAACGCTGCGTTTTGTTGGGCGTGACAGGAAGCGGGAAAACATACGCCATGGCGCAGGTCATCCAGAAACTCAACATCCCAACTTTGATCATCAGCCACAACAAAACGCTAGCGAGGCAGTTGTATCACGAAATGGCAGGCTATTTCCCAGAGAATGCTGTTGACTACTATGTGTCTCATTACGACTATTACCAACCCGAAGCATACCTAGCGAAGCGAGACATGTACATCGAAAAGGAGCTGTCCGTCAATGAACGAATCGAACAAGAACGGTTCGCCACAATTGCCTCACTTGTCACTCGACCTGATTGCGTGATTGTCTCCTCGGTTTCATGCATCTATGGATTGAACCCGCCTGAAACATTTCTCGAATACCACGTAAGGGTTCATGTTGGACAAGAAATCGAAACCAGTGATTTGCTAAAGGAATTGATCACCCTTCAGTACAAACGCACAACAACCGACCTCTCACGTGGCGATTGCCGTGTTCGGGGCGAAGTGGTCGATGTGTGGATGCCGAGCCGAGACGACCCTCTACGAATCCAGTTTGATTTCAACGGAATCACCAAAGTATCGGTGTGCGATCCTGTAAGTTGGGACGTATTGGATGAATTGGATGAAGCCTGGATTCATCCCAAAGAGTTCTACATGACCAGTCCCGAGCGGCTTGAAGCAGCCCTCGTTTCCATCGAAGATGAATTAGACGACCGTGTCGCTCACTTTGCCAGTGAAGGAAAAGAGTTGGAACGTCACAGAATTGAGCAACGCACTCAGTATGACTTAGAAATGATAAGAGAAATCGGCCATTGCCAATCCATCGAGAATTATTCCCTTCACTTTGATGGGCGGGAAAGGGGCCAGCGGCCGCACTGCCTGTTGGATTTCTTCGCAGCGTGCGCAAAACAGTTTCATGGGGATCCGAAAAAATTCCTTGTCATCATGGACGAATCACACGTCACCCTTCCGCAAGTCGGCGGAATGTATTATGGGGACCGCTCTCGAAAAGAAAGCCTGATCAACTTCGGATTCCGTTTACCAACCGCTGCAGACAACCGTCCCCTTAAAATTCCTGAATTCCAGAGTCTTGTCCCGCAAATGGTCTATGTTTCGGCCACGCCAGGTGAACGAGAATTACGACATTTGTGCGAATTAACCAATCAACCCCTTCCCAATGGATTGCTCCATGCCCAGTCCGGTGGAGGAGCAGGTCCAAGGGATCTCGAAAAGAAACACCCAGACAGTGAATCGTTGTACCACATGGTGCAGCACATCGATGGAATCGCCAAAATGGAAATCCGCCCGACTGGGTTGCTGGACCCTGAGATTGAGGTCCGCCCAACAAGCGGACAGATGGCTGACCTCCTCAGCGAAATCAATGCTAGAGTCAATCAAGGGGAACGCACCCTCGTCACCGTCCTTACAATAAAATTCGCTGAAGAAGTTGCAGCATACCTTAACCGAATGGGCATCAAGGCTCATCACTTGCATTCCGAAATCGATACCATCGAACGCACAGAAATCATCAATGCCCTTCGGATTGGCCATATTGATGTCATCGTTGGAATTAACCTGCTACGAGAAGGGCTAGATCTCCCAGAAGTCAGTCTTGTCGCCATCTTCGACGCTGATCGCCAAGGATTCCTCCGAAATGAACGCAGCCTGTTGCAGACCATCGGCCGAGCAGCACGGAACCTCAACGGTCACGTGATCCTGTACGCCGATGGAATGTCTCAAGCCATGCGGGCTGCTATCAGCCAGACCCTTGAACGAAGAGAGCGCCAAGAAGCGTATAACGTGGCCAACAACATCACGCCAAGAAGCATTGTGAAAGAGCTGCCAACAATGAACTCTGATGTGGACGATTTGATTGCTGGCACTTCCAGTTCAAAAGATGGCAACCGAAGGCTTGTCGCCAAGAAAGGCGGCCGGAAGGAAGGTGACTGGGCGCAGAATCTCAACCTTGGTGCTGGCGCATGGGCCTCAGGATCTGGACAGGATGGTAGCGCAGGAGTGGCTAGTAATAATTCAATTGGAAATTCAAATAACCAATTGGATAATTCGTCAATTAGAGATGTCGAATCGCTTTCCCCGGCTCAAAAAGAAGATTTTCTCAAAGAACTCAAATCTGCCATGCAAGTGGCAGCTAAAAATCTAGATTTTGAAGAGGCTGCACGCCTGCGTGATCGAATCTTTGAACTCGAGCAGGCCTAATCTTCACACCCTACGGGTGTGATGCTGTGCTGTGTGGGCAGGTTCATGTGGAAGGCGTGTCTGGATTGCACCATGGCCATTCAACCAGACGATTTTGACATCCCAGTTGTTGACTACGCTTTCAACGAAGTTTCCACTCCTCGTTCCTTAATCGATCAAATGGGCCAGGCAGGTGGTTTTACCGCTACCAAATTATCGATGGCAAGGGATATTTTACTTGACATGAAAAAGCAAATTGATGCCGTGAGCGGTGATTCCGCAAAAGTGTGCAACTGGCTCTCATTCCCTGCATGCCTTTGTGCAACAGGAACCCGAGGGTTCTTTGTTGAAGCACTCAAACAACAGATGTTTAACGTGGTTTCAACAACATGTGGAATGCTGGACCATGACATTGCCCGTGCTCACAAACATTACTATCACGGCGCCTTTGAATTGGACGATATTGAACTCGGCGAACACTCCTTGATGCGACTTGGTAATGTGATTGTACCGAATTCATCTTATGGCGAAATTATCGAAGAAGTGCTGACTCCGGTGCTTGAAGAAATGTATCAAGATCGATTAACGGAAACTGGAAAAACTGGGGCAGACGCTTGGCTCGGCTTTGGCTCAATACATTTGGTATGGGAACTAGGAAAGCGGATTGGAACCCCTGATTCGTTGATCTATTGGGCCTACAAACATCAAATTCCAGTGGTGATTCCAGGCATCACTGATGGCTCAATCGGAGCGCAATTGTTCATGCTGCGTCAGAAACACCGGGACTTTCACATCGACACACTTGCTGATGAGCAGGTGATGAGTGACATGACCTGGGATGTCGAAACTTCGAACGCCTTGATGGTCGGTGGCGGTATTTCCAAACACCACGTCATTTGGTGGAACCAATACCGCGGCGGACTTGACGCTGCTGTGTACATCACAACGGCTCCTGAACACGATGGAAGCCTTTCTGGTGCTCGACTTCGCGAAGCAATCTCATGGGGTAAAATGCGTCCTGAGGCTCCGAATGTTTGCGTGGAGGGAGATGCAAGTGTCCTTTTACCGCTGATTGGCGCAGATGTGCTTCAGCGAGGTGATGCATCGTGAACCACAGACAAAAAATGGCACTTTTGATGACCGCACTCATGGCCTTGATGCCGCTTGCTGGGTGCTTCGGGGCAAATGAGACCAACGGACAAGAGGAATCGGAGGGCGGCGTGTTTGACTTTGCTGAACAGCTTGGAGGTACGACATGGTACCATTACCCCGGTGGAGCAAACGCCATGAACAACACTTCCGCACTCGTCGGTGACAACATTCCCTACTTCAGCCAAGGAACCTATTATGCCACGGGCTACTCGACGTTTGAACCAACCATGGGCATCACTTCAACAGACAACATCTACTTCACAAGTTATGGAAACGGTCCGCAAGGGTCCACAGCCATTGTTCAATGCACGAACATGATTGAGATGAAAAACCTCAGCGATTTTAGTTGCGAAAATGTCTACGGGCCGGTCCTTCCAGTCGCCAATTCCAATGATCCCTACGTCTATGTTGACCCCTGGACCGACCGAATCATGAAATTTGACATGCACGCATTGTTGGGGATGACAGTCGAATGGAGCGATGATGAAGGCGATTCATGGTTTGGCCCATCGGTGGCCACATCGTACTCTGTTCAAGACCACCAAACCATTGCCTCTTCCCCCTACGGCGGCATTCTTCACGAAACCCTCTGGGTGTTCTGCATCAATGGAAACTACCCGTCCCCGCTTTGCTCACAAAGCCAAGACGGAGGACTGACATGGGGGCCTGAACTTCCTGGAGCACCGGTTGACTGCCAAAGTGGTGGTCTATCTGCACACATCATCGGGGCCGAAAACGGGAATTTCTACCGCGGACAAATTGGATGCGACGGTACGGGTTATTCAATGTACAAAACCGAAGATGGGGCGCTCACGTGGACGGAACACCGACTGCCCACTGAAGAATCAGGAACAGCCGATACGTGGAATGCTGAAGAAGCGCAGGTGGACACCGACAGCGAAAGCAACGTGTACGCTATGTGGATGGGCAACGACAACATGCCTTACTTCTCCTACTCTGTTGACGATGCAAACACGTGGTCAGACGCCGTCATGGTTGGACCAACTCACCTCGAAGGCACAGGATTCCCTGTCGTTATTGCTGGTGACCCCGGACGAGTTGCGTTTGGCTACATTGGAACAGAAGGCGACGGGCTTTGGCACGGATACATCTCAGTCATGACCGATGCGTTCAGCGAAAATCCACTGATCACCACAGTCCAACTCAACGCACCCGATGATCCACTTGACGATGCAAGTCCGACGTGTGGGTACGAACGCTGCGGTGGGTTTGGCGACTTTATTGACATGCAGATCGATGCCTTTGGGCGCCCATGGCTATCGCTTTCCCACAACCCAAACGGTGATACCGGAATTATGGGTACTTTCATGACTGGTCCAACACTTGTTGGTAATGTAACCGCACTGAATGCCCTCCCTGAAGGTGGCACTCAAACATTGAATTGAGAAGGGTCAAGCATCGAAGCCAAACAATGCATCAATGAGGTTCGAATTGGAACCAATGGGCGCCATCCATCCCCATCTGCATGGTGTAATGCGTCGTGAACGCTCGATAAATCAGGGCGGATTGAGGAATTCTCCTCGATTGACATTGGCGGTTGATCCGTGATGACAAGGGGTTGGAGTTCGATGTGAGGAGCTGGCGCAGCGGTTAACTCCTCTACGCCGAAAACTCCAGATTGACCTGCCATCGTGCGTTTGTAGAGGAGGCTAAATTCCTCGTAAGTTTGCTGAATCGACCAGGCACGCCGGCCGGACATTGAGCAAAACGGTGGGAAAGGAGTGTCGCACATCAACAAACGCACCAGTGCATCTGCCACATCAAGCTCAGCGATCCACCAATGGTCTTGGCTCATTGAAAGGGAGGGGTCCTTGCCAGACCCAAGCGCAGGCAACCATGCCGTGAAAGAAGCGGGAAGGGAAAACGGTTGGGTTCTCATAGGGATCATGTCGTGAATGATTACTTCAGCGTCTGGCCATCCGAGCGACGCCCTCTTTTGTTCTGCAGCATGTATGTGAATGAGTTCAATGCCGTTCAGTTCTGGTTGTTTCGACCAGCCCTCTGCCTCTTCAAACGAAGCATGGCCAAACAAAAGCACACGGTGGCCAGACGATGGTGCGACGTCCGTACTTGAAAACACAGACGCATGGCCAAACTCAAGTTCTGCAGAAAAGGTGGTTTTAATCGCATCGATAATGAGCGGCTCAATCACCAAATGGGCATTCGTCCGCAGTAATCGCTCAATTGTGGCATAAACAAGCGATGAAGATTCACCCATGATGTGGATCACCGGGCGTTCAGCCATGATGCCCCCACACATCCTTTGCTCATCAAACAATCGCGATAGTTTGGATGAGAGCGACCTTTCTCGTCCGAATTATACGCCATAGGGAAAAGTGAATTTTGTCTTATATTCCAATTGAAAAATGTTATTTTTAATAGGAGTTCAATTCACAGCCAGCAACCCATTAACGGCCGATTTATGACAGGAGAAGATGAGCTGATCTTGCTCGACCTAGGGCCTGATCTCGATCGGGAACAATGGTTGATTTCCACCTTGGCAATTGAAATATAGATTATTCCACAACTTGGCCCAACGATCGAACCTGGAGTCAAATTCAATTCCCCGATGCGCGTGAATGAATGAATGTCGTATTGAAATTAAAATTATACGACATTGGTTAAAATTGAATTATAGAGTGATTTTCAATTGAAATGAATGACAATTATACGACAAACTCAATTGGATTTCACTTTGAAATCGGGAAAGAGTATAAAGCCCTTCAAGAAAAGCAGGGGATAAGTCGGGCACAACCCGACCAAGGAGATGGGAAAAAATGCCGAACGACAAATACGACATCCAGGAGTTACTCCAACGGGATGTTTACGTGAACGATAAGAAAGTAGGAACGATTGTGGGTGAACGCCACCACCCAAACGAAGCGCGTGTGCGATCAATGCGAATCCAAGTGGACGCAGGCGTCGCAGACGAATTCATGCGGAAGCCCGCAGAACTAGCGCCTTTGCCAAAAGAGTTGGTTCACAGCATCAGAACAGATGGAACTGTGAAACTATCGAAATCCATGAGAGAACTGCAACGACGATGGCGAGACACCGTCCGCATCGATGAAAAGTTGTACGCACCAGATGAAATGCTCGACCGAGCGGTCCTTGACAATCAAGGCCGAGAGATTGGCGTGATCACTGACTTGTTCAAGGTCAAGCGCACCTACAAAGGTGTCATCGTCAAGACCAGAATCAGCATCCAGAAAGAATTCGGTGTCGAAGCTGAACTTCGCGTGCCGATCACTGCTTTCTCACGAACCCGTGAACGCCTCGACGAAGTCGTGTTGTCTCGAACGTTTGACAAAGTGTTGAGTTTACCCTCATACATCAGCATCAACGAGATGAGCGACGAAAACGAGTGAGCGTTAAGCACCTCGCTTTCAGCATTTGCCGCTCCGTCAATCTTATGACGGGGAGGCGAGTCGGCCGGTTTACAGTTGCGCGGGTAGCTTAGTCGGTTGGAGCACCCGGCTGATAACCGGGAGGTCGCAGGTTCAAGTCCTGCCTCGCGCACTTTACCTTCTGCAGTCAGGTGCGCTCGTGCAATCCAACGTTGATCATAGATGCTGCGCTTTGAGAGCCACCTCACAAAAAAACGCAAAACACCAGCAAAGAACATGAAGGGCCGGCGCTGGCCTTCCCTATGAGGGAAAGCATGGTCGTCTTGTCGGGGAGCAACTCACGCCTGTTGGCGACTCAACTTGCAGAATCCCTTGGTTGGGAGCATCATTCGCTTGAAACCCGCAGATTTCCAGACTCGGAGGGGTACATCCGCATTCCTACCGAAGTGATTGAAGCTGTGCGGAAAGAGCCTGTCGTCCTGGTGTCAAACACCTTCCCAGATTCTGGGATTGTCGAAACGTTGCTCATGCTTGAAGCCATCAATGATGTCCGGAAGGGCAATCTCGAAAATTTAAGAGAAATCGGGCCACAACAATTGGAAGATGTGGGCCCTGGGACCCTCCTTGCCGTACCATATTTCGGATATTCTCGCCAAGACAAGAGGTTCAAGCCCGGTGAAGCAATCTCGGCCCGGGCGATTGGGCATTTACTTGCATCGAGATGTGACGGCATCATCGTCTTTGACTTGCATGCGCCCAAGGTCCTCCAAGATCTCCCAGTTCCTGTTGCGTTCACTTCGGCCATGCCTGAATTGGCGCAGCATCTTCAACAAACCGTCAACCCAGATTTCATTCTCTCGCCAGACAAAGGAGCCATCGATAGGGCATCCGCTGTTGCACAGGCCATCGATTGCGAATTTTCCTACCTTGAAAAAACTCGGATCGATGCACATACCATCGTACACAAGGCGAAGAATTTGGATGTCGATGGGAAAATTGTCGCCATTGTGGATGACATGATTGCAACTGGAGGCACAATTTGCCGTGCTGCTGAGGCCCTTAGAAGCCAAGGTGCGGTTGAAGTTCACGCAGCGTGTTCACACGGTTTGTTCACCGGGGGAGCCATTGCCCGCCTGATTCGCTATGTCGACGGAGTTCATGCCACTGGCTCACTTGCAAATCCCCGAGATGTCATCTCCGGAGGACCCGCCCTCGCTCGAGGAGTGAATGAATTATTCTCGACCCTTGGATGGGAATAGATGCCCTGCAGTACCCCTTTTAGAAGAAATAAAAGGTCAAAGAATCACCTTGATTTTACAATTCATGCACGTCGGTTCTATCCGTCGTGTTTATATCCGCGAGGTTCTGCGCATGGATTGCCTTAACATGAGGAAGAAGTGAATCCAATGAGTGTACACGTGCGATTTGAAACCCCCGAAGAAGTATCTGACAAGATCTATGACATGCTGCAAGCCAACAACAATGGCCGCCTGAAGAAGGGCAGCAATGAAGTGACCAAGACCGCAGAGCGCGGCACTGCTCAATTCATTGTTCTCGCAGTTGATGTCAACCCACCTGAACTCCTCGCTCACATCCCTTTGATCTGTGAAGAGAAAGGCATCCCATACGGATACGTTCCATCTCAAGAATACCTCGCCAAGGAAGCTGGACTTCCTGACGGTGTCAAGACCGCATCCATTGCAGTCATGGAAATCACCAAAGGCGCACAAGAAAAGTTCACTGAAGTCGTTGATTTGATCAACGGCCTCAAGGCTTGAACCTGAAGTTTGGAGGCGAAATACATGAGCGAAGAACTCAACGGATGGCCAGCAGAAGTCGTCGAAATCGTCGGCCGCACCGGTATGACCGGTGAGGCGACTCAAGTCAAGGTCCGTGTGAACGATGCACCTAATCCACGAGACGTTGGGCGAATTATCTCCCGCAACGTCCTCGGTCCAATTCGTGTCGGCGACATTTTGATGCTCAAGGACACCGGTCGTGAAGCCCGTAAGCTCAACTCGAGGTGAAGTGAATGCCTGAACGTAGAATCTGTACTTTTTCCGGTGAAGAAATTGAACCTGGCACGGGCATGATGTTCGTTCGCCGTGACGGTAGCGTCATGTGGTTCAAGAACTCCAAGGCTCGCAAGAACATGATCGCACTCAAGCGAAACTCTCGCCGAGTCAAGTGGACCCGTCACTTCGTCAAGGGCGGCATTTGAAGCGCTTGTGTTTGCCACTGAGCAACCATTCCGTCAATACGGAAACAATTCAATCACCCACCTATGCCGTATGGCTCATAAAGGGGGGTACAGTCGGACGGTTTGGTGAACACCATGGAAACAACCTATGTTATGATCAAGCCTGACGGCGTACAACGTGGACTAATTGCAGAAATTTTGGGACGCTTCGAGCGAAAAGGGCTCAAGCTTGTCGGACTCAAGTCCGTCGTGCCAAGTCAAGAAACCGCAGAAGCGCATTACGAAGTTCACAAAGAACGCCCATTTTATCCTGGACTCATCAAGTTCGTGACCTCTGGCCCTGTTGTGTGCATGGCATGGTCTGGAAAGGACGCTATCACTGTGGCTCGAACCCTCATTGGTTCAACCAACGGACGCGAAGCAAGCCCCGGAACCATCCGTGGCGATTTCGGTATGGACATGGGCTTCAACATGATTCACGGCTCGGATGCAGCAGAAACCGCTGCATTCGAACTTGGACTTTGGTTCCCTGAAGGCCTCATGGAATGGGATCAAACAATCACCGCTTGGGTTTACGAGTGAGTGCACCCCAATCAGGAGTTTGAGGTGATGGCATGGACGAAACCGAACAGGATTCGTCCGATGAAGTGACCGTCGAACGTGGACATAACCGCCAACCAATCGTCTCTGTGCTTGGCCATGTTGATCATGGAAAAACAAGCGTTCTGGATTTGGTCCGCTCGGTAGGCAGCGAACGCCAAGCAAGCGTCATGGACCGTGAGGCAGGTGGCATCACTCAGCACATCGGAGCGACTGAAGTCCCTGCTGATGTCCTGAACAAAACATGTGAAGCAATGCTTGGGGGAAAGAAATTCAAATCACCAGGTTTGCTTTTCATCGATACGCCAGGCCACCACTCCTTCGTCAGTCTGCGCAACCGAGGCGGCTCTGTAGCCGACATCGCTGTGCTGGTTGTCGATGTGATGGAAGGATTGCGGCCTCAAACCATTGAGAGCCTACAAACGCTCAAGGAAACCAAAACACCGTTTGTCATCGCTGGGAACAAAGTCGATCGCATCCATGGCTGGCGCACAACACATGGACGTTCGTTCATGGAGTCGTTCAAAGACCAGCGCGAAGATGTTCAGTCTTTGTTTGAGGACCGGTATTGGAAGTTAGTGAGTCAGTTTTCAGAACATGGTTTCAACATTGAACGCTATGACCAAATTAGGGACTTCCGCCAAAATGTTGCCCTTGTGCCTATGTCGGCCAAAGACGGTGAAGGCCTCCAAGACCTTCTCGCCGTTACTGTTGGACTGGCTGAACGCTTCCTTGAAGACCGCTTAACCGACACGCTTGGCACGCCCGAGGGTACCGTTTTGGAGATGAGAGACGAAGTTGGCATGGGCAAAACCATCGATGTCATCCTTTACCGTGGGGAACTCAAAATTGGAGACACAATCATGGTCGCAGCAAACGATGGACCATTTTCAACCCACATCAAAGGACTCAAGCGTCCAAAAGGCATGTCTGAAATGCGAGACGCCGGGAAACGCTGGGTCAATTTCGACAAAGTTGAGGCCGCCTGTGGAGTCAAAATTGTCGCTCCAAAGCTTGAGAACACCATTGCTGGGACCACACTCTACAGAGCCAACACCGAAGAAGAGCGAGAGCATGCTGAAACAGCCATCCGCCAAGAATGGCGTGCCATCTTCGACACGATGCCAATCATGTGCTCAAAGTGCAACGAAGTGTTCCCTCGTGCAGACTTCAAAGACCACACTCGTAAGGGAGTTTGCAGAGGTGCAGAAGAAGAACGCAAGGGTGTGGTCATCAAAGCAGACACGGTGGGTGGACTGGAAGCGCTTGGATTCGAACTCGCAAAACTGAAAATCCCAGTGCGGCAAGCAACAGTGGGTCCTGTCAACAAGCGGGACATCCTGATGGCGCAATCGGCACAAGACCCGCTCAACAAAGTGATCCTTGGTTTTTCAGTCAAAGGAAACTCCGAGGTTGCTGAGGCGTTGGGCGCTGAGGATGCAGAAATCAAATTCTTTTCGGGGAGCATCATCTATCACATTCTCGATGCTTACGAAGCGTGGCGAGAAGAGACTGCTGAGCAGATGGCGGCAGCATTACGAGAATCACTGGTCTATCCGGGCCGACTTCTCTACCTCAAGGACCACACATTCCGGGCAAAGGGCCCAGCGATTGTCGGTATGCGCGTGGTTGGTGGAAGGGTTCATGTCGGCCAGCGCTTGATGAAACTGGACGGAACCCCTGTTGGCCAAATCAAGAGCCTGCGCACCCGTGATTCAGAAGATGTGAAGGAAGCGAACCAAGGCGACGAGGTCGCTGTTGCGATCAGTGGACCAACGGTGGGACGCCACATTGAGGAATTGGATGAATTCTATGTTGATGTCCCTGAATCTCACGCTAAAAGGCTAAAGAAAATTGATCTCAACCCTGTCGAACAAGAGATTTTGGACGAGTTAATCCGCTTGCACCGCAAAGAAAACCATTTCTGGGGACGATGAACTTCCACCCATTCTCCAAGCACTGCGTTGATGGCTTGTTGACTTCTACCCCCCTCACATTCATATATGGAAGGGTGCGGTTCGCAACTTGTCCTTGGAGGCCTTACTATGGAAGCAGGATTCTCAGCCGTACCCGCAATGGGTCAAAACCCCGGAACTCAAGATTTGATTGGTACAGTTTCTGCCATCTCCAACAGCCTCATGAACGAAGTGAGCAAGGTCATCATCGGTAAAAATGAAAACCTCCGCAGGGTCACTGTCGGAATCCTATCAAACGGTAACATGCTCCTCGAAGATTTCCCTGGATTGGCAAAGACGTTGCTTGCAAACACATTTGCTCAAGCCCTTGGATGCAAGTTCAAGCGTGTTCAATTTACCCCTGACTTGTTGCCTTCGGACATCATGGGGACATACATGTACGATCAAAAAGCAGGTGAATTCAAACTTCGTGCTGGTCCATTGTTTTCTAACATTCTTTTGGCGGACGAAATCAACCGTGCACCGCCGAAGACTCAAGCAGCTCTATTGGAAGCAATGGAAGAAAAGCAAGTGACAATTGAAGGAATCACACACAAGTTGCCCGCTCCGTTCGTTGTTATTGCAACACAGAACCCAATCGAACAAGAAGGAACATACCCACTTCCAGAAGCACAGATGGACCGGTTCCTGATGAAGATGAGCATGGGCTACCCGGACCGTGCTGAAGAAAAGGCAATTCTTGCTCGCCGAAAGTTGCGAGGAAAGGACGGTCACGATGTTCTCCAAGTGACCTCGCCAAAGAAGGTCGTCGCCATGCAAAAAGCCCTTGAAACCGTTCATGTCGACCCAGCAATTCTCTCTTACATTGTTGAAATTGTCCAACGAACCCGTGAAGATCACAGGGTGACCAACGGTGCATCACCACGTGCATCGCAATCGCTGTTCAAGACCGGGCGTGCGGCAGCAGCCATCGCCGGTCGAAACTATGTCATCCCTGATGACATCAAAGGCATCGCATTGCAAGTGATCTCTCACAGAATCAATATGAAACCTGAGGCAAAGATTCGAGGAATCACCGGCATGCACATTGTCCGCAAGATTCTCTCGGAAGTCCCAGTCCCAGTGATTCAACCTGCTTGATGATTGGACCTCCGTGGTTGCATTCAAAGAGGAGAACCTCTTTTCCTAACATGTCCGAGGAGGTGAATTGATGAATCCGTACAAAATGGTCGTAGCCGTTGCAAACCAGAAAGGTGGGTGTGCAAAAACCACAACTGCAGTTAACCTCGCGGCAGCGCTTGCCAAAGGATCGTCACGTCAAGGATTACCCAAGGCCAAGGTGTTGCTGATTGATTTGGATCCGCAAGGCAACTGCGCAACCTCGTTTGGGGTTGAAAAGAAAAACGTCAAGAAAACCTCCTATGACCTGCTCACCAATGACTCAGGAGAAGAATTGCCCCTCATGGAGGAGTACCTGATTGGCCCTGAAGAACTGACCCGTTCCATGCAAGAAGCCTGGAGCATGCGAAATAACAACAAAAAAGCCCCGGACAACGTTTCTGTCGGGCATCTCTGGTTGCTTCCAAGTGACATCCACCTCTCGGGTGCAGA
>DAPR01000009.1:13842-24059 GCA_002502605.1 Euryarchaeota archaeon UBA258
CCAATCATCGACGAATTCGATTACATCATCATCGACACGCCACCCTCGTTGGGCCTGCTTTCCATCAATGCTATGTGCGCAGCAAATTGGGTGATGGTCCCCGTTCAAGCCGAATACTATGCGCTTGAAGGGTTCAGCATGCTGATGAATTCAATCAAAATGATTCAACGGAGGATCAACCGTAACCTGAAGATTTTCGGCATTGCAATGACGATGGTTGATGCTCGTTCAAAACTCAGTCGACACGTCTGTGATGAGGTGAACAAAAAGATGCCAAACAAATTGTTCAAAACGACAATTCGGCGTTTGGTTAAGGTTGCAGAAGCCCCATGGAGCGGCGCTCCAACCGTCCTACTCAACAAACCTACCAATTCTGGAGCTGGCGCTGGGTCCCTCGAATATTGGACCCTAGCAAAGGAATTCCACAAGAGAGTGCAAGAAATGCGTCGTGAGTTTGGTGTCAATGAAGAACCGAGGCTTTTGCGACAGCGAAAGAACCGATAAAGAGCCTCCCCGAGGTCTTGATTTCACTCAAAAAAGGCCACTTTTAGCAAACCTTCCTTCGCGGGGGTTAAGTAGCCCAAAGAACGCACTCGCGAGCAAGGGATTGCAATGACTGGTGAAGGAATGACCTCTGTGAGCGTGAGTTACGAAGTTCGACGACAATTGAACACCATGCGCAGCACAAGCGGACATAAGAGCGTGAATGAGTTGCTTCTCGACATGGTTCGAGCGCATAAAATTGCGAAAATGAACGGTGAAATTGAAACGCTTCGAGACCGCATGAAGGCGGTGGCTGATGTTGAGGTCGAACATTTGGTTGACCGATTGAACCTCGCTCCTTTCAAGGTGTGATCCCATGATGGAATGGCGCCCCCTTGGTTACGAATTTGATGCCCGTAATTTAGTTCGGGCCTTGTTCAGTGAGAACACCGAAGAGGGGCAACTTTTGGTCGCCGCAGCGTGTGGCCATGTCGAAATTTTTGCTCGTTCAACTGCCTGGAACGGTGTTTTGTGGCTGATCATGAACACCCTGAAGCAAGAAGGAAAGCCAGTTTACACCGGTGATGAGTTGGGCGCTCTTCGCGAATCACTGCCCATTGTTTGGCGTTGATTGATTTACGAAACAGCTTGCTAAAGGGTGTCGAGCGCCTCGCTCCACTACAACCCAGCGCACAGTATCGTAGACTGCTTTTGCACGTGTGTACTTGAGTAACGCCCGAATCTTATCTTTTTGAGAGCCATTTTCCTTGCGCTCAAGGTACCGAAGGTGTTGTAATTTCATTTCAGATTCGACTTCTCTAAAGAGCTCTTCAATTTCAGATTTTTTGCGGTTATACAAGCGAGTGTTGTCGGACCAGGGGTCATGTTGGCGTACTTTGGACATGTTCATGCAAGCCAACGGGGCCCCTGCAACAAGATTGGCCTCCTTACTCTATTGAGGCCTCCTTAATTCACTTATTCTTATCCAGCCACTCTTGGCCATACCATTTCCACTGGTCCATCGTCCAACCCTCTGGCAGTCCAGAATCGGGTATTGGAGGGGCTGTTGCAGGAGCGGCTTGTTCCATTGCAGCAGCGGCTTCAGGTGGTGATTGATTGGATGTCTCGATGCCTGCAATGGCTTCAATGCTGTCCTCTTCGCCGTAAAGGTCGCCAGCATCAATCACTTCACTTGTTTCTTCTTGATTTGAGAGGTCTTCATCCTTGACGCTGAAATCAAGGTTGGCTATGTCATCGTCCCAAGCCGAATCAGACTCCACGCCACCTTGGGCTGAAAGTCCTGCAGTTCCCTCAAGTGCTTCAGCTGATGCAGACCGTGATTTGTTGTCAGGAACAAATGCAGTACCGTAGAGTTTGATGTTCGCTTTCTCTTTTCTCCTCTTGCTGACTGCAGCGACAACCACGATGACAAGGGTGAGAATTCCGAATGCAGCACCACCAACGGCTATGACTTGTTTGACAGTGGAAGAATCAACGTCGCCACCTGAATCAAGCAGCCCTGCGTTCTTGCTCGTGTTCCAGGCTGAGTAGGAATAATCGCTTTCATTTACTCCTTTATCTCGAGCGAGGTAGGCTTGGTAATCGCCGTCCCTCCACCCCATGCAAGCGTCGGTCACGTCATCGAAATTCAGCATACAGTGATCTTTTTCTGTCTGCACAAGAGGACGTGTATCATCGTAATCGGAATTTGACCCTACGCCGTCTTTATCCCCATCAAAGTACTCATCTGGATTGGTTTCCATGCCAATGGATTCTGTACGATCAACCCAGCCATCACCGTCGAGGTCTTCGCATCCATTCGAGGGAACCTCGATGAAGCCAACTGGAGAGGTTGCGTTCGCAAGCCAGGCCTTGGTTGAATTTCCAAATTCCCACGGGCAAGCATCAGGCAACAAACC
This sequence comes from Euryarchaeota archaeon UBA258, assembly GCA_002502605.1. Classification (GTDB taxonomy): domain Archaea; phylum Thermoplasmatota; class Poseidoniia; order Poseidoniales; family Poseidoniaceae; genus MGIIa-L1. Next base: position 16,245 of record DAPR01000009.1, read on the forward strand.
GGTGGTGTTGTCTCCAAACCCATCGCCGTCTTGGTCGCGCCATTGCGTGGATTGGGAAGGAAGGGCGTCGGCACCTTGCTCAACGCCAAAGTTTCCGTCTGGGTTCGAATACCCGTCAAGGTCTGTGTCTGTGCACCCAAAGCGGTCGTGTTTTGAAAACCCATTTTGGTTTGGGCATGCATCGGGCATCAGGCCATCTTGGTTGCTGCCGTAGCCGTCGAGGTCTTCATCCGCCCACTGAGTTGGTTCGTCAGGGAACATGTCGCCGTCTTGACCCTGCATGTTGTCACCGTACCCATCTCCATCTCGGTCTTGCCACTGGTCTGCATTATTCGGGAAAAGATCCCCTTCTGTACCGGCCGGATTGTCGCCATGACCGTCCCCATCAACATCGACATATTGAGTCCCATCGTTTGGAAATTGATCGCCCATGACCCCGTTGATGTTATCGCCATAGCCGTCCATATCTGCATCCGACCATTGTGTGAGTTCAAGAGGGAATGCATCGTTGGAGTCCGTCACTCCATCCCCGTCGGTGTCGAGATCGTACAACCGGACCTTTGAGGAGGAAAGGAAAGATGTCACAATGTACACCTCACCGGTAAACGGTGTTGATGAACCGATGACGGAGCCCTGAGAAGTGTAGGTTTCCTCTTCGCTGAATGTCGCACCGTCAATCATCGTGAGTTTCCCATTTTGGGTGCCAGCGATGTATGTGCTGTTGTCCACTTCCTCTAAGTGGACGATCGATGAACCGTGGCTCAATGATAGCGTTTCAACAGCCCATGAGTTGGTGTTGTATCGGTACACTGCGCCATTCGCTGCACCAACAACAAGATGGCCATCATGATCTTGAATCAGGGCATTGACAATGCCACCCGGTTCACTCAAGGTGGTCAATAAGGTGCCGCCGTTGTCTGAAATATGGACTTTTGAATCATAGCCCCCGAGAGCAATTCGCCCGTCATCGAGCACAAGGAAGGAATTGAATCCGCTTTGAACGGGGGGTGAATATGTTCCCGTTGCGCCCTCAGAACTGTATTCTTCGGCTCGTCGACGACCAGCAAAATGTGCAAGCCACAAATCGCCCTCTGTGTCCCAATCCATGTCGTTGACTGGATCTGTCGTTGAGAGGTTTCTGTTGGCAATTTGCAAGTCCATGTGGACAATGAACACACCAGCGTCATGAGCCACAGCGGTCAAGATTTGGGCATCATCGAGTCGAGCCGAGTTTGCACTCACATTAAGATCGAGGCTCCAAAGCGGCACGAGAATACCATTGCTGAACGAGTTCACGCTCAAGTTTCCTTCGACGTCAACCGTGAGGATGGTGCCGTCGTTCATGGTTTCCCAATGGACTAATTTTAACGCTGTCTGATGCGTATAACCAGCATCAATCAGTTCCACCTCGTTGGCGACAACTGTGGGGGCAAAGGCCACCAATGGAAGCATGGTAAAGGCAATGAACAGTACAAGGAACCGGTTCATGGCTCAACCCAATCCCTCTATCATTATCAATGAGCCGATGCTTGGCTTCACGTCTAAAGGAGGAATTCATGCCTCGTCTTGCTCTTCTTCATCTTCGTCTTTGCTGACTGATTTCACATTCAATGGTGTCAATCTACGGACGGGAGTAAGCGTAGCTGTGGAGGTTTTACCCTCTTCAGCAGTTGCTCCTCGGGAAATGTTCGGTGGCGCACCACGTGCCTTCTTCGGCGTTAATTGCGGAAGCACTGGCTTGAGTGTGGTTGTTGCGACCGGTTTCACAGCGTCCACTGGCGACAGGACCGCCGTGATTGGGCGCATTGTTGCCGTTTCCACTGGGGCTTGATCCACCACATTGGTTTCTTCAAGAGCGGCTGGTTCGACGGTCGGTTCAATCGATTCGACTTCCTCTGAAACCGCTGCCTCGAGTTCTTCAGTTGGCGCAGCAAGGGGTGCTTCCTCGACAACCTCTGTGATTTGAGAAGGCGGCAATGGAACATCATCAAGCTGTGGCGTTGCGGTTGGTTGGACCAAGGTCTTGACCGGTTGCAATGGCTTTCGCACAACCTTGGGTTGAACTGGTTGCACTAACGAAGGAGCGCCTGCACCAAGTGGGGCCTTGATTGGCTTCACCAAAGGAGCGCCTGGCATGGTCAATGGCTTAGAACTGGTTGCCGGGGCTCGCATTCCAGCGAGGCCCATTCGAGGTTGTTGTGGTGCTTGCCCACCGAGCATGCCTCGCATAGGACGGCCTGCTGCTGCTCCAAGGGCGTCTGGACGAGCCCCGAGAGCGGAAGGATCCATGCTGGCAGGGGCTTGACCCGGAGCGCTTTGCCCAGAGATTGATTGCATCCACATCTGGCGCTTTTCTGCACGGGTGTCTGTGGATTGGAGTTCTCGGAACTCTGCTTCACGGGACCGATAGGTTTCTTCCTCTTGGTCGACTTCACCTTGCACTTGCCTGGTGACTGCTTCTCGCATCTTGTCTTCTGCCATTTCCTTGAAGGCATCCATCTTTTCTGTCAAACCTTGCAGCCGGTTTCTGATTTCTGCACGCTTGAGGCCGAGTTGTGCTTCAATTTCCGCACGAATGTGTGCTTCACGCTTACGAACATCGATGAGAGCCTTGTTCCGCATAATCTCTTCACGCTTGTCGAGTTGGCGTTCAAGTTGCACCGCAACTTCCTCTTCCTTGCGGTCTCGGAATGCGTTGAGCCGCTCTTCCATATCCACTTCGAGTTCGAGGGAAGTCTCTTCCTTCAACAAATCCAAGTCGGTCTCAAAGGTCAGGCGTTCATTTCGAAGGCCTGCATCCACTTCGGACATGATCGCCTTTCGAGCCGATGCTTCACGGGATTGGAATTCAAGTTCGAGCCGTTCCGACCAATCGGTCTTCTTCGCATCGTATTGAGTTTCGAGTTGTTCGCGGAGTTCTGCCTCTCGCTCATATCGGAACCGAGCAAGTCTGTTCTGAATCTCTGCTTCACGCGTGCTGCGGTAGGAAGTAAATTCTTCATCCATACGCTGTTCAAGTTCAACTTCAACATCCGTCTTGAGGGTGCGTGAAATATCATCAACTGCCTTTGAGAAGGTGATGTCATACTTCTCACGCAACCGTGACTTTCGTTCTGCCAGCCTCTCGGAGTGTCGTGCTTGCAGTTGTTGTTCGATTTCAACGCGCAATTCATCTCGGCGCCGAGCAATAGCAAGTTCGACATCTTCTCGCATTCGTTCTTCGAGATCGTCAGTTTCTTGGCGAAGCCGACCTTCAAGTTCAGACTGGAGTTGTTCGGCAATGTCCTCCTCTAAGCGGAGGCTTCGGCGTTCATACTCTGCTTTGAGGCGAGCTTCACGTTGCTTCAGGCGGGTTCGAAGTTGCTGTTCAAGACGGGTTCTGATTCCTCGGCGGAGTTGCTCTTCGCGTTCAGCAAGGCGTGCGTTGTGCCCCTCTTCTAATCTGGAAATCTCATTTGACTCCATCTCTGTGAAGCGCTTTTCCATCTCGGCGTGGATGTCCGCTTCGATGCCCCGGATGCGGTGCTGGAGGTGTTGATTGAATTCGAGCGAAAGTCGCTCTTTTTGGATGTCCAATCGCTGACGGTGTTCATCATGCAACTGAGATTCAATTTGTGCCTTGAGTTGGGTGCGATGTTCTTCTAGACGCCTGTCTTGTTCGACTTCAAATTGGTCACGCATTGCTTCCAATTGACGGTTCAAACGGAGATCTAGTTCGCCTCGCATTCGAGATTCTTCTCGCGCCAATGCGTCTCTTTCGAGCATGCTGAGGTCCTGTTCCATCGCTTCTCGCATTTCTTTTTCCAGTTGGTCAAGGGTCAATTCATGCTGGACTGCAAGATCTGCAGCGAGCGCTTCTTGCATAGCTGAAACACGTTCTGCAATGGCCTGCTGACGGAGCCGCCGCTCTCGTCGGAGGTCGGCTCTAAGACGCTCTTCTTGACGGAACCTAGCGGAGGTCATCGTGGCTTGATCAAGCGATGATGTAGGGGTTGAAGTGAATTGAGAACGAAGCGCTGATAGAGCAACTTTGTCAGCGTTTTCACGCTTCTTCCGTGCTGCATCGAGTGCCTCAGTACTCTTGCTTGCGCTCGGTAACATCGTATCCCATCCACTGTTTCATGCACTTCTCATCATAGATAAGGAGCGCGACGAGGCCGGGGCGCGACAAGGCGTTTTGGAGGGTGGAATTCCACGGCCAAAGTCATGGCTGTTGAGGCATGGAAAATCTGCTTTTACGAGCAAGGGATTCAAAATTTGACATTGAACGCTGTGTCACAGGCTGGACAATCAATGCGTCGAGCACCAGGCTTTCGCTTCATTCGCAACTGGCGTTCACAACCCGGGCATGTGATTTCCACTTTGGGGATATGAGGTGTGAGGGTGAAGTGGTGCATGCAGGACGCACACTTGAGGTGAGCAGGGCGCTTATCGACTCCAACAATGAGAACTTTGCCACATTCTGGACAACCGACTTTTTCTTCTTTCCATTTCTTACGAGTGACCGGGTGATCGATTCGAACATTTGCCGAACAAAGGGTGCATTGCACCTCACCAAGAGCGCTTGGCAGCAGGCCCTCGCATTTTGGGCAACTGAGCGCAGGAGGGGCCACACGAGATTCAACTGTTGACTCTTCGCTCATGGTCTCGCCTCTGGGTCTTCGTTTTTGATTTATTGCTCTAGGTAGGCTCAGCGCTTCTTAGCGATGAGCACAATGCTCTCTGGGAGGAAATTCCACGGCAAATCCAACGGAATTCCATGTTGCTGGGCCAACAGTTCAAGCATTTTCTTCGCACCAACTTGGTCCCGTGACCCATCGAGGGTGATCACGCGAACATCGCCACCGTGCTGGACAGCATCGTGCAGACCGTCGGGAAGTGGTTCAGACGATGCTTGTGTGGGAGGAGTCGCTGTTGGAGGTTGTACACTCGGTGAGGCTTGGAGCAATTCTGGTAGTTCAACCTGTGCTGCCTTTCGCCACCATCGTGCTCGACCTTGATCCCGATGATTTTCAATCAAATCCAGCGATGCGAGTTTCTTCATGTGGTGATACAGGTTGTAACGATCGACGCCTAATTGTCGCTCAATCTGGACCGTGCTCAATTCATCAGAGTGAGTGAGGGCGAGGTAGATGGCGCGCCTTGTTGGATGAGCAAGTGCGGTTGTGACTGGGTCTGCTCGTACTCTGGCCATGCGCTCACCATGATGGAAGATGCCACTCTATGGTTTGAAGATGCCGCGTAAAATCAAGGTCAGGACGTGAACCGACTCCTAAGCAAACCGAAGGCTTCGCTCGTGTCCCTCCAAAGGGAAACAACGATGTTTTTCAACAACGAAAGGGCACCATCCGAACCTGCAAGTCTTGCCCCGTTGAGGATCACGAGAATGACTGAAGCTTCGTGAATGAGAACACCAACCCATAGTTGATCATACATTTGGCCGATGACTGCCGCAACGAGTGCCAATGTAATGCCCACAGAAATCACGAAGTTACCGATTAAAATCCTTTGAGCCCGACGAGCGAGATCGATGAGCTCGGTTAGCATTTGAGGGTCGTCGCCGGGAATCAGTACGTCCGCTGCTTCGAGATTGACGGTTTCTCCGCTGCCTACAGCAACACCGACATCTGCGACAGCGAGCGCCGCAGCATCGTTGAATCCATCTCCAACCATCATCGTGACGTGTGTTTTCGATCGTCCGCGAACCCATTCGACTTTTTCTTCTGGAGAAAGACCACCGTGGGCTGATGCTTCCGGAAGACCGACGCTTTTTGCAAAAGCTGTGACTGCTGCTTGGTTGTCACCAGACAGAATTTCGACGTTGATGTTTCGTTGGAATAAGGCAGGAATAAGGTGGTGGCTTCCGTCGCGTGTATCGTCATGGACGAAGGTAAACAAGGCCAATGCGTTGCCATCGCGAGCAAGCAGACTGGCGCCATGCCCCTTCGCTTCAGCGGATGAATAAGCCTCCTTCAACTCGTTTGGAACTGTGATCGCTAAATCTTCAGCCCGATCATAACGAATGAAAGCCACCTCTTTACCGCTAACCTTCCCACGCACGCCTGCCTCAACATCAGCCAAGACATTGACTTTTGTTGGCTCGAGGCCTTGTTTTCGAACATAGTCCATCACCGTCAATGCATAAGGGTGGGAGGAACGTGCTTCAAGTCCAGCAGCAAGTCGGAGAGCAGGGTCCTTTTTACGGCCCTTGGCAAACACAACCTCGCCGATCCGAGGCTTCCCTGAAGTGAGGGTTCCTGTTTTATCGAGCAAAATGTGTTCAACCTTTGATAATCGCTCAATGACATCTCCACCACGGGCGATTGCGCCAATATGAGCAGATCGTGCCAGAGCGGCTGCGTGAGGAACCGGAGTCGCAAGCAAAAGAGCGCACGGGCAAGCAACAACCCAGAGCAGAAGAATGATTTTCCAATCCTCTGGGAACATAGTCCACCAAATGACAAAGGCTCCGAACAAAACAACGGGGACCCAAATGGCTGTGAAACGCTCGATGATGTTGTGCAGGCGTGGTGGTTCTTCACGGAAGGTATGGACTGCATCGATTAGACCCGAAAGGCGGGTGTCGTCACCGACAGCGGTGACTTCGATGACCACTGGCCCTCGAGCGAGCACAAGGCCCGCTTGTATCTCATCGCCTTCGGCAATCTCAACCGGAACTGATTCTCCGGTCAACGGTGCTTTATCGAGGGCTCCATACCCTTCAACGATCATTCCATCTGCTGGAATCAATTCTCCACTTCGAATTTCGAGGCGATCGCCCTTACGGACCAATTCGATTGGCACTTCCTCATAGGCAGCATTTGGGTCTGGCAGTGCACAACCATCTGCGCCAATGAGTGGGGCTGGGGCCGCCATTGTAAGCGAAAATGCTCCGGTTTTGAGGGCTGATTCAATGCCTATTGCTGATGAAGGTGAAGCACCTGTGAGTTTTCGAGCCTTGCGCGGTAAGCGGTCAAGTCCGCCTTGCATAGCGTTGCGTGCTTGCAAGAGCGCATCCCCTTCGAGGTGGGCGGTGAACGCGACCAAAATAGCGACAATCAACGCTTCTTCCCACATGCCCAAGATGGCAGCGCCAATGACAGCAAGACTTGTCAGCACTTGGAATCCCATTTGCCGATTGGCGAGGCTTGCCAATGCTTCTTTGAACATCTGCATGCCGCCGATCAGCAAACCCGGTAGGGCAATGATACCAAGAACATAATCAGGCCAACCCAAGAGTTCCCCCATGATCACAAGAGCGAGAAGAGGTAAGGCGATGCCTCCGCCAATTAAACGCCACTGATCAGGACGAATTCGATTGGACTGAGCAGGAATGAGATTGACCTTCATTCCGGATATGTGTTCCAATGCCCGATTGCGCTTTTCAAACAGTTCAGGCGTCGCATCTGGAGCCAACTGGAGGATGATCCGGTCATCGTCACTGATTTCCACATCAAGAACACCGGGCTGTTGGCGGAACAATTTGGTTAATTTTCTGCGATCGATTCCATTTCGGTGAGCGATGGTTGTCGCTTTCGCTCCCGCCAATTCGAGGTAATCAACGTCAGGTGCGTGACCAAGTGACCGAAGAACCGAAGAGACCTCGGCCACATGACCGTATTCAAGGTCGATTTTGAATCGGACCGTCCCTGCTGTTGCAGAGACATGGATGTCGTTTGCTTGGTGCAAGGTGTCCAAAGCCCGCGTGGCCTTGCTGGCGCAATCTGGACAATCCATTCCAAGCAATGGCCAGCCGAGTTCGTAAGTCCCCGTCGCTTGTTCGACCACTGAGGTGTCGACAAGTTCGGCTGTAAG
>DAPR01000009.1:24134-44785 GCA_002502605.1 Euryarchaeota archaeon UBA258
GATTTCACAACCTTTGCAGCAGGTTCATCTTCCTCAAGGGAGAGAAAAAATTCGTCTTCCGCCCCCTCGACCATATGAATGGGTTAAGCGCTACACAAATAATGCCTGCCCTTTGAGACCTAGAATATGCTCAGGCATATTCACGAAGAACGCCAATCTTTACGCCAACTTCCCTCTTCGCAAGGTTATGCAGTGGCTTCCCCAAGGTTGGCGTCCAAAGGTCGTGGCCGTCGATATTGATGGAACCCTTACCGATGGAAATAAACAACTCGATACAGGTGCAATCAAAGCGCTACGGCGGTTAGAAGATGCTGGGATACCTGTCGTTTTAGCGACCGGAAACGTTCGAGCCATCACCTATGGTTTGTGGAGGTTTCTCAAACTCTCTGGACCTATATGCTGCGAAAACGGGGGTGTTCTGTGGCACAAGGCCTGGGGAGGGCCTATTGTGAGAGCAGATGGAAAGGAAGCCAAGATGGCAGCCGAATGGCTTTCGACCCAAATCGAAGGCCTTGATCCAGAAGGGATTGAAACCAACAGTTGGCGAGAAAGTGAGTGGTGTCTGTTTCCTGATGAAGACCTCGAAGCGGTTCAACAAAGCATTGCTGAAAGTCAATGGTCCCATTTGTCTGTTGTTCGCACAGGATTTGCGATTCACCTCATGGAGCCACACTTGTCAAAAGGAACCGGTTTAGAGCTCATGTTCGAAAAGATGGGCTGGTCTGCTGAGGATGTGTTGTGCGTTGGTGATGCCCCGAACGATCTTCCCATGTTTGAATTCGCTCACTGGTCGATTGCGGTGGGTGGCGCTTTTGAACAAGTCAAGGAGGCTGCTGACGTCGTTTCGCCCCATCCGCATGGTGCAACATTCACGCCTCTCGTTGATGCGATTTTAGCAAAAAAGTGAGGGTTTTTTTGCCCATTTGAAAAACACCCCTTGATATATCCACAGGATTTATTCTACACCATGGCACTCGAATGCAACATAGATGCGAAAGGAAAAGCAGCCCGCCTCATGGGCGGTATAGCCGCCGTTGCTGGAGGAGCATTGTTGCTCGGCGTCGTTGCGAGTGGAACAATAAGCGGTTCATTTTGGTGGCTTGCTTCGGTTGGTGCTCTTGCAGGAGGCGCTTTTTCTATCTTTGAGGCCCGCGCAGGCTGGTGCGTCGTACGGGCAATGGGCCTCAAAACGCCTTTGTGAATCGCCTAAACAGGTTGATTGGTCTTGATCAGAGAAATAATCCTCGGAAAGGAACCCCATTTATCGATGAACATCTAACGCTGTGTATCGTTTAAAAAAAGGGAGTGCCGGGGGCAGGATTCGAACCTGCGAAGCTTTACGCAGAGGATCTTGAGTCCACCCCCTTTGACCGCTCGGGAACCCCGGCTTGTGTCCCACGCTCGGACCTCCTGTTCTTGACTATTGCTCTTCATCAAAGTGGTCAAGATCTTTGGGCCTTGGCGGGGGGAGATTCTGGGTGAATAGAGCGGCATCCACCTGTTTTCGGGTGTAGTCTGCCATCTTTTCTTGGCGGCGGTACACGCTAAAGGCCAAGACGCCCGCGGCAAGAATGACGACCAGCACTGCAAATCCAAGGCTGTCGAGGCCGCCCCTGCTCGAATCTGGTTGAGCCTGAACCTCACCCATGGGTAAGGGAATATTTCCTGTCACATCAACAAGAACAACACTCAGTCCTAACCGCCCTGTCGTCCATGGTTCTAGACTCCATGTGTGTTCCGCCCAGGAACCTGGTACGAGTTCAGATGTGTTTGATTCCAATATTCGACCGTCTGAGTCCACAAGATGGACTGTAACGCTTCCATTGACCAGACCTTCATTCGCCACTCGAACAAAAATGGAGATGTTTTCCCCAACAATCGGCCGGTAAGGAGTCACGACAATGTTGTCAAATCGTGGCTCGAAAGCAACCCAGCGGAAGGCGGGTGATAATGGGATGCTGCTCGTTCCAAATCCGGAAACATCCCTTCCTGCGAGATCGGAAGCTGAAAACCAAACGGACAACCGGTCGGTTCGTTCAAGGGCAACTGAATCATTTGAACCCATATCCACTGTTCCTGAGTAGGTGTTGGTGGTTCCAGTGCCTGCGGAAAGAGGAACTTCTGCGCTTCCTTCACTGCCTTCAATGGGTTGCCCCAGCCGCAAAAAGGTCCAGTGCATTGTGACTGGATGCTGACCGAGCCCCTCTTGATCACTGAGGATAACAATGATGTCTTGAGCGCTCAGCATGTCAGAGTCAACGATGGCCAACGTTCCGGGAGGCACAGTGAGTTGAGGAGAATGCCGATCGATTGTGAAATTAAACCGTTCATCATGCTGGATAAAATCATTGTCAGCAATCACATCAATGAAGCCCAAATTGTGCTTAATGATGGTGTCATTGAGCTGAATCGATTGGTTTCCAATGCCAAACTGATCCACTGTGAAGTTCGATGAAGTGGACCGTTCCCCATCCGAAAGTACGATGTCAATAGAAATTTGATCCGGCGTGTATTCTGCTGCGATGGTTGTTCCAGCGTGAACGAGTTCAACACTTAGGTGAAGGACATCGTTGCGATGGACCCAGAAATGATGCCCTTCAGTTGAGCCAATTGGCAAGGTCAGGTCCTCGAAAACAAGGGGTTTCAATTCAAGTGCATAGGAAGTATTCCATGAGAACACGGTGAGTTTTGAAAGCCCAACACCAAGGTCTTGGCCTTCATCGAAGATTTTCAATGATGGAATGGCTTCCTCTAGAAGTGGAGTTTGATGCAGTGTCCATGCCAGCCGGAAGGCGATAGAGACATTCCATTCTTGCGCCAAGCCCAGTTTTGTAACGGTGACGACCGGTGCAGTTTCAAAGCACGATTCATCAAACAACGTCTGCGCGAACCTTGGGCGATGCTCGATGAAGCACGTGGTGCTTTGATCACGGCCGAAAAGAGACAGTTCAATCTCATCAAGCGAGTTGATGCCGTTGCCGTCGGTGATGATGAAGGAGAAATGATGCTCGTGGCCCAGCAATAATTTGCCGTCCAATGCGTCAAACTCGAGGGTTGAAGTTTCAATCAAGGTATCATATCTTTCTTGAACGAGAATGGTGGCTAAATCAGTCGATTCCCCGTATGCACCGCCACCTTGTAGTGGATTTCCTGCCAAGTCGGTCGCTTCGATCACCACGCTGGCTCTCCCAGAGGGTGCGCCACCGGTGATGTCACTCCAAGAGAGAAGAGGCAGATCTACGACCGCCTCCGTTAAGCCAATGTTGAAGGTAATCGTTTGAACAGAATATTCTTCTTGATCCATGATTCCATCAAAATTCACATCATCTTTGGCCTCAAGCCAAGTATGGAACAGCAATGTGTTCGCTAAGCCTTCTTGATCCTCAAGCGTCAAACGAAGAGCCACATCTTGACCTTTCATCCAGATGTGATTGTTTGCTGAAGCAACCCCCCCGGGGTCAAGAGCGAGCAATGAAATGGTGTTCGGAGCAACTCGGTCAAACAGGAAAGGTACATCGCTGGAGCGACCGGTGAAATCGAGGCTTGTTTCAGCAGAGGCGTTGATAGGACCTCGCCGTTCGAGGTGTGGCGAAACGAGAATACGAGTGCTTGATGGAACGTTGTCCATCATAGAAGGGGTCTCAAGTTCAATCGAGAATTCGCCATTTACGTCCACTTCAGCAAACCAAGACGACGACCATTCGACAGGCTCACCTGGCCATTCATGAGGGCCTCCGCTGATGTTGATTGGTGGTACGGCCACTGCATCGATACGGACATTGGCCTCATGCTCCCCAATGTAGGATTGGGCGACCCCTTGGAAACGTACAGCACCTGTTGCAAGCATCGGTTGGCTTGCGTTCAGATGGAATGGCCATTGAAGGTTTGACCAATCGTTGAGGTTGCGTTGTTGGCCATCAGTGAGTGTAAACTCCACAACTTCCAAATCATTTTCAATTTCATTGAACGCTGTTTGCCGTAGCGTATGGGCGGGCCCGGTGGCGAGCCCTTCAGTGTCTGTTGCAGCCACCAGAACATGAACATCATCAATGTCATCAAACGCCCATGTGCTCGTCATCGACCATGTTGCGTTGCAGACATTCAGCGAACACGAGATGGATGATGACTCTGAAATCAAGTGAGCATACGCCACGCCTCCGATTTGGCGGAACTGGGGGGTTGTGTCAACATCGACGACCTGCAGGTGAATCACAGCATCGGATGTGTGTTGAGTCGGAGAGAGCATGAAATCGATCGCTGTGAGGTCTGGAGCGTCGAGAGAAGGTTGATTTGGATCGCCGCGCCAATGTTGAGTGTGGTACACTACGGTTTGACCGGGTAACCAGCGTTGGTGGGCGATTGGTGATATTGAATCGACCAAAACGGGTTGGCTTGTCGCTGACAAATTGGCAGCAATTGAGCCAGACGCGGTTGTAACATGCAGGGGAAGGACAACAGACGCCGAGGCATTTTGTGCCTTGAACGCGTCCATCACTTCGTTGAGTGTTTCCTGAGGGATGGCGTGGGTGATGCGTTGAAGCGACGGCACGATGACTGCGTCGCTGAACGAGACGCTAAAGTTCCCACTCAGTGTGACCGAAAGACTGCATGAGGCAAGCCCTGTTGAATCCGGTTGAGCCAAAGGCACGCATGTTGCTGAATGGCTGATTCGACGATGGAGTGATGAATCGGTTGGGGCCAGTGTGAGGCTTGGGCCGCCTTGAGCGATTTCAATGACTCCTGTTGCCCCCTCCATGTTCAGTAAAAATTGCACTTGATTGGCCATCAAAGCAGGTGTGAAGGGGGTGCTGATCGGCATCAGCCAGGTCAAATCTGCAGTTTGTGTTCCGTTTTGGACCATGGTGATTGAATTGTTCACCGAGGGATGAACACCGCTTTGGCTGCCAACCAAACGATCGAAACCACGCAGAAGACCAAAACTGGAACTGGCCGACTGAATGGGCCATTCGTACAGCATGGTGTGCGCATCGCCAAGGGTGAAGGTTGGAGCGGTTGGCTCAAGCGCGCAAATGGGCTCAAATGTGAAGCCAGGTGACGCCGAGTTTGGACTCCATGTGAGGGCGAGGGGGGCTTCGAATTGAGGCGTCGAGCGTTGAATCAATTCCCTTCGAAGCACAGGTGTGTCAAGTTCTGCATAGGTCCAGCGATCAAGGGACAAACCAGCATGAGTGGCTGAGAGGTTATCGCCATACGATTGAAGCACCATGGATTGGAAAGGACACACTGCGGTGAAATCCCAAAGAAGGGATGCTGAGGAAGTGGCAGCTAAACGACCGTCGGAATCGACAATTAAGCCGTTCAGACCGACGCCTGAGAAGGGAGCATAACGGTGATGATAGGCGTCATAATAGCCAACAGATCCGACCGTCAAGCGTTCAACCGAGGGGGTGCGAAGTGCATCCTCGGAGACAAAATGAGTGCGTATTTTTAATGAAGGGTACTGATGTGGATTCAGAGCCAATTCAACCGGCAAGGTTCGATTTTCATACCCCGCTAGAACGTTCCCATTTCCATCGAGAACATCAAATCGAACGGTTGTGTTTTCCGGCTCGGATACAAAACCATCCAGTGAACCCCAGCCAAACACCGGATGTGGAGTCAAGAGATTGGAGGTCCATGTCCCTTCGGTTTCATAAACATCGATTTCAATGCCTGCATCGTCAATGTACCACCCATCCAACTCAATGAGTTGATCAGAAAAGAAGGTAAAGCGGGCGCGAACCTCTTGGCCTGATAAATTCGACAAATCAAAGGTCTTCAGGTCAAACCCTCTGTTGACATTGTGGCAACCACCCACCACATTTGAACCATCAAAAATACCTTCACCGAACAGTGGTGAATTGCTGTTCACGGTCGAAATTTGGTCGTGAAACCCATTCAGTGTAGGTGGAAGGAACCACCAGCTTTGTCCGCCATCGGTCGAGATCGACACAGCCCCCCCGTCCCAACTGGATTCGGTGCACACCCAACTTCGGAACGTGAGCCTTGAGGTTGAGTTGATTGGGAGGGTGTACTCTGGCGTGTAAAGGTGAGTGAGCATGTTGTTCCGGTATTCATCATCAAGGTAGATCCCTGCCCCATTGTTGCCCGAGTGCCATACACCCGGACCAAACCCAGATGCGTTCGAAGTTACGCCAACCTCCCAACGACGATTGGATGTGGCCTCCAATGACCAGCCTGCTGGAAGGTCAAATCCTTCCTCGAAATCCTCAGTCAGTGCTGTTGGCCCGTTGTTCCCCATGGTTTCATTCCATTGCCACTCATTTGGTGCAGTTCCGTCATAGGTCAGCCAACCATCTGAAGACCCGTTCTGTTGAGCAGGCTGGCCTGTGAAATTGGCAAGGAGTGTCTTTGCTTGATTGGATGCGCCTCGGTTTGTCCATACACTGATGTCGTCAATAGCGATCCCTTCCCAACCACTTGAAGCGGTGCCTCCAAAGTTGATTTGCCCGTTGGTCTGAACCCAAAATCTCAGATGAACGGTGCTGGCGTTTTGAGGGCTGGAGGTCGTCCACGGCAAGGTGAAGAGGACAGGACACCACTGATTGTTTGAATCGGGACCATTGAAGAACACACCGTTGCACAAAGCACCGTTGTTTGGATGGCCAGGATGGTTTGAGATTGGGCTGTATGTGCTTCCGTTGTCGAACGAGATCCATACGGTGAGGTGGTCGTTTGAGCCACCTTCGATGTCCCAATTCGAGGACAGTTCGAGTTCGACCGACTGGCCCGTGTGATTTGAAAAATCAAGCGAAAGAGCGAGTTGACCTTCTGCGTTAGGAAGATAGTCTCCCGAAAGGTTTCCGTGGAACCAAACTCCGGGTTCATCGCCTTGGTTCTGAAGCAACAATTCATCGACAAACCAACCGCCTCGTGGGGTGGATGAGGTCCCGGTAGCGAAACAAAACCTCACCTCAATTGATTCTTGGATGGAGGAGAGGTATGAATCGAGGGTAAATGTGGCATGAGCCCAATGAGCATCGATGCCATTCCACACTGCTGCTGGTGCGGAAGGGTTGGTTGAAGTTGCGTTGTAACCGTTGATTGGAGCAGCGCTTACCCATGCACCTGAGTTGTCTTTGACTTCCACCCAAGCAGCATCGTCGGTGTTCAGGGCTAACCAGTGTCTGAATGCCAATGTGTAATTGTTGACAAAATTTGGCGTGGGGTATGCGGGGGAACGGATGCATCCTGACATGTTTGCACCTAAGTCGCCGATGCCGCGCGTTGAGAGTGCACTCACCGTTTGAGAAGCCCCATTTTGATTGGTTGGCCCTGAGCCGTTGGCAGGCAAAATCATGCCTGATTGGGTGACCAATGGTTGCAAACTTGGTTGAACGATAGCCCATGCTTCATGATCATCACCGGTGCCCATCCAACCCGAAGCGGTTCGAACGGTCGACTCGAAGTCGGTGATGGTCCCGAGCGACGCGTCGGTGGCAAGCGTGAGTTGTCCTCCATGGCCGATGCCATTGGTATCGACGTGGGTTCCGTTCCATTGAGTGAGTGAGTGGATTCCTAGATTGCTTCCGTTTGAAGCATTCGAGGTCCATATTGGTTCGACCACCAATGATCCATCAGTGAAGGTCCGATTGGCATCAACCACCAATGCGCCGGAAACCGATGTATTGACGCTCGATGCATTCAGTGGAGGCATGTAATCCACGGCACCAGTCCCGTGGTCTCGCCCTTCAATCGCCCATTCAGGGCGTTCGGCGTTGACAACCAAGGGGCTCAAGCCTGTTGCAAGCATTAACACAACCAATGCAAGGGACACGCGTATTGGCGTGTTTGCTTTCGCAATTTCCCGCTTGTTTGGCTGCATTCAAGACCACCTCGCTTACGCGAGGTGAGCCATTCGATATGAATCAACGCACATGATGATTCAGTTATCCGGAATGAAGGGTTCAAAGTATGTCGGCCATACGCCTAACCGATGTCGTCGCTCGGCAACCTAGACAGCGCTCAATCGCGTGAGGTTGAGGAGCAGTTGTTTTCGACGCATCGCCTCCAAGCAACGCGTCATATGCCCGTGCCGTTGCCACGTCAAGACTTCTGGAACATGGTCAAAAAATTGCTCACCACGCTCGATATGGAGATTCAATCCATGCTGATGAAAGGCATCACTGGTATGCGTTTACAAAATTTGCAAAAGCGACAAGCAAACATTCGTCACATTGCTTCAGAACTCGCCCGAAAGCGAACCGTGGCCATGGTGCAGCATGTGTCGTCGCAATCCCTTCGAAGCGCCACACAACATGGCGGTATCTCGCAAGAATTACCAGCGCTTGATTGGCAAAGGCACGATCCGGGCGAGAAAGCCTTTTTCCATGCGGTCCAAATTGCCATGGATCGATTCAAGATGGAAATCGATTGGTCTTCGATGCAAGATGGACTTGCTGGAGAAGGCTTGACTCTACCAAAGCGTCATGCCCCTGGCACAATGCAACTTGATTCGTTCACCGACCAGGCCATCACCTCTCGACCACCACCAGCGCTTGCGTTTGAGGACAATGGTCCTGAACCTCTCCCTGAAGTTGACCAAGATGAAGAACGCCTTATGGCGCCAGATGAGTGGCCAGATTTGGACGAGTACATTCATGCAGACTTGGAAGAGGCTACGCCCAAAACCGAACCCGTTGCATCAAACAAAAACGATGATGAAATGGCGGCATTCATGGGCCAAAGCGATGGCACAAAACACGCTGCTGCCATGGAATTAGCACCATCAAAGCAAGCTTCGATTGATCTCGGGAGTGCTTTTGAGGCGTCAAACGAGCAGCCTGTTCCTGAAGAAATTCAGGATGATGTTACCGAGGTAAAGGCGCCTGAAGCCGAAGCATCTCTGATTCGCATTCGAGTGTTGATGAGCAGTCCAGAACCGATTGTCATCGCATCTGGTGAATCGCTGGCTTTGGAAGCAGGCGATGTTCACTTTGTTGATCAGGACTCAGCAGAATGGCTGATTGAATCTGGTGTCGCCGAGGCAGCATCGCTGTGATGGCAGAACGAAAGAAGTTCTTGACGTGCTCAAGATATCGTCGACTCGATGGTGGTTGCAAAGCCTGTCGGCACGCCGTTATAGCAACGTGATTCCTCGTCGGACTCAGTTCACAGAGCGCATCGAAAGTTCGATGCTCACTGTGTCAGGTATTGGGATTCGGGTGACTTGGCGTAGAGCCGATTCATCCTTTCCGGACGTGATGTCCATCTCAAGCAGACGCTTGTGAACACGAAGTTCCCAGTGGTCATAGGTTTCAACGCCTTCACCATCAGGTGCCTTGCGAACTGGAACAACCAGTCGTCGAGTCGGCAATGGAATTGGGCCTCGCAACGAGATACCACCATTGTCGCAGATGGCCTTAATTTGGCCAGCGACTTGATCGATATCACTGTGGTTTTGACCAGTGAGTTTGATGATGGTAACTGCTGCCATAATGACCCGTCCAAATCCTCAACCAATATTCAATCGAAGACTCAAGCCTTCTTTTCGATCTTCAAGCAGACGCCAGCAGCGACGGTCTTGCCCATGTCACGAATAGCGAAGCGGGAAAGTTCTGGGAAGGTGTCCATTTGCTCGATAGCCATTGGCTTGTTCGGCTGGAAACGGATCAAACATGCGTCACCGGTCTTGAGGAAGGAAGGGTTTGCTTCCTTGCCTGACTTGTTCGTCTTTTCAAGAAGTTCTTGGAAACGAACAGCCACTTGAGCGGTGTGTGCGTGGAACACAGGGGTGTATCCGACGGAAACAGCCTTTGGAATGTCCATGAGCTGGATTTGTCCGACGAAGGTTTCGTCGTGTCGAACGAACATTGGCTCGTTGTCAGCGTATCCAGCAACGTCACCACGGCGGATGTCTGTTGCAGCAAGGCCACGAACGTTGAATCCAACGTTGTCTCCAGGTTCTGCCTTAGGGACCATGGTGTGGTGCATCTCAATCGACTTGACCTCAGCGGACTGCATCGACGGGTTGAACACGACGGTCTTTCCGACGTTGAGTGTACCTGTTTCAATCTTACCGACTGGCACAGTTCCGATACCGGAGATCTTGTAGACATCCTGAATTGGCAAGCGAAGTGGCTTGTTGATTGGCTTGTCTGGCATGGAGATCTTGTCAATGGCTTCGAAGAGTGTTGGACCCTTGTACCATGGGCACTTGTCCGACTTGTTGAACACGTTGTCGCCGTTCAAAGAGGATGCAGGGATCATTGGAACGTCGTCTGGCTTGAATCCAGCCATCTTCAACAGGTTGCCGACTTCAGTGCAGGCAGCCTTGTACTTGTCTTCTGACCAGTCAACACCGGAAATGTCCATCTTGTTGACGTGGACGATGAGTTGCTTAACACCAAGCACCTTTGCGAGGAAAGCGTGTTCCTTGGTTTGGGCGTTGACACCGTCGTTTGCAGCACAGAGGAGCACAGCAGCGTCAGCTTGGGATGCACCGGTGATCATGTTCTTGACGAAATCTCGGTGACCTGGAGCGTCAATAACGGTCCAGTAGTAGTTAGGGGTGAAGAATTCCTTGTGAGCGACGTCGATGGTAATACCACGTTCTCGCTCTTCCTTGAGTCCGTCCATAACGTAAGCAAGACCGAATCCAGCCTTACCGGATTCTGCAGCGAGCTTCTCGTTCTTTTCGATGACGTGACCTTCGATGTGTCCAGAGTCCAAAAGTAGACGTCCGACTGTGGTTGACTTTCCGTGATCGACGTGACCGATGAACACGATGTTTAGGTGAGGCTTGTTCTTATCTTCCCATTGACTTCCCATGGTAATTGCTCCTTAGCGAGTCCTCCGAACAACCACCCCTATTTGAAAACCGCGACGCGTGCTTCCATCGGCTTGTTTGGTAGAAAGAGGCCACTGAAAGGGATTTACTCGTCAAAAATCAAGTGATTTCGGTTCAGGCATGATTTCTACTCAGCACCGCGGATAGAGCCGTCTTTTTCGACTTTGTAGAGCCGGACTGTGCTTGTGGCACCGCTGATGGCCTTGGGTGAACCCGAGATTGCAACCACTCGTTCGCCAGGAAGGACCGTCCCTTGAGCCACTAATGTTTCAAGAGCGGTTTGCATGGTTTGCGAGCCGCGGTCAAATTCCTCCACAATGAGGCTTTCAACACCCGGAAGCAGTTGGATGCGTCGAGCTGCCCGTATTCTGTTGCTAACGGCTGTCACGGGCGTTGGAGGGCGGTAGCCTGCGACCAAACGGGCCGCATTGCCGTGCTGTGTGGCAACAATGATTCGAGAAGCATCCGAAAGTTTCGCTAATTCCACACCAGCATGGGCCACCGAGCGCGTGGCTTTGAAGCGGGCAAGAGCGCTTGGGCGCCGATCGGTGGATTCGAAACCGGTATCTGCGGCAAGGGCAATCTTCGCCATGGTCTTGACAGCCTCCAACGGATGATTGCCAGAGGCCGTTTCTCCAGAGAGCATGACAGCGGTTGCCCCGTGGCGAATTGCGCTTGAAATGTCAGAGACTTCCGCGCGGGTCGGCCTGGGGTTGAACGTCATCGTTTCGAGCATCTGGGTTGCAACGATGACAATCATGCCCCGCTGGAGTGCACCATCGATGATTTGTTGTTGGGCGACTGGTACGTCTTCCAAAGGAATTTCGACCCCTAAATCACCTCTCGCAACCATGACGGCGTCAGCGAGATCTAAGATTTCATCAAGCCGCTCGAGCGCCATAGGGTGCTCGATTTTTGCAACGATCGGGACATGCTTTCCCGCAGCCTTCACAGCGGCTATTGCTGGTCGAAGGTCGTCGGGCGTGCGGACATAACTTACGGCGATGTAATCGGCTCCAGCTTCGAGTGCATGGGCAATCGCTGCTTTGTCGTTCGGCCCTATGGCAGGTAAATCGACCATCGTACCCGGGACATTGACGCCCTTTCGAGCGCTGACTGGACCACCGTCTTCAACCGTGCATGCCACCGTTCCTGATGGCACACCAGTGGTTGAATTCACAACGAGTCGAACCAACCCATCAGCAATGAGCACGGGGTCGCCAGGTTGGAGTTCAGCTGAAAGCCCTGCGTACTCGACCGGCAAATCAGTCGACGAAGCGTTGTCCATTTCCGGAACGCCGCAGTGAAGGTTCAATTGAGCCCCTCGTTCCAAAGCAAACACTCCAGAAAAGCGCCCAAGTCTCAACTTTGGGCCCGGAAGGTCAGCCAAAATACATGTGGGACGACCAAGCCCTGCTTCCTTTGAACGAATGCGTTCATACAACTCCGTTTTGCTTTCAGGTGAACCGTGCGAGTAGTTGAGTCTGCACACATCCACGCCCGCTTCGAGCAGCGACTGGAGAACTTCATCCCCGGAACTTGCTGGTCCGATGGTGGCTACAATTCGAGTGCGGCGCATGGTGAACGCTCACGCAGGTTGCTCAAAACATCTTTCTCAATAGAGACCAAGTTGAAGCGTTTGTGCTCACTTGTAATGGAGGCGGATGATGAACGATTCGACTTGGAGATCATTGATCTTCTCATTGCGTATTTGGAACGTCCAATCGCCATCATCGTAGGTGGATTCGGTGTCCGTGAACATGTAAGATGAAAGGGTGAGGAACACGCAATCGTTGTCGTCTTCATCGCAATCATCACCGTCTGAACGCTGATCAAGCCCTGTATCGGAAGTGTTGCTCGCCTCTTCGTCTTCTTCGTTGAAAGCATAGACATCGAGTTTAGCACGGCAATTGTTTGTTCCTATGTTGGTGCAGTCACCGTCAATCTTGGGATACGTCAATTCGCCCACTGCTTTGCGAATCGTGTTTCCATTGTCCTTATCATACACGACGTTGAGGTCAAAATCAAGGGTGACAGCATTGCCAGATGTGTTTCCTCCCATTTCAAAATCAGACCATTTTCCTGCATAAGACACGTAGACCTTGATTGAATCAGAGTCGGTCAAACCAGCGCTGTTTTCGATGGTGAGGTGGAGTTCATATTCCCCTGGTTGGACGTTCGTCCATTCGATGTCCTCTCCCGTCAGGTCGGCATCGTTTTCTGAATCACCGTCGTTGTCTGAATCCACATCCGCGTTGAGGTCCCAGTTCCATGTCGTGATGTATTGCGAAGAATCGCCGGATTCGGAATCGCTTGCATCAAGATTAACAGTTGTGGTTGCCGAGATGTCCCGATCGGTCTGAGACTTATCCATCTCACAGATCCAAAGCACAATATGTGTTGTTTCATCGATGTCGTCGTTGCTGCAGTCCTCATCGCTGGCGTATTGAGTGATTTCTGCTTTGGGAGCTTGTGCTGTTGCTTCTACAACAGTGACATCCTTGGTTTGAGAAGAGGATTTTGTACCGTCAGAAACGGTCAATTCAACAGTGTATGTGTCGGCTTCATCGAAGCTCCATTCTGTGGAGCGCCCGGTGGCATCAATCGATCCATCGCCATCGAAATCCCAGCGGTAGGTGATGCCGCCGCTCGGGGTCGAAGATGAGGCATCAAAAGTGATTGTGTCGCCCGAACGAATGTTAGAAGACGGTGAATAATTGAAAACGGCCAGCACTTCTTCGTCTCCACCTGCATCTGTTTGTTCAAAAATGCACCCTGAGAGGCTGGAAAGCAGCATCAAAGCGGTAAATGCGAGCGGCACACGTCGCGACTTCATGGACCATCTGTGAAGCGCCTTGATGAAAAGGGCTTCCTCGTTTTAGGTCAAATCAGAAGGAAAACAAGGAGGTTTGTTTGTTCCCCGAGACCAACTCTTTCGCAGTCCAACCAAACGCTTCCGTGATTCGGCCTAAAGCGGCAGCTAAACGTTCGGCATAGAATTGACCGTCGTACCCTGCAACACCTCCGCCTTCCTCGTTTTCCAACCATGGTTGAACGCGCATTGGTCGCTGGGTTGCATCGGTGACGATGTAGGAGACTTTCATGCCGGAAGTGAAACCAAGACCAAGGGCAATCCGTGCTTTGGCAACCCTCACTTGAGCCATGCTGTCGGGATTGGCGTAATCTTTGGTGAAATCAACTTCGCCATTGCTGCCCATTCGCCCCTTGCATGACTTGGCGAGGATCAAGGCCGATGCCGGAACATTGCCTTCTCGTAAATCACGCACTTGACCGAGTGCGTACCGCACCAATGCTTCACCCTCGTCAGCCAAGGCATGGCTAAACATGCGCTTCATGGTCGTGGTCAGGTAGGCGAAGGAATCGGTTCTTTGTGTTTCATAACCACGGATCAACATCTCTTCGTTGGGGTATACAACTTGCCCAACGTAGCGCTTTTTGGCCCCATGGCTAAAGAACACTGAAAGTCCTTTTTCGAATTCCAAAATTGCGGAGTCTCGGCTGTAGCGTTCTGCAACTTCAAGACCGAAACGAATCATGTCTTCTTTGGCGCTGTTCCAAGCCGCCATGTGTTCAACGGCTTCTGGAGTGCCATCCTTTGCAGCTTGTATCTCTTCTTCTTTGAGCGACGAAGGTGCTGCGTCATCGACTGGGGAACGGACGAAAATGGAGTCAGTGTCCGAATACACCACTTCGTGGCCTTCAGCATCGAGTTGTGCGATAATAGCTTTGATGTTGTGACGGGCCCATGCGGTGATGGATGAGCCAAGGTCGCGGTGTGTGAAGCGGTAAAACCCACTTGCAAAGACGCCGTAAAACGAATTCATCAAAATCTTGACCGCATATTGCATCGAATCATGAAATGAAACCTTCGCGTCATCCTCTTCGCCCTTCGCAACTTTAAGCGCAGATTTGTGTTCATCGCGTTGTGCCATTAGATCTTCTAAGAGAGAGGGAACCAAACCTTTGCGTACCGATTGATGACGGAACCGTGCCCCCGTGGGGGCAGTATGGACTTGTTCATCCTCCGCAGGCTGATCCGTTTGTACGGGGTCGATTCGAGTCGTGTAACAGATGTTGTGGCCAATCATGATCGAAGGGTACATGCTCTTGAAATCCAGCACGGCGATCCAGGGGTGAAGCCCTGCTGCGACTTCGTGCACATAGCCGCCGGTGATTTGCCCTTCTTTGGCTTGGGCTGAACCGGTAAGTGGAACCGCAACACCTTCGCTGTCTGCCAATCGAATCACAAGTGAATCAATCAGTTGGCTTGTGCTTCCATTGGCTGCAGTATCAAACACGACCTTTGCCACTGCAGCCACCGCTTCCTTTCTACGGATCACCTGCAATTCACCAAGAATGTCCAACGGCAAAGCGGCATCGCGAATGCAGTATTCGAGCACAACATCAGGCCGACTCGCCCATTCCTCATCCATTTTTGATGCATCAACGTCCATTTTGTGTTTATCAGCCTGGTCTGGGAACAACAAATTGCTGATGAAGGAAAGGGTTTCGCGTTGTGGTCGCAACGCCATACGCGCTTGCCACCACGCATCCACAACGCTTCGCCCCGCGAGGTTCCATGCACGAGAGGATTGTCGCCTTGGAAATAATCCTGAGCGCGTTCGTTTCGCTTCGGATTCTGTTTGTTGCACACGGCCCCAGCCAAACAACAAGGCACGTTTGCGCCAGTCTTTGGAACGGGCATGGACGCCCATTCGATCGTTCAGTCGCGGTAGATCGAAGTTGTCGATGTTGTATCCTGTGATGATGTCGGGGTCTTGACTTCGAACCACGAGCGTTAACTCTTCCATAATGGTGACTTCTTCGCCAACGAATGAGAACGTTTGACGGCTTCCTGTGCCCATGTCTTCGATGACGGCTGCTGCACAGAGCACCGTGTCATGAGCAATGCTGGTTTCCAAATCGAAAGAGAACACCTTGTAGGGCACTGGGAACGGCTCGCTCGCTTGGATGTCTTCAAGAGAACACACCACTGTACAATCGACGGAATATCTGCCAGCCCCACCTGCTGAGCGAACTGCAGCGAGGAAGGACGCATCCTCATCTTGGTGTTCGCGCCGATCGATAATCTCACCCTGTACAGCCAAATGCATGCCAATGCCCTGGTCGAGAAAAAGACGGTTCAGAAACGGAATATCCCCTGAATAAATTTGCCAACTCTGCTTGGCAAGGGCTTTGCGTAACGATGGCACGACGAAGGGTTGGCGCACAGTGACCGTCCAGATGGGGCGTTGTCCCAAATCCGTGAGTTTCAATTCAGGGCCTGTGACGTCAATGACATCATCCATCTGTTTGACGTTGGCCAATCGCTGAATCACATGCTCTGGGATTTCCATTCCCTCGGTCCACGCCATCAACGGTGAAATCTCAAAGGTCGGACGGAGCCCATGCACGAGCACACATAGCGACTCCCCTTGTTCCGAGCGACCGAATAACTCGAGCACAGTCGAAGGGGACTTTGAGCCATTTAGCCCATCCACAGAATGGTAGCGTCCACTGACGACACCCATTCTCCCTTCAAACCGCATCGCGCTCCCCGTTGTGATGGTGCACGAGGCATCCTATGGCCCTTGGGTCATGAAAACTACAAGGCATGAAGGTCGCAAAAGCAGGGCCTAAGCCATCAAAGGAAGCAGGAATGATTGAAAGCCCAATCTACATGGGCATAAACGCCGTAGGCATGGTGAAAGAAATGAGTGAAGAAATCGACTGGGACAGTTTGACCTTTTCTTTGACCCCGACCGATACGATGTATCTCACGGAAACAACCGCAGATGATCCATGGATGCCCGGGTCATTGCGCCCCTATGGCCCGGTTCAAATGTCGCCCGCTGCTGGCGTTCTTAATTACGGGCAGGGCCTTTTTGAAGGCATGAAAGCCTACCGAACAGCCAAAGGGCGCGTGGTTTTTTTCCGACCGGAAGAGAACGCTCGAAGGATGCAGCGCGGTGCAGACCGACTCAAGATGCCTCCAGTTCCAGAATCCGTTTTTGTTGATGCTGTTGAGCAATGCGTCAAAGCAAACTTGAGGTGGCTGCCTCCAACTGGAAAAGGTGCCATGTATGTGCGTCCATTGTTGATGGGTTCAGGTCCCATTCTAGGCGTTGCGCCGGCTCCATCGTACACCTTCCTCGTCTATGTGACACCTGTTGGACCCTACTTCAAAGGCGGCGTGAGCGCCATTGACCTGCTCATTTCCGAGGAACATCACCGAGCTGCACCAGGTGGATCCGGTGGCGTCAAAGCAATCGGTAACTACGCCCCGGGCATGATGCCGAGCAAGAAAGCAAAGGCTGCCGGTTATGCTGAAGTGATTTACCTCGATGCGGAAACTCATTCCTATGTTGAAGAAGTTGGTGCAGCCAATTTCTTCTGCGTCAAGGATGGCGTGCTTTACACACCGGAACTGACAGGAACCATTTTGCCGGGCATCACGCGAAATTCGATCATTCAACTGGCTCGGCACAACGGCATTGAAGTGGTTGAAACCAAAGTCGAAGCAACCTTCGCAATGACGGCTGATGAAGCGTTTTGCTGTGGTACAGCAGCCGTGATTTCACCTATTGGGACCATCACCAAAGGCGATGACAAAGCAACCTTTGGTGACGGAAAGCCTGGGCGCATCACACAACAGCTCTATTCTCAACTTGTTGGCATTCAAAATGAAGATGAAGAAGACATCTTTGGATGGCTTCACGAAGTTCCGTTGTGAACCTCAGCGCTTTTTCTTGAAACCTGAGCGTTTCTTTTGGTTTGGCCGTTGAGTTGTAGCGCCGGCTCGCCCTTTGCGTTGTGAACGCGCACGTCGGTCGCCGGTTTGTGGGCCCTTTGCAACACGCTCTGCGTTTGCTTCCTTCTGATCGCGTTGCATTTGTCGCCATTGAGCGCCGATCAGTTGGAGTAATTCCTCCTTGGAGTTGGCACCGACTGATTGTTGAGAGCCAGCCCGTGAAACCCACATTCGCCCTTCACCTTGATGAGGACGGGAAGGATGTGACACGCGCTCCTCTCGCTTAATTTTCTTGAGACCGAGTTTTCGAGCGGCCAAAAACAGACCCTCGAGGTCCGGCTTTAGCACCGAGGAATCTTTTGGAACACGTCGGCCACTCCGTCGAGATGTTCGAGCGTCAAAGTAACCCGGCCAAACACAAAGACGGTCGGGGTTGTGGTCCATGTTGGTTCACCTTGTGCGGGGAGTTGTCCCCGATTGGTATGAACCCAACGGAGATTGGTGGGCTTCACTCGACGAGGACGCCGTTGATTACGCCGTCCTTTCCGGGACGGGAGGTGATCTTCACTCGACCTTGGTCGGTTTCGATGACTGCGCCCTTGACGAGGATGTTTCGTCGGACGTAGTTTGGATCAGATTCGTTCTCGACCACGTTGTGAATGGTTCCAAGGACGGTTTTTCCGGTCTTTGGGTTGTTGATTGAAACGCGGTTTTCTGACATCACACGAACGAGCGTGTTGCCACCGGTTCGGCGGTAAATCTTGCGCTTTGGAGCACCAACAAGTGCCATTTGCTTCTCGGAGGAAATTTCCGTAGAACGCTTGCTGCGTGCCTGAACTTTTCGTCCGCCACTGGGTTTTCGTCGAGAGATACCGTGCCATTGTGCCATAAATATACCACCTTGCAGAGCAAAGCGACAAACAGGGCGTATATGAAAGCAACCCTCAAACACACTTTGTGGAAAATTGTGAAACTGTGATTCCATCCTGCTTTTTCAACACCGCTTTCACTGCATCACCGGGGCGTAATTCTGCAACGCCAGAGGGCGTTCCTGTGAACAAAAGGTCACCAGCGCGAACGGGTGCCCAGGTGAGGAGATCGTCAATTTGCATTTTTGGCGTGATGGTCATTTCCAGCACAGGTGCGTTTTGCACAAGTTCGCCATTGACCCACAACTCGAGGTGAAGCGCCTCGTAGGTGTCCATGAGGTAATCCCACCCCATGTGCCAAGGGGCAAACGGGCCAACGTAGGCGCTACCGCGGAAGCATTTACCTTTGGTCCAAGGAAGTTGCTCACTGCGTAAATCGCCTTGCGTTCTCCGATCTGTCAGGTCGAGACCCACCGCAATCGCTTCGGGTTGACCTTCATGATTGAGGCGAACAACAAGTTCGACTTCATGATGAACTTCACCCGGATGGCCGGTGACATCGATGTTGCCCGAAAATTGGAGGCAATTTTCAGGTTTGACAAAAAAAACCGGCGAAGGGGGTTGTTCATTGCCAAGTTCAGTGGCATGTTTGGCAAAGGTTCTGATGGTGCACCATAGGGCCATGCCCGTCCTACAGGATTCCCCTTCATCAAGGTCAAGGTCGAGCCAAGGGTCAAATGGTGTGGTCCTAACCAGGCATCATGACGCGCGATTGGAGCATTCGGAAACGCCGACCTGTTCGAAGGAAAAACATCGCACCATTGCTCAAAGACCTCGAAGAAGCGCTCGATATCGACTTGGCCGTAGAAGGCGCCTTTTTGGAAATGGCTGAATACGGACCATGGCAAATGGTGTTGGTGGATAAGGTGGCCATTGGGGTCGAGGTCAAAAACGCCGATGGGGAACGCTTTGCATTCCTCACCTTGCGGGGGTTTCTAGCTCACACGGACGCAAAGAAATGGGTCGAAGTCGACCACGGCGCCATTCCGTTTTTGATGAAGGGAGCCGATTGTATGGTTGCTGGTGTCCATGATGCTGATTCAACAATCGAGGAAGGAGAATTGGTTTGGATTCGGGACATGACTCACAAACGACCCTTAGCGATTGGATGGGCAACCCTTGATGGTGAAAGCTTGAAGAACACAACAAAAGGCAAGGGAATCAAAACACTGCACTGGGTTGGGGATGAATTGTGGGATATGGAATTGTGAAGTTTTGCCCCGGGATGACCATACCAAAGATAATTTAGGCAAATGGCCTCATCTGTCCATGCGGTTCGGCCACTTAGCGTGTTTCCTCATTTCTTTGATGCTTCTCAGCCCCCTCTCATCTGCGAGAGAACTCGTGGGTGGACAGGATGAAAACCCATCTCCTGAAGACGTACCATTCACAATTGTGGCCAGGGATACGCCCTCCATTGACGGCGAAACTTGGGCGATAACAATCGAAATGAATGAAGAGGAACACGCCAATGGAACGGTGTTTGAAATTACAACTCAAATTTGCACGAATGATGGAGTATGTGACCCGCCGGTCTTGATGGACATGACGGTCGATGAACGCACACACGCTATTGATCTCAAACCAAAGGACGACCACACCTACATCAACTGGCGAGTGAAGGCGACGTATGAGGATGGCAATTCAACCAATTTTCCACAGGGTTCATGGTACACAACATGGTCTTCATGCTGGCAAAATGATGGTGCGTATGGTGGCGTTGATGCCAATGCAGAGAAGGATGGATGCGGAAGCCAACAACCCATACCAGGATTTGGTGCGCTTGTCGCCATCAGTGGATTGGTGATGGCTGCTGCGTTCACTCGCCGTGACTAAAGTGCTCACTCACCCGCTCAATGAACCGTCGTTGCTCGAAGCCCCATTCGGTCAGCACAACCTCACATTGATCCCGATTTTTGGACAGTGATCCGTGAGCGAAACCAGCTTGTTGAACATCGCTTGGAACGAGTGGGAGGTTGTCCCCTTTCAGCGTCACTTGACATCCGTGCTCCATAACGCGAGCCGTTCCGAAGGCGAAGGAAATGGCCTCAGGTGAATCAGTGGCTATCTCTACGTTTCCTGCTTTCAAAAAGCGGGTAAGGGCTGCCAAGAGTGGGGCGCCATCCCCCTGCAATGAAGT
>DAPR01000009.1:44878-45496 GCA_002502605.1 Euryarchaeota archaeon UBA258
TCGAACAAAGGCGTTGTTCTTGGTCGTGTCGGCGAAATCACTCAGGAATGTTGGTGCTCCGAACGAACGCCAAATAGATGGCAACGCCCACTGGCATCAGCATGACGCCGAAGAACACAATCGCTGCTGTCACGCCACGTGAAATTTTTTCTTGGCCGCAGCGCATCCACATCCATCGAGTGACAAAAATATCTCCTGCGACCATGTGGGCCCACGCAGCAGCTGCACCGGGCTTTGTTCCCATGATTGCTGCAAGCCCTTCCAAAACCCCTGCAGGGTTTGTTGAGTCTTTAGCAAAATCAATCAGACCTTGCGGTTCAGCGAGTGTGGCTGCCCACCAAATGAGGATAGGGCCGAGGAAAAACCATGGCCCTTCCATTGCCTTCTGTGTCAGTTTGTGTTCTGGGAAAACCAGCATCCCAAACCAAAAAGGTCCAACCCACATTGTGGTCAAAAAAAAGGAGAAATCATACAGGTCCATAGACGAAAATCATTCACTTGCGGATATAATACCTCGTTTTAAGGACGAATCAACGATGTGCGTGGTTTGGGCGTTGAACAAAAAAATCTGTCTCGGTAGTGGGCCCTTCACAACGGTAGCGTCTGACAAGACCCACT
>DAPR01000078.1 GCA_002502605.1 Euryarchaeota archaeon UBA258
GTTCCTGTGTTTGGCCAGAGGATCAGCTCATCACCAGCGCCTGCAAGACCGAAAGCATCGATGGTTTGGGAGCCAGAGAACACATTGCTTGCTGCGTTGTAGGTGTGAAGGGCATCGCCGTTGAGGATGTAGAGCGTGTTGCCTGAACGGGCCAAGCCTGTGACGTCGTTGCTCGAAAGCCAGTTACCGCTGTTCCATGTTGACAGCCAGAACCCAGAACTCCAGTCATATCGGGCAAGACCAGCATCGCTCGAAGCCATCACCAGTTGATTGCCGGAGACAAGCATGGAAGTGATTTCATCAGAATGCAATGAATTGGCAGTTGACCAATCCGAGAGCATCACGCCGTTGGCAACGGAGTAACGCATCACGCCGTCTCCGTCGGTGGCAATGTAGAGGACGCCATCGACTTCAAGCATATCAAGAATGTTCGACCCACCCAGCGCATCAATCTCGCTCCAGGCTCCCGAAATCCAAGAAAACAGGCCACTTTCACCAGCAGCGAAAACGCCTCCACTGGTGACGGTAAATTGGTCCATGTCGATGAATTCCTGGTCTTCAGAATCAGGTAGGACCACTTGGCTGCTTGAATCCATGAGGGAAATTGCACTGAAGCCTTCATCGTTGGTCAGGAAGTGAATCATGTTGTTTGCCGCGTCGATTTCCATGTCAAGGACATCGCTTTCAAATTCAATCATGTCAATGATTGGAGGGTCGTTGTTGTAATCTAAAACAAGCACGTCATCGAGGATTGCGAGGTACATTCGCCCGTCGTCTGGATGAATGGCCTTAGCTCCGATTTCCAGTTGAATTGGTTCGAATGAAACGGCCGGGTCCACGGGGGCCAGTGCTTCGATCACCAAGTCGGTGATTGTCGCATCCGACGGAATGGTCCATGTTGCGCCTGAATCACTGTTCGGTGTGAGCCTTCCGTCGTAGGGGTTTGCTCCAACAAAGCTGTCGGAGGAACCAAAGGAACCAAGCCCTCGCCAGTCCAACAGATTGATGCCAATATCGTTGGCCAACAACATTGGCTCCTCGATCATCAAGCCATCGCTCCCGTTGACTCGGACTTGGAAGGAAACATTGGACAGATCAGCACCAGGCGCAAACTCTAGGGTCCAATCTGCGCTTGCTTGAGTCCCAGTTGTTGGGTCGGCGCCAATGGCGTCCAATTGAACCCAACCTGTGTCGTTGCTGCCAGACTTCGGCCATACCGTGTCATTGGCCGATTCGTGGGCTGAAACACCAGGGACCATCATCATCGGGGCAACCGATGAACAGAGCATAATGGCAACCAGCATCAGGGCTCTTTTGCCGGCGCCGCCGGGGGAAATGGGAGCAATTCGCCGGTTCATGATACCAGAGCGGACTTTTGGGGTATTTGAACGCGGCCCCCAATCGTGCAATCGTTGCTCATTTGTCTTTGCAGGCGTTCAACGGCGTGGTCGGGTAGCAATCCAGCGTTTGGAGTGCTCATTAGGGGGTGTGTTTTCAGCATCAACTGTCCCGTTGACACACAACACTCAAACACCGAACCACGTTCGTTTAGTTTGGTTACCATGAATCGAGAGAAAAAGGAGCGGCTGCTCAAGAAAGAATCTCTCGAGTACCACGAGGCTGAGCCGAGGGGTAAAATCAAGGTCGTTCCAACCAAACCACACAGTACAGCTCACGAACTCAGTCTTGCGTATTCACCGGGTGTTGCCTATCCTTGTTTGGAGATTGCCGAACGCCCTGAAGATGCCTACCGTTACACTTCGAAAGGGAATTTGGTCGCCGTTATTTCAAACGGTACAGCAGTCTTAGGGTTAGGAAACATCGGTGCTTTAGCAAGCAAACCAGTCATGGAAGGAAAGGGCCTGTTGCTGAAGACATTTGCAGACATCGACGTGTTTGACATTGAAGTGGATACAGAAGACCCTGAAGCCTTCATCGATACTGTTGTCAACATTGCTAAGACCTTTGGAGGGATTAACCTTGAAGACATCAAAGCCCCTGAGTGTTTCGAAATTGAACGGCGGATTGCAGAAGCAACCGACATCCCCGTGATGCATGACGATCAACATGGTACTGCAATTATCTCCGCAGCAGCGTTGCTCAACGCCGTTGAGTTGCAAGGAAAGGAACTCTCTGAAATCAAGGTGGTTGTCATCGGGGCGGGCGCCAGTGCGATTGCTTGCGCAAATCATTACGTTGCCATCGGCGTTTCAAGATCGAACATTTCAATGGTTGACAGCAAAGGAATCGTCACTAAGGCAAGGTTGGAAGCGGGTGAACTCAACGAGTACAAAGCCCCATTCGCCCATGAGCGCGAGCCCGGTGAATTGGCTGACGCATTGAAAGACGCAGATGTCATGCTGGGCCTTTCAAGAGGCGGTTTAGTGAGCAAAGAAATGATCGCCAGCATGGCGCCAAAACCGATTGTGTTTGCTTTGGCAAACCCAACACCGGAAATATTACCCGAGGAAATTCTCGAAGTGCGCACAGATGCAATCATTGCGACAGGGCGCTCAGATTACCCCAATCAAGTCAACAACGTGTTGGGCTTCCCATACATTTTCCGTGGCGCGCTTGACGTTCGCGCTCGAGACATCACTCAAGGCATGAAGATGGCAGCAACGCGTGCACTTGCAGCCTTGGCCAAAGAACCGGTACCTGATTACATCTCTGCCGCATACGATGGCGCAGTGATGCAGTATGGCCCCGACTATATCATTCCAAAACCCTTTGATCGAAGGGTCTTGCTTTGGGAGGCTTCTGCAGTGGCACAAGCGGCTGTCGATGAAGGCATTGCAGGTGTGGCCCCAGAAGAGTTCTCCATCACCGATTACCGAGACGAATTGGAAGCAAGGCTTGGGCAATCTTACTCAATCATGCGACACGTCATCAATCAGGTACGCGGCCGAGGAAAGCGGATTGTGTTCCCCGAAGGAGACAATGAAAAGGTGATCCGAGCCGCTGCTCAACTGGTCGAGCAAAAAATATGCTATCCAATTCTGTTGGGCCCAGAAAAGCGCATACATCGAATGGTCGATGAGCTGAGTTTGACGTTTGATTACGAAGTCTATGACCCGAGAAAGGACGAACGCCGGAAGGGCGTGTACTCTCAATCCATGCTCGAGCGTCGAAACCGAAAGGGAATGACGGTCGTCGATGCTGCGCGGTTGTTGAAATCCCGTCCTTACTTTGCCAGCCAGATGGTGGCCAACGGTGATGCAGATGGATTCGTAGGAGGTGTGAGCCGGAACTATGCTGATGTGCTTCGTCCGACCCTTGAGTTGATTGGGGCAGATGACGACGCTCATTGCATCGTTGGTTGCTACATGATGAATGTGAAAGGACGCACAATCTTCCTTGCAGACGCAACAGTCAACGTGTACCCAGACAGCAGAACACTTGCAGAAATAGCCGTGCAGACTGCCAAAGTCGCTCGACGCTTTGGTGTTGATCCCGTGGTTGCTATGCTTTCGTTCTCCAATTTCGGGAGCAGCCGTGCTCAACGGTCTGAACGGATTGAAGATGCGATTGAATTTGCCCGTGAACTTGACCCTTCTCTGGTCATCGACGGTCCAATGCAAGCCGACACCGCCCTCAATGGAGACGTACAAGGCGAATACCCATTCATGGCTTTCGAAGGTGCTGCAAATGTCCTCGTTTTACCGAACCTAGCAGCAGCAAACATCGCTTACAAACTGCTTGAAGAACTGGGGGATGCAGAAATGACCGGTCCTATTTTGGAAGGCATGAGTCACCCAGTCCAACTTGTTGCTCGACAGGATGGTGTGCGTCACATTGTCAATATGGCAGCCATTTGTGCTGCTGACGCTATCCGTCAGGAACCATACTGGGAAAGTTTGGTTGAACCTGTCAAGGAGTCTTAGATTCCACGTCATCAAAGGCGATGGTTGGCCTACGTGGTCTCCAAAAGGCACCCGTAACAAACCCGGCACAGAGGCCTCCAAACAGGAGGTTAGCCCAACCGGTGAATGCATAATCGCCCATGCCCCGGAGAACGGGAATGGCAAATGAAGGAATCACACCAAGCAAAAGCGTGCAGATCAATTCCATGCGTATGTTCGCCGCCATATCTGCTGCAACTGGGACCTTTTTTTCCGGCCCTTCACGGATTGGGGCGATGACCAATCTTGCGACGACACCTCCGATTGGTCGGTCCAGTGGTACGCTTGAAAGAGCAGTGATGCCCTCTTTGCTGGGATGTGTTTCGATGGCAGCCCGGTGGAGTGCCATTGGACCGATGCCTTCGAAACGACGAGGTCTTCCATCCATCATGGCACCTCGGTAATTCGAATTGACCGCGTCGGCGAGGATTTCGATCTGCTTTTTCTCAAGACCAAGTCCGAATTCGGCTTCGGCGCAACGCCATTCTGATTCAGTAGGGTTTCGCACTTCCCATCGGGTGGCAGCATCCAATCCTTCAATGCCTTGTTCAACCGCAGCATTACCGGCTTGCATAATGCGTTTTAGGACTTCAACATCGACATTGAAAAGTGCTTCAGGGTTGCCGCCTTCAGTTCCCGAAAGCAGAGCCACATCGCGTTCACTCAAGGGGGCGTTCATGATGTAATAATTCGGCAACCTGACCTCGTGACGTGGCCTTTGGCTCGAGTAAATCCAACCGCCCTTATCGGTGCCCAAGAACATCGTTTGCGCTTTCACTGGGTGAAAGTCAATTCCTAAAACATCGATTGGTCCCAGGTGAATCCCTCACTGGAGTGTTCCTTCCATGCGACGATACCAAGCCATCCCTTTCTTGTGGTCTTCAAGCAAGGAAAACTGTGGGAATGGGGAGATTGAGCGCGCATAGCCGAACATCGCGAAGTCAACCAAGTCCGGGGAATCTCCCCCAAAGAATGCATGGTCGCCGTGTTCATCTGTAAATTCGGTCAAGAGATCATGCCACAGTTTTTTCGGAGTTCGCCCGTCTTTCTTGACTCGCTTTCGAGCGATAATGCCCCACATGATTGGGAAGCCTGCCCATGCATAGAGCCGCTTAGAAATGAAACCGAATTTTTCTAGTTTTGAAATTCGAGTCGTTGTTTTCAAGGCAGCCCCAAGTGTTCCATACAAGATTGGAACCGTCGCCTTGGAAACCTTTGCGTCCGCCCACTCGAGCCATTTCTCTTGGCGAACTGCATCCCCCTTAGAGGCCAGCTTACCGTCGTTATAAGCGGCATCAATGTGTTTCATAACCGGGGTGGAATTGACAAAATATTCTCCGTTCTCGTCGGTAAAGACCGGTACTTTCCCCCAATCTCCTGCGAAGGAGACTTCTTTCTTGATCTTCATACCGTTGACACTGACGTACTCAACTTCCATGCCGAGGTGTTCGATGACCCCACGGACCTTCCAACAGAAGGGGCAGGTGTAGAGCATGTGGAGGGTTGGGGTTTGACCCATGATGCACCCTGCAGGCGGCCCCTTCTTCAAGCCTCGTTATCTGCTAAAGATGCAGGTTTCCAACCTGTTTTCCAAAAATCGAGATCATCAAGCCAATGCATCCATTCATCATCTGAACAACTCAGAAGGCGGAAGGCTCTCGCCTCAAGACCTTCTCGATTCGCCGGGCTTAGATGACCTATTTCCATAGCGTCGTGCCACTCCACTTGCATGTGACGAATTCGGCGTCTCGCTTCCTCGGGTTGTTCGAAATTCATCTCGCACACATCTCGTAGTTCGGAAATCCAAGTCCGGGCATCCTTCAACAGAGGGTCGTCAACTCGCGCCCGCTTGGATGACTTTTTCGAGGTGAACGGCCACCATCCCATGGTTTGGTGACGGGCCGAGAACCCTTAACGCCATCTATTAAAAGTCATATATTGGCCACTGTATTGGACGAAACATGGACTCAGAATTCTGGCTCGAATTACTCGGCGCGGCAGCGATTGAAGGTGTCCTCTTAGGGGCGGTACTTGGTTTGATTTGGGCGATGGCGACAAAAGCTCTGCAGTGGTTTTTACTCGGGCAATTCATCCTCATGAAATGGTTGGAGTCCCGGGGCATACTGACTGTTGATTGGGGACGACTCACCATGGGAGTGATGGAAAATAGCGGTCAGGCTGTTGATGAGATCGTATCCGTAATGGAATCTGTCGTGGAACTCGGAATGTTTGGGGCAAGCGTCGCGCTTGGATTCTACCTTGTTCATAAGGTAAAATCGTGATGCAAGTTCATCAACCATGGCGGACAGCCTCCAGCATGGGTCGAGTGGTTCTTCACCTTCACGGGACCATGAAACAACATGATCTACGACGTGTTTTCGAGATGTATCATGAACGTCTTCAAAATCGAGGCGTTAAGGTCCGCATCCACTCAAACAAACTTTCCTGCAAAGCGTACTGTGAAGCGTTAAGCCAGGTGCCGGGGGCACTCTATCTCATGGATGAGGGAGGGGTGCTGGAACCATCCATTGCCTTCTCCAAAAGGTACCAAAAATGGAGCGTAGGCAGCGAGCCAATTCACCTTGCAATCGGGCCAGCTGAGGGCTGGACTGAGAGGCCAGATTGTCATTTTGAACGGCTTTCTCTTTCGCCGATGACCATGCCGCACGAACTTGCAAGCATTGTTTTGATCGAACAGGTTTACCGTGCAACTGAAATTATTCGTGGTTCGGATTACCACAAGGCCTGACCAAAGGGTCAAGAAGCACCGAAGATTCCGAGAAACGGAGGCCCAGCATGCTGCTCTTGGAAGACGAAAGCCTTCGCTGGATTCTCCTTGGGTTTGAACTGCTCATTGGCGCTGTTTTGATCCTTGGCTCACGAAGCCAACCATTCCCTCTTCCGTCGCGTCGTTTCGGGTCGCTGGTGTTGGCCACTGGCCTTTTGCTTGCATTGGGCCAACTCGCACCAAATCCCGTGACCGTCATTGGCCACCTCGTCATCTTGACCTTTTTCGGTTCGTTCGGGTTGCTTGTTGGCATTCATCATCTTCTAAGAACTCGAAGAGAAGTGCTGATTGCGCCCTTTTCAGGATTCATGTTTTGCGTTGGTGTCGGTGGACTGATGGTCACCACATGGGACGATTTGAGCACCTTCGAACAATGGTCGGGCTTCCTTTCGCTGGTCGTGTTGGGAGGGGGTCAAACATGGCTTGTGTTCCGAGGCCTGTTGATTGGACGCCTTCCTCTGGCTTGGAGCCAGGCTGGAATGGTGGCTCTTCAACGTGGACTTGTCGACGGTCATGATGGAGCGATTGCTTGTTTTGAAAAGGGGTGGGACGCTGAAGAAGAGCATCTCAACCCAATGGCCTATGTCGCACTTCACCGCCTTAATTTGTTCATTGGTGATTCTGAAAAAGCGGCTGAATGGTGGGAAGCCTTGCAAGATGCTGGGGGCGAAAAAGCAGTTGCTCCTGAGTGGATCAAAGCAATTCACGATGCGTTGGCACGCATCGATCCTGAAACAGCATCCTTGCTCCCCAGCCTTGTTGACGAAGAGGAATGATTCCGGTTTTCGGTTTGAAATTGCCATTTTCTGCCCGAAAAGAGCGGGAAGAGGGCTAGGTGATGCAATTAAGCGCACAACCAAACAAAGGACTTAATATCTTGGAAGTCGATTATATACCATGGAAGAAGTTGAGGCGAAGGCGACAAGCACATCTCTAAGCACCGTTTTGTGGTATGCCATTTTCATTTGGTTCGCTTCAAGTTTGTTTTCTCAATCGTTTTACATGGCGCTCAATGGTGAGCCGTACGATGCCATTACGATGCTGAAAGAACTCGGACCTGTCTACTACATTGTCGTGGCCGTCGAACTGGCGGTGTGGATCAGCCTTGGCTCTCTCTTGGTTCGAAAGGTTGTCCAGAAAACATGGACAGCTTCCAAAATACAAACGCTTCCGGCTTAGTGTTCATTTCTCTTCGCTCGATCCGGCCCTCTGGCAGAGAGAACCGACGAAGTTTGAACCCACCCCCAAAATTTGGCGAAAATCAAATGTTTGTGCCGATGACTTGAAGGTCCGTCAAGTAAAGGAACGCATGTGAGAGAAACAGGCGACGCTCCATTCTTTTCAGGTCGACCTATGGACACATGTTCATTGCGCGATCAAGAGGACGCATTGCGGGTGCTGCCACATGGCGCTCGTATTGTGACCATCGAAGAGGCGAGAGAAAACTTGCCAAAGGTCACCCGCTGGCTCGCTGAACTTCAGGCGATGAGCGATGAAGCGCACGATCTCACAGAAGAACTGGAAGTGCTTCTTGAATCTCTCGAGGCAGAGAATGAACATGTCATCGAAGTGGCGGAGCATTTGGCTCAACTTGTCACCCATTGGCAACATACAACGGCCAAAATTGAAACCACAGGAACTCGAATCGCATGTTTAGAGCCTGGCCGTTTGGAATGGTATGGCGTGGTGGATGAACATCTTGCGCTTTATTCTTGGAGTTTAGGCGAAGAGGACATTGAATGGTATCACCCCATCGATGCAAGTTTCATGGCCCGAAAACCCCTCATAGAAGCATGACTTGGCTCGTCTGAGGGAAACACATGGTGCGCATCAATCGAGTCTACACCGGAGGCGGTGATACGGGCGAAACATCGTTGGTTGACGGGTCACGTCGTTCCAAAGCAGATCCACGTTTTGAAGTGGTGGGCACATGTGACGAACTCAATGCAGTGTTTGGTTTGGTTGCCATGGAAGCAAACCGCATGCCTGACCATGAAGACGGTGGAAACAGAGCAACCGTACAACGCGTCCAAACCATCCTCTCGATGGTTCTCACGCGGGTGCAAAACGAACTGTTTGACCTTGGGGCAGAACTCGCCTGTGACCCTTCTAAACTTCCTGAATACATGGTCCTTATCAGTGAAGAACAATCCAATGTTCTCGTTGATGAAATGGATGCCTGGCTTGAACATCTCGAGCCCTTAACAAGTTTCATTTTGCCCGCAGGGCATGGTCCTGAAGCTATGCTTCATCTTGCTCGAACGGTCGCTCGTAGGCTAGAACGATCTGTTCTCCGGCTCAAACAAACAGAAGGGGATGCATCCGTTCGTCCCATTGTGCAGGTGTACCTCAATCGATTGTCCGATTGGTTGTTCGTGCTTGGGCGCTGGGTCACATCGGGATTAGGCCACGATGAAACCCTTTGGCAACCGCTCGGTAAAAGGGGTTCAGAGACCGGAGTCGCAAAGCGAATTCGTCAACTCCATGCCTCCGATGATGACTTCGCAGACCTTTGATTATTCAAGGCCCATTGCGGTCATGTGTTGCCTTGCCCCTCGCAAAACAAGTCGTGTTTCTTCATGGGACAACTGTTGCTCAGCCATGTCCCAGTCCAACCACATGTAGCCTCGATGCTCGTGAGAGAGGGTGATAGAGATCTGTTCGGTTTGAGCAAGATACCAAAACACCTGCTTGGTTTTTTTCTTCCCTCGATGTTTGAATGTGTATTCGCTCCGTTCGACAAACCCCTCGACAAACTGGATCTTGTCGATGCCCGTCTCTTCTGTTAACTCCCTTGCCGCGGTTGCATGATGATCGGGATCATCTTCTTCGACATGCCCTTTTGGGAAGTCCCAATGCCCCTGTGGATACTGGAGCAAAAGCACTGTCCCATAGTTGACCAAAACCACCCCACAAGACGTCTCCATATCTGCAACTGAAAGGTCGCCGGTCAAGTTACTTTTGGCGAATCTCTCTTCAGCAAATCTTCTTGAGCACTCAACCTGCGCTTGCGTTCATGGGCGACCGTTCGAACGTGCTCCAGGAGGCTGGGTTGCCTCATTTCAAATCCATTATTGCAGATTCAGATTTGGATGGATTGTGCGCTGCTGCAGTTCTAAAATCGGTCAATCCCGAAGCGACTGTTCACTTCGCTCATGCTGCCCTTGTGCGGTCTGGCTCTCTTGATCATCTGATTGACCGAAACACCGCCATGGTCGACCTTCCGTTTCATCCAAACTGCGGATGGTATCTTGATCATCACCAGACAAATCGGCCCGATGAGCAGGAAGAAAAAGCCTTCATCGCTGACGGTGGTACGTGCCACTGGGAGGCCACTCCTTCCGCTGCTCGCTTAGCATACGACGTGCTTAGCCCGTTCATTGATTTGAGCCATCTCGAAGAAATAATGCCCGTCGTCGACGCTCTTGATTCCGGGCAAATTAGCCGAGAGGAATTTATCGAGGATGGGCCAATTCTACAATTGTCCCGTTCTCTTTCCATGCGAGAACCAGAACACATGCAGCGTCTTCTTGGCATGCTGGCGATCGGAACTCGTCTGGTCGATGTGCTCGCCCACCCAGACATCGCTCCACATGTTTCGAGGGCAAAACAAGAGCGCCACGCGGCACAAATGGTGGTCGAAAAGCACACCACAATCATCGACCGATTGGCCGTCTGCCGAATGGATGAGAAAGGCGTTCGTTCAAACGGATACCTCGTCACAGCATGGGCAGGTGACAAAGCCGATGCTTGCTGCATTGTCCATGGCTACAGCGATGGTTCAATCGATACTCCAGAGCGCCCAGCACTCTCTGCGAGTTTTTACGCTAATTCTTTCCTTCCCAACGGGCAAGGCAGGTACGATCTTTCACGGCTTGCTACGGCGTTGGACCCAACTGGTGGCGGGCATGCAAACGCATGTGGATGTCGCATTCAGCCACCAGGCCTCGATTCAAACCTCGAAGTTTGGCTTGAGATGTGGGCCAACCGAGACGAGACTCTGTCAATTCTTTGATCAACCCAAGACCGTGAAAAGGTACAGGAATCCAAGGAAGGCGTGAATGAACACCAGGGCCATCAACAGGTCAGCCGCTCTTCCGTGTTTCAGCGCGTGATGCCTAAACTTCTCTCCTTCGTTTCGGGCAGTTTTCGCTTTGCGTCCCATCCGTGCTAACATGAAGAGAAGGCCAAAGCCGACGGGACCCATAAATCCGTGAAGTTGTTGTGGCATGAGGTTTGAGGACACATCTCCATTGTCGAGGTAGCCGTCAATTGCTCGGGCTGCGAACGCAACAACGATGACGCCAAGGGTTGACCAAAGAAGCCGCTCTCCCATCCGTTCGTGTCGAGAACGGGCTTCTATCCGCGCCTCTCCTTTGAGTTCGTGGCTTTTTTTACGCCAAGAATACTGCCACCAAAACCACACCAACAAGCCTGTTGCCAGCACCGGATGCAGGAGCAACACAATTGCGTTCACGATGTCCATGGAACTCCCCTTCAGTTAGGGGAGGTTCCCCCGCTTCATTGATGTTGCCGGGGCTTGTTCTGATGCGGAGCGTTTGCAGGGGAGTATAGCCTGCCGGTGGGTTGAAGATGGGTAGGTTGAGCCATTGGATGAGGGGCGAGGATTCTGCAGGAGACGTATCTGGCGAATTGTCTTGAAGCTGCGTTCAAAGCGAACGCAACGAAAAACCGTCGCCAGTCCTTCGTCGTACGAACACCTGATTGGACCTTGCTCGAGAAACCTTGGCGGGCAGTCCTCTTGTTAGCCGTGTCTGAAATCGAATTACCCGCCGCAGATGAAGACGATCAACCCAGCCCCTCGCGAAAGCCTGCACACATGAGGCGCACCCGCGGCCGTCGCGGTGGACGTGGCTCCAATGGACCCCTTGACAACCTTCCAAGCGCTGCAGAAATGGTGCTTCCAAGTGACTATTCAGATGCTTTCCGCTTAGCAGTCCTGCTCGCACACAAACTACTGAACAAAGACGAATGGGATGAGGCATGGGAATCTTCGGAGACCAGCTTGCGAGAATCATGTCTTGCTGACGGCGTTCATCCAGTCTGGGGCGACCTTGCACAACGAACATCCGTTCTTGGGCAATTTGCAGCATTCCCAGTCGCAAAACCAAAGAAAAAGAAATCAAAAAAGAAAGTGGACAGCAGTCCTGCTTACATCGATCCAACGGTGACTGAAGACTTGGTCGTGGCTCTCGAAGCGCTTTCTCAAACGGTTGACACGGCAGAATCCCAAGTGGCGCTACGCACCGTCCTCTCCCAATTGTCATCAGGTCGAAGCCTCAACCCGGCCCCTCTATTGCTTGAACTTGAAGGCCCTGCATGCATCATTTCAGCCCTGCTCTCAATCGCAATGGGCGACGATTCAGAAGCGAACTTGGCCAATGTGGAATCTCTTGATTCCCAACTTGCCGAAGAACTCTCAGATTTGGTTCGACTAAAAGCAGGCGAGGTCTTGGATTGGAAGAAGAGCTCAACGGCAAAAGACGATCATTCGTTGGCTCATTCTCGTAAGTTTTTGGCGTGGCACCACCCTCCTGAATCCTCTGCTAAGCTCAAGTCTGATGTTCTTTCAGAAGGCCTCGACCTTCTTCGCTCAGGAAACGCCCCAACACAAGCGATTGAGCGTGTGATGTGGTGGCGTCTTTCAGCCCTTCATCGAGAAGGAAAAACCGAGGAGACTGTGGCGACATTAACGGCTTTGAACCTCGATGCCCATGCCGAACTCTCCCACCTTCTTCCCTTGATCTCCGACCTCGCAAATCAAGAGGTTCAGGCCTGGTTAGGCCAACAAATTCCTCACCTTGACGACGGGGCATTGGTCGAAATTATTCGCTTCAATGGTTTAGCCACCGATGTGCAAGCACTAGCAGCAAAGCACCTGAGCGAAGAGAACGGTGAAGCATGGGAAAGCGTTCTTCCAATTGTCATTGACATCTACACCCGTTCGATGAATCTGCGAAGATTATCGGAAATAATTGTCAAAAATGATTTGGCCCCAATGTCTCATCCCTACGAAACATTGCTCGCTGCTCATTTGCTTGCTGCCGGCAAAGACAATGCGTTGTGGCATGCAGTACGCGAAGCTCGAGGCAAAGCCCTCGATTCCATCCATAGCACAGATGCACCACCTGCATTCTCCTCAACAAGCGAAGCACTCTTGATGCTCTTTGAAGGTGAAAATGTAGACGATGAACGCCTTAGCACCCTGCTTGACAAGAATGGTTTGCTCGCCTTTGGAGTCATCCGACGTGCGCTTCGCGAAGGGGGTACGGGCATCGTTGCCAATAAGGAATTGAACGCCCTAGAGACCAGCATCGCAAACGCCAAATTGTCGGAAATGGAACAGCACTTGTTTGCTGCGGTCATCGATACGCTGCGCCTCAACCGCGTGGCGCTCATGCTCCAACATGGCATGACGGACGATACGACCGTTGACAGCGTCAACACCATTCTGGAAAACGAAAATGTCCCGACAGCGATGATTCATTCGGTTCGCCATCTCGTTCTTGAGCACGACCTTGGTCTTCCTTCGCTGGTTCGCTGGTACCAAACCAATGACCCGTTGTCTCCATGGCATACATTGGCTCGAGCCTCTGTTTCTGCCTCCATGAAGGATGAACTCAATGCTGCCCGTGATTACCGCCGAGCAGGCGATCACGAAGGCTTCGATTACGAACATAAAATCGTCCTTTACAGAAAGTCACTCATCCATTTGGCCTTTGCTGAACAATGGAAGGAAGCGGTAGAACTGCTTGATGCACAACCGGCTTTGAAGAGTGCCATCACAAAGCGATTCCAACTTTACCTCCGTGTTTCACACATGTCGACGAAAGACACCAACGCAGCAACACGCTTGCTGAAGGAGTTTGTTCGCAGCACGAAAACCATCAGTCAAGAAAAAGAAGATGGGACCCTCGAGGATGTCGAGGTGACGTACTTTGCTGAAGATGATTTGGACATGCTCAAAACCTATCCATTGGAACATCACCGCGTCCTCCCAACCGATCCATTTTGTGGCCGAGTCACCGCAGCAGTCAACGCTCTGCAGAAGAACCGCCGCCGCCAGCGCAATGCCTTTGACACACGGTTCACCCAATTGATGCAAGGTTCCTCGCCATCGCTTGATGAACTGTATGATTTGGCCAGAGATGCTGCTCAGGAAAAGCCAATTGAAGGCCTAATGTTCCTCGAGCGCGCCCAAAATAAGGGCCAATTCAGCGTCCGAGAAATCAAACGAATCGCAGACGCTGAACAAGGATTGTTTTCGTCTTACAAAGATCAAATCCCGAACTCATCCCGCCGTTACTTGCGCAACCTTTCGCTTTCTCCTCTCGTCCTCATCGACACAAACATCCTCATCGATGCCCTCATGGACACCATCAAGCAACGCTTGGAAGTGTTCACAGAAGCCAGCCTCGACATCGTGGGGCACGGCCACTTCCACCATGTTCTGCTGAAGCGAGCTCAAGAAGGGAAAATCCAACTTTGGCTTCCATCGATTGTCAAGCAAGAGTTGACCGGTATCGCCAGCGATCTTGATTTCCTTCGTAGCCGTTTCAGCGGACTTTTGGTGCCACCAACGATGCTTGATACCGTGTTTAGAAAGGATGTTATTGCTGAACTTGTCGACCAAGTGCTCAATGATTACAGCACATGGCGCCCAATGGATTTGCAACTTGAGGCAGAGGCCAATGATGAAGAGTACAAAACGCAGGTTGTGAATTTCCTTACAGATTACACGGAAATCTATGAAGAAATCACCGCTATGAAGCGGACACGCGGAGAGCCTGCGCGAACCGTAGTTGACGGCTTGGATGTTTACCCCGAAGCACCAGATCGTACCTTAATGCACATTGCCATCCATCTGGCTAAGCAATCCCTTGGAAACCTTGGAACCATACTCATCGCAACGCGAGACAGCGATTTCACATTGGTTTCTCGTGCCTTCGAAGAACGGTTTGGATTCGGCGTTGCCAAGAACAGCCGTGCACTCAACAGTTTCCTTCACGGATGAGCCATTCTCACATGTGTGAGATCATAGCATCGCCAAAGTCACTGCATGAGAGCAGCGTAGCGTCGTCCATTAAACGTTCAAAGTCGTATGTGACGGTTTGAGCAGAAATCGCCCCTTCCATTCCTTTGACAATAAGGTCGGCAGCTTCGGTCCAACCCATGTGCCGCAACATCATCTCGGCGGAAAGGATGAGGGAGCCAGGATTGACTTTGTTTTGACCAGCGTATTTTGGAGCGGTTCCGTGAGTGGCTTCAAAAATCGAGATTCCTGTGTCATAGTTGATGTTCGCCC
Source organism: Euryarchaeota archaeon UBA258 (assembly GCA_002502605.1). GTDB lineage: Archaea > Thermoplasmatota > Poseidoniia > Poseidoniales > Poseidoniaceae > MGIIa-L1. The sequence goes on from DAPR01000078.1 coordinate 15,017, forward strand.
CGGGTGCGATGCCTATGCCGCCAACCTGAGCAGCAAGAGCATCAGAGATGTAATCGCCGTTGAGGTTCATTGTGGCCAGCACGGAATATTCGGCTGGTCGGGTGATGATCTGTTGGAGCATGGCGTCTGCGATGACGTCCTTGATCAAAATTGAACGTCCAGTGGTTGGGTTCTCAAGCGTGCACCAAGGTCCACCATCAAGTTCCACAGCGCCAAATTCATCTTTGGCAATGGCGTAACCCCAATCTCTGAATCCACCTTCTGTGAATTTCATGATGTTTCCTTTGTGCACCAAGGTAAGGCTTTCTTTGTCGTTTTCTAATGCGTAGGTGATTGCGGCGCGGACAATTCTTGCGGTTCCTTCTTGCGAGATTGGCTTAATTCCAATTCCAGAGGTGTTTGGAAACCGGATTTTGTCGACTCCCATTTCATTCTGAAGGAAATCAATGACCTTCTTGACGCCTTCTGATCCTGCTTCCCATTCGATGCCGGCGTAGACGTCTTCGCTGTTTTCTCGGAAGATGATCATGTCAACATCGCCGGGGGCTTTGACCGGCGAAGGGGTTCCATCGTACCAACGAACAGGGCGGACGCATGCGAAGAGATCGAGCTTTTGTCGGAGCGCCACGTTGAGCGAGCGAATGCCGCCGCCAACCGGTGTTGTCAACGGACCTTTGATTGAAACCAAACCGTTTCGCATGGCATCAAGTGTGGCTTCTGGCAACCATTCACCTGTTGCATGGAATGCCTTCTCTCCAGCCAAGACTTCGGACCATACAATGCTGCGAGAACCGTCGTATGCTTTGCTGACCGATGCATCGACCACCTTGATCATCACCGGTGTGATATCAACGCCAATTCCATCGCCTTCGATGTAGTGGATCACTGGATCATTTGGGATGTTGAGTTTGCCATTTTCCATTGTAACTGGGGTTCCTGCCATTGCAATCGGTCCTAGGCAGAAGCGTCCCCTTCAAGAATGAACCGCCCTTGGGAGTTCCATGTACGGGCGCATAGATTGGACTGGTGGCGACACCGTTGCGTGCACAAATGAACGAGGCGATCGCATTGACCTTGACTGGGAAGAGGGTCCAACGCCAATGCAGGTTGCTTTGCAGGTGATTGGTGCTTGTTCAACTGCGGATGTCGTTCTTGGTTTGAAAGACCGTTCATTCAGTGAAGTGTGGGTCGAGTTGGACGCAACCCGTGCCGAAACGCGCCCTAAGGTGTTCACAAAAATCCACATGGTGTACCATGTTCGCGGTGAAGTCCCTCTCAAGTTGCTTGAACGGCTTGTGGCAAAGAGCCATGAGAAGTACTGTACGGTTTCACAGATGTTCGTCAACGTCGAGATGACACACGCCTGCGAAGTTCACCAGTGACCATCAGTTGGCGACGACTTTGATTGCGGTGAGCGAGTTCATTGCATTGAGCAACAATTCCCTGAGCGCATTGTACAACGGATGCCACGATTGTGGGATCTGCGGTGGAGGGGCAACGGGGAGGGTTCCTTCATTGGTGGATAGAACGGTAGCAAAGGGTCGCACTTCACCGGTACCAACCATATCAATAATCAGGGAAAGGTGGTATGCCTGTTGATCCTTGATGACTTTGGCCGTTTCGATTTTAGCGATGGCTTCTGCAGGTAGATCACTCAACCAGTCCTCTCCACGCTCGACTCGAGAGTGAAGTTCCTTCTTGACCAGAATCTCCAAGAGTTCAGTGACCACTTCCTGAGCAACAGGTGTTGGTGAAGAGGGCTCTGCTTGCGGTGTGGCTTCTTCAACGGGTGCAAAATTGAGGTTTTCCGATGCTTGTTCATTTAACCCAAACGTTGACTCACCAGCTAGCATTGATGGTTCGTCATCGTCGTCCATAAACATGGCAAGAGGGTCCGAGGTGTTGAGTGTGGGAACAGAGTGTTGTGCTGCCACAGGTTGTGCCTCAACGGGGCGCATTGCACCCAATTCTGCAAAAATATCGATTTCTTCTTCTTCCACTTGTGGTGGCGCTGTTTCCCATGGTCCCATCATGCTATCACTTTCGATATGTTCTCTTCATAGTACATGAAAGGATGTTTTTTTGAGAAAAAAAACCTTGAGCCCTGAAGTGCACAAAGCACCGATAGATTATCAATGAACAAGTGCATCTTACGGCCCAAGTGTCAAAGGGGCGGGCAGCGTGGGTTTGGATGATACACATGGGGGGGCAAAGGCAGCGTTCGGTGATTTTGGGCACCGCATTGTTGTTTCTGGTTCTCGGAGCACCCACCTTGTCAAGCATGCCCGCCGGTGTTGGGGAGTTGGGCGACAATGGCTGCACATGCCACGGAGGCGATTCGACATCGGTCTCAGTCCATGTGTTGGGCCTACCCGAAGTGTACGCTTCAAACATGTCCTACAACCTCTCAATTGCGATCGATGGCCCTCCTCAGGACGATGCTAACAGCCACCAGGGTGGATTCCGATTCACGGTAACAAGCGGTGTGGTGGTGTTCGAAAACTCCACCAACACTCAATCACTCGAAGACGGATGGACGCACCAGCTTTCAGGAACCTATCAGCGGGTGTGGAATTTCACATGGACTCCATCCAATGAATCAATTGACCCGGTGGAATTCATTGTCCACGGTAATGCTGTCAATGGCAATGGGCAATCGAGCGGTGATGCTTGGAACAGTTTTGGTGCGGCCATTGCCCACCAAGATGCTCCACAAGAGCCCGAGCAACCAGTGTTCGACCGAGACATTGGCGCTCTTGATTGGACCGTGTTTGCAGCGGGCCTAGCCGCCTTGATGTTCTTCTTGGTTCGAACAATCAAGTGAACTCAATTGACAAATTCGATTTGTCTGTTTTGCAGCGCTCGCAACTGACGGTTTTCGCTTGCTCCATGAATTTGTTCGCTCTTGACACCCGTGAGGACCAACATGACTCGAAGTTCATCACCCAGTTCTTCGCGCACAGCCGCCCCCCAAATCACTTGAGCGTGTGGGGAGATTTGGTCGGTGATCAGTTTAGCACACTGTTCAGCCTCACCCAAGGTGAGGCTTGGACCACCAACAACGTTGATGAGTGCGCCACGAGCATCAGATGAATCAATATCGAGCAACGGAGAATGCATTGCTTCCTGTGTTGCCGCCTCCACCCGACCCGGTCCACTTGCCTCGCCAAGGCCAATCATGGCAACGCCACTGCCAAATTGAATCACGGTTCTCAAATCTTCAAAGTCAAGATTGACCATGCCATCAGTGGTTAACATTTCAGCCACCCCTGTAATGGAACGGACAAGCAGTTCGTCACCAACTCTGAACGCGTCTCCGATGGGGAGATCTTTCACGCCTTCAATTTCGAGAAGGCGTTCATTTGGAATGACGAGAATTGTATCGCAATGTTCGCGTAATTTTTCCAATCCCCACTCGGCGTTTTGCTTGCGTAGAGCGCCTTCAGAATTGAACGGGTAGGTAACGACCGCGATGGTCATTGCACCTTGTTGCTTGGCCAGGCGTGCGATGTGTCCAGCTGCTCCTGTTCCCGATCCACCGCCCATTCCTGCGGTGATGATGGCCAGTTGGGTGTCGTTGGTGATGCGTCGCAAGGCGATTTCAGATTCAAGCGCTGCCGCCTCCCCCTTGGTCGGGTCGCCACCTGCGCCTCGACCTCGTGCGGTCCTTCCGATCAGCACCTTCTCTTCAAGCGGGGACATCAGCAATGCTTGAGCATCGGTGTTGATGGCGTATCCCGTGACATAGGAGTTCTTGAACAGCCGCTCTTCGAACAATCGATTGATTGCGTTGCATCCTGCCCCACCCACGCCGTACACACGGATCCGTGGTTGAAGCGATTCGAGCAAGGCTTGAAGTTCAACTTCTGAATTTTCATCCATCGGTGGTGCAACTGCATCAGCCGCTGCTTGTTCGGCTTCAGTGAGTTCTAGAACGCGTTCAACGAGGTGTCGCATGCTGCTTTGCTCGTTGTTGTGACCTTGAATGTGCCGCACCAAAAAAGACCCAAAACGGCCTTTTTGAGGGGTGATCTTCAATCACGAAGGCCTTCTTGTGTCACTTGATACACGCATTCCCCATCAGGAAGGTTTGGTGAATCCACGAGTCGAGCGATGCGTCGTCCAGCCTTAGCTTTGCGCAGGTAGAGTCGGAACGTCGATGCGTGAGCGAGCACGTGACCGCCGATGGGCTTTGTTGGGTCGCCCCACATTGCATCTGGCTTGGAATGAACTTGGTTGGTCACAAGCACCAGGGCGTTGTTGACGTCAGCCAACTGCTTCAAGTCCTTGAGGTGCCGGTTGAGTTTCTGTTGACGGTTTGCAAGCATACCACGGCCGATGTATTCAGCACGGAAGTGGCTGGTGAGTGAATCGACGATGATCATCTTGACGTTCAATCCCTTGCTCATCCTCTTGATTTCATCAACAAGAAGCATTTGGTGAGCGGAGTTGTACGCCCGTGCCACGTGGATTCGGGCGAGAACTGCTTCTGGATCCAATCCGTGTCCGCGAGCCATTTGCGTGATTCGCTCAGGCCGGAATGTGTCTTCGGTGTCGATGTAAAACACATCGCCATCAAAGCCGCCCTCATCCATTGGGAGGGTGCAGTTGACTGCCAGTTGGTGGCCGATTTGTGTTTTTCCGCTTCCGAATGCCCCATAGACTTCCACAAGTGCTTGAGTTTCGAAACCGCCACCAAGCAAATCATCAATTGATTGAACCTTTGAAGACAATTTCAGAACTTCACGTCGGCGCTCTAATAGAGCGTCACCAGAGACGAAACCGCCAATGTTTGCCATCTTTTTGGCAGCACCAATGATCTTGGTTGCTACAGCTTCACCGAGTTCAGCTTGGTCAGCAAGGTCCCCAGGGGACATGACGGCGAGTGCGAGGAGGTCATCGAAACCGGCCTCTCGGAGTTTTTCTGCTGTTGCTGGGCCAACGCCAGGCAAGTCTTCGATTTTGACCTCGGGGGCCTCTTCTTCTTCTGGCATCACTTTGACTGCCTTGTCTTGAAGGTCTTCATTGTTTTCAATCTCTATCTTCGCTTTCTTTTTTGATTTGGTCGCCATTTCTGTTCACTTCCAACCCCTACTGGTCGGGCTAGAGTATATCAAAGGAAGAAGGGCGGCGCGTAATTGAGTTTGATAAAAATTCGTTTTTTACGAACAGATATGGGTGCCCAGTGGGCCTTTTGGTTCACTTCAAGTTCAGATTTTGAAATGTTGAAAGTGAACAATCACTCTTCCTCTTCTTCATTTTCAGGCGTTTGCTCTTCGGTAGGGAATGGGTTTGTGGTGCTTTCATCTGCGGCATAGGCAATGGTGATGGTTTGGCTGATATCGACGTTTTCTTGGTCTTGGTTTAGACCAATCTCGAGGGTCCAAACACCCGTTATGATGGCGAACTCATTGTGTTTCCAGTTTGCATTTTGCCCGTCTGCAATTTGTTCAGGCGGGGATTCTATCACAGCTTCACCTGCGCTGTTGTTGAGGTACCATGTTACGGTGACTGGGGAGCCGAACGCCAAATTCTCACCGTTGGTGACGGTCGAATCTATTTGGATTTGCTCAGGAAGGGCGCATTCACAATCAGGTGTTACGTCAATGTTCATGCTTCGAGGGTTCGTTGTGCTGCTCTCGCTCCAGGTGATTTGCTTTTCAATGCGAATCGTGACGTTTTCAGAATATTCGTTGTCTTGATCATCGATGGCGCCAATTCCGGCTACAAAGATACCGTGAGTGAGGTAGGTGTAGGAAATTTCTCCCGTTTCTGCAGCGTTCACCATCACCGGGTTTGATCCATCGCCCGCATCAAACCAAAACGTGGAAATGACCCCAGCACTGGATTTTGTGTAAGAGAAATCAAACACGACATCAACGCCCTCTTCGGAGACTTGTTGATTGTTTTGAATAGATTCTGTAATGATGCCAGATGTTGTTTCGTAGTAGACGACGAAGTCGATTGGACCGTCGTATTCCTCGTTGTCATCTCCGCCCAAGCAGCCGGCCAAACTTGCGCTCAACACCACGATGCCCAGAAGCACTGAAGCGAGCATTTGTTGGCGCATGCTCCTCACAAGAGGTTCTCCTTCATGAAATCAACACCTATGATGAAAATGAGGTCTTCTCGCTCAAATACGCTGTTCTGGTCCATCGTCTTCCATCGGTGGTTTCAAAGCGGGGGAGGTCGGCCGTTTGGTTAACGAGGTGGGGTAGTCTGGATATCCCGTCGGGCTCATAACCCGGAGATCGGTGGTTCAAATCCATCCCTCGTTACCATACGACGAATCAACCGTACTCGTAGTAATCGTGTTTTGGCTTCATCGCATCGAGCGCGCTTTGTAATTGTGCATTGGCTGCAGCTTCACCCGAAAGAATCGCATCCATTTCATTCTTGATCCGTTCAGCCTCTGATGCACACAAAGCAGCATTGCCAATTCCATGAGGGACCGCCCCAAGCAAGGCCTGCCGAACCTGCTCTGCGTCGACTTGTTTGGATGCAGGCGGCCTTAGGGTGAAGGTTGAATCCGCATAAATCACGTGGCCCGAAGAAGCACTTGTTGATGCTAATCGATCGATGAGTTTCGCTTCATACCCCACATGGCGGCAAGCATCCAACGCACTTGCAAGATTTCCGGGTGCTAATTTTTCTGCTTTGGCATAGGCTTTGCGCGCCGCTCGTGTTTTGCCACCCGCGGCGTAGGCATTGGCTGCACGGTGCACATCTTCTGCTTCTGGCGTTATTTGCTCGAGCAGGTGAGGGGCTCCAATGCGAAGGGTTTTGACGAGTTTTTTCCGCTCCTTAAGCAGAATGCCAACGCTTGCTACGGCCCTGTCCGCTTTGCCTCGAGCGAGCAACACATCGCAGAGGATTCGTAGGCCTTTCACGAGCATAATTTGCTCATCTGCGGTTCTTTTTTTCCGCAACAGGAACATCTCTGTGAATTGCGTAGCCATTACTTCGGACATTTCCATCCGACCATCCAAAATATACCGCTCAAGTTGAATGAGCGTTTGAGCGGGGTCGTCCATTCCAAACATGTGAGCAAGAGGCGCTGGACCTCTCACCTATTGATGCCTTGGTTTCCAAGTTTGTTCTTGATTTCATGGTGGTTCATCCTCCTCGTTCATCAGGTGGTTGTATTAACTTGGGCCATCTGGGCTAACTATGAATTTGCCCCGCCTCATTGCAATTACGGGAACGCCCGGCTGTGGGAAGACCACATTGTGCGAGGAATTGATGGCCAACGGGCACACCATCCGAACCGTTCTCGACCTTGCTCGAGAGCACGGCTGTCTTGGCGATCAGGATCCTGCCGATGGGGCAGCCCCAATCGATGTTCACAAACTCGCCGAGGTATGGCAAGAGGTGCCTGAGGGACTGGTTTTCATCGATGGCCATCTTTCGCATTTGCTCGATGTTGATGCCGTGATTCTTCTTCGTTGCCAGCCCGATCAATTGCGTCTTCGTCTTGAACAGCGGGAGTACAGTGAGGCAAAGGTACGCGCCAATGTGGAATGGGAAATGCTGGCTGGAACATGGTCCGAGATGCTTGAATTCGAACTCGAAGCACCGGTCTTGGAACTCGACGCAACAGAACAAACCACTCCTGCTCTTCTCGAAGAGGTCATGATTTGGATTGAGGGTGGTTGCCCTTCCGACGGCGTAGAAGAATCGGCAAGAGAAGCCATTGATTGGTTGTCTTGACCACCCAAAGAACAAACACCCCCCTCCGTGGCATCCAGCCCGATAGGTATGGCACTGGAGAAGTTTCGAAGCACATGGGAAAGCATTGTGAATCCGATTGTCGATTCTATTTCAACTTGGAAACCATCGACACTGACATGGATTGCAATGCCTCTTGGTGTGCTTGGTGGTTTGGCTGTTTTGATGGCACCAAACACTCCATACGGCGCCAATATGCTCTTTGGAGGAACGATTTTGATCACGTTTGCCATCACGCTCGATGCCTTGGACGGTCCTTTGGCTCGCCGAACTGGACAGGTGACTCGATGGGGGGATTACCTCGATCACACCTTTGACAGGTTGCTGGATGCAGTATGGATTGTGTGCATGGCAGGCTCCGTGTTTGTGGGCGATTTTACCCTTGGTCTTGCAGCAGCATGGCTCATTTTACTGGGCTCATACATGGGCACGCAAGCACAAGCAGTAGCAGGGAGCCGGAATTATCGGGGCTTCGGGCGTGCGGATCGGACCATTCTTACGATTGTTTCAATAGCCCTAATGGGTGCTTTCATCCACTTCGAAGTCGGGGATTTTGGCACCTATCCCGGTATGCTTGACCACATCCCAATTAACCCAATCAGCATCGTGGTTTTGATTTCCGCATTTGGCGGCTTGTGGACGTTCCTCATTCGGTTCGTACAAGCCCAACACGAAATTCAAAACATCGACCGAGAAGACCCTCTCCCTCAGCCAAACGCCCCAAAAGAATCTGAGTGATTCGGCACCCCTACGGGGTGGACCGAACTGCCCGATTGGCTGTTGTTAAGGCGGCATACTCATAACGGTAGCATGCTACAAGAGCATTGATGACAGACCAAAAGTTCGTTCATGGCACGGAAAGGACAGCCCTTCTCCTCGTGTGTTGTATGGTATTGGCCATCGTACCGCTCACGCATGCTGCCGCCGAAGACGCCGGGGATCCAAGCAACCTCCAAGCACAAGACATCAATGCAATGTTCGACCCGACAAGTGAGACCACAACCATCACATGGCGCAACATTGACTTCGATGGTTCAGTGCTTCAGGGGTTGTTTTCCGCAACCTACAACGTGTACAGGTCCGTTGATCCAATCACCTCCGTGTCGATCAGCAGTTTGACACCGTTTACCTCCGGGATCATCGCCTGTTCTTCTGTTGAAGTGCTGAATGATGCGTTCAAGTGCAGAGGACTCAACGGGACCGTCGATTACCACACCGCATCTTTCTTGGTCGCTCCAGGTGTCAACAATTCGTACTACTACGCCGTGACGACAACACTCGGGGACGGAACTGAGTTGTTTGATTTGGACATCGGGGCCTCGGTCATCGAATTCCCTGTCCAAGAAATCACAACCCCCATTCGAACACCCTACAACCTCGCGGCTGATTTCGACCCTGAGGCAAGTGAAACGACCCTTACCTGGGTGAATTACAACGACATCTTCCCAATCTTGCCAGAAACGGGTGACGATGCTTACCAAATACAAATTTGGCGAACAGATTACCAAATCACACGAGAGAACGGAGCGGACATGCTTGGCACCACCTCGCCGATCCTCACCTTGCCTGCAGGCACCTCAAGCACAGTCCTCACCATCCCTTCGAGCACCGACCGTGATGCGTATTACGCCGTCACTTACCTTTTGCCAAACTGGACCGCACCGGGTGAAGATTACCAAGATGTACGCTTCCTCTCCAACAACGCATTGACAAGTGCACTGATCGAGGACAACATGCCACCATCTCAAGTTGGTATCATGTACGCTGAATTCATACCAAACCCAGATTCTGGAGGCGGCACAACCACCATTTCATGGACTGATGTCTCGGATGAAACGGGTGAATCCTACCGAATCTACATGTCAGGAATTCCTTTTAGCACGATTGTAAGTTCAGACGTTCAACTCATTGCGACCGTCTCAGAAGGCGTTGGTTCGTTCAACTATGATGTGCCAATCGGCCGCCTTGGCTATGCCAACTACTGCATCATCACCGTTGACTTGTACGGCGTTTACAGTCCAAACACCACCGTCAACTCCTGCGCTGGACCAGTGTACGAAGATGCGTTTAGCCCATGGATTGCAGAACCGACCCAAGTTCACGCAGAATTCATCGGCGATCGCATCACCCGCGTCACTTGGCAAGATCAACTTGGTGTCGAAGGTGAGCGATACCACGTCTGGCGTTCTAACTTCAGAGTCACTGGCGCAGAATTCGTTGCTAACCAATCGATGGAATGGCTCGGTTCAGTGAGCGACGGAGTCGGTACATTCGATGTCCTTCTGGACACGGACATCCTCAGGGACAACGCGCACTATTACGTCACAACAGAGGCACTCTACGGCCACATCAACGGGACTTACATGGACACTCGTTTGAATCAAAATCACTTCGGCCCAATCTCAGAAGACACCAAGCCACCAAACCCTGCTCGAATCAAAGAGGCAACCCCACTTGGTGCTCAGAAGCTCATCACACTCGAATGGTTCAATGAAGATGATCTCAATGAAGGGTACGAAATTTGGAGGCATTACGGCGCACCGTTTGGTGAGAATGAAGATCAAATCGGCACCCTTGACGATGCAGGATGGGAATTCGTCCTTGGCGACATCACTCCTGGTACAGGTGTTCAAAGCACCATTGTCCGTCAACTGCCAATCCCTGATGGTGTCGACCGTGAGGTGTGGTATGCCGTGATCATTGAAGATCAATGGGGCAATCAAAACCCTGAGATGTTCAACGGCATTGGTGGAAACGCTGTCAAAATCAACGAAGATACGAAATTCCCAGAAGCCTCAATGCTCCTCCTCGATGCAGATGGTTCTGCCTTCCAAAGTCCATCCTTAGTTTCTGGAACATACACTCTCCAAGTTGAAATCGACGAATACCTCCAAGGTAACCCTACAGTGAACATCACAACCGTTGCCGGTGGAGAAATCTCAGGTGGCGACATTGAGATGAACATGATTGCGGATAACAACAACAATCCAGAACGCGGTCCTGTGTACGCCTTTGAGTTCTTCATCGGCCAAAATACGATTGCTGGCGACATGGTCATTGAATTGATCATGGAAGACGAGTCTGGCAATGAAATCAGTCAGAGTTGGACCGACCGTGCAGTGGATGCAAAGCGTCCGACGGTGACCATTTACTCGCCTTCATCTGGAAATGACGGTTCAAAGTACCTCTATGGTAATTCCATTCAAGTCCTTGCTGGAGCAACAGATGACGTCATGGTGACCTCATTCCAGTACAAGTTCACATACAATTACGGAACTGGAAACTCCCAATCAACACCATGGTCAGAAGCAACTTCGGTGACAGATCTTGACGGTGATAACCGCTCGATGGTGTTTGACATGGAGTTCTCCGCAGGAAACTTCGAGCCTGGCCAACACGCTGTGTATGTCCGAGCAATCGACTCCGCAGGCAATGAAGTCTCTAAGAATGTCATTTTCGTTGTCGACCAGTGCCGCCAGCGACTTGATGGAACCACCTCTTGTAACTACGTTGAAGCGCTCCAACCAGAACCTGAACCAGTCATCATCACCCCTTCAATGTCCGACCCACCTTATGTGTTGGTTTGGGTGCTCCTAGGTGTCTTCGTGGTCTCATTGATTGTGATGGCATTGATCATTCAAACGAGCATGTCTGGTCCTAAGAAGAAGAAATCAAAGGGCGATGACGATGAAGAAGACGATGATTGGATGACTGAATTCATTGGTACTTCACAAGAACTCGATATGGGCGCGGTCACTGACACAACCGGCGGCGACAAGAAGGAAAACGAAAAGAAGGAAGCCGCACCGGCGGAAGAAGTCGATGAAGAGGATCCTTTCGCAGTGAACGTCGTTCAACGAAAGACACGCAGCAAGAAGGAAGTTGTCGAGGACGACGACGATGATGACGACGATGACGACGATGACATGTTCAACTGGAACGATGATGAGGACGAGGAGGAAGAGTCAGCTCCTCCAGCCAAAAAGCGTGCCGTTGGCCGTCGTGCAGTCCCTCGCAAAGCGCCCACTCGCCGAAAGGTTGGTCGAAAGAAAAACGATGATTGAGGTCCCGCGTGAAGCGGTGGACTCAAGGTCTGCGTTGGCTTGCATTTGTTCATGGACGATGTTGCAGCAGCGAAAAGCGAGTCAGACCACGACGTGCTGAGTGAAGTCGAAGAGGCGTTTGAAGGCCTCTTGGATGTTGCAAACCCAATGAAAAACAAATTGAATTGGCTGTTGCTTGCGTTCCCAATCGCTCTATGGGCGAACATGGGTCATCAACAAGAATTTGCGTTCATCTTCTCGATGATTGCCATTATGCCGTTGGCGTTCCTTATGGGGAAGGCCACTGAAGAAATCGCATTGCGCACAGGCGAAACGGTTGGCGGTCTTCTCAATGCCACCTTTGGTAATGCAGTTGAGATGATCATTGCCGGCCTTGCGCTTTACACTGCGTCACAATCTGTCGACCCGGAAACGATTGCCACCATGATCACAGTGACACAAGCGTCCCTCATCGGTTCAATTCTCGGTAACCTCCTGCTCGTGCTTGGCCTTGCAATGGTGTGGGGCGGAATCAATCACAAGGTCCAACATTTCAACCATGAATCCGGGCAGATGAATGGATCTTTGTTGCTCTTAGCCATCGTTGCGTTCATTATTCCAAGCGCTGTTGAATATGCGGGTGGCGATGGATCCGCTGTGAAGGAACTGTCCCACTACACAGCCATCATCATGCTCATCATTTACGCTCTAGCCCTTCTGTTTCAGCTCAAAACGCACGTCGATGTGTTTGCAACAGAAGCCGGCCACGGCACACACGAACACCCCACCATGGCCATCAAAGACGCATGGATTTTGCTCATTGCTTCAACAGCCCTGGTTGGTTGGATGGCTCACGTGCTCGTTCATAACCTCGAATCTGCAGTGGATGAACTCGGTGTGCCAGAACTGTTCATCGGCGTCATCCTCTTGCCCTTCTTTGGTAATGCAGCAGAGCATTTTGCTGCTGTGATTGTTGCGGGTAAAGATAAGATGGATTTGGCCATCGCTATTGCCATCGGTTCAAGCGTTCAAATAGCGTTATTTGTTGCTCCGGCGATGGTGATTCTCGGTTGGATGCTCGGTGTTCCATTGACCCTTGAGTTTGGCCTTCTGGAAACATCAGCCACCTTCATTTCAGTGCTCGTGGCGAATTCCATTCTTTCAGATGGTAAGACGAATTGGCTGGAAGGCTCTATGCTGCTTGGAAGCTACATCATCTTAGGTGCTGCGTTTTTCTTGTTTTGAATCGAGGTGTTAAACAATGAGAAAAATTGGAATTGCCCTTGTTGCATTGTTCACGCTCCTTCTCCTTGGCGGGACCGTTGGTTACACTATGGAAGGCACCGTTGACGATGTTCCGACTCCAAACGTGCAGGGCCTTGTGTTCTTTGCCGATGATCCGTTGCCTGGGAACGCAGCATCGCTTGTGCTCAACGCAGACACAACCATCACATGGGATCGAGATGATATTTTCCTCGTCATCTCAGATGACGGAAAGAAAAAGCAATGCGATGATATTGCCAATGGCGGTAGTCTGAGCGGGTTTGACACCACCAGTAAAACTTGCACATACGCCGATGAAGGCTATGTGGCGAAGGGTGACAACGGAGCCGATGGCGTTGATTGGCGCGTCGAATCGGGCGAATTCTATGCTGGAATTGGTACCAAGGAAGGTGTGCTTCCAGCCGGCACTGAACTCAATCTGATGTACTCAATCGATTTGACGCTGAGCGCTGCAGGGTATTTGTTCCTCATGCTTGGTGAAGCAGCAGGTCTGATGTTGATGCGTCAGAAGTGAATGTCACTCAACGCCATCGTAGTAGGTTTGGACGGCCTCGTCCAAGTCCAACCATGATTGGCGCTCGTCGAGGGTTTGTGTGGTGCCATCAAAGCGAACCGCATCGCCACCAACCCACAAATCAAGGCATGTTGCACCGTTGAACAGCAAGTTGGTGATGTGTCGGTTGTTTGAACGGCCTGTTGGCCTCATGCGAACATCGTCAATGTCCCATACAGCCCAATCTTGGCTGCCTTTGGTTGCCATTGCAAAAGCATCCTTTGCGGTCATTAAGGTCGGATCCCAATGGTCGTGGCGCTGAACGAGCGCAGCGAGTCGCGCTTCTGCAAGCAGATTCAATCCACTTCCAGATGAAGCGGCACCGTCCGTTCCAATCCGCACATCGACTCCAGCTTCATTGAAGGCAGGAAGCGAAAGGGTGCCTCCACAGGCCAGTTTCATGTTGGAAGACGGACAGTGAACTGCTGTTGCTTCATGCCGTGCAAGCATTCGGATTTCGTTTTTCTTCATCCAAGAGGCGTGCGCACAAATCGTCCCCGGCTTGAAGAAATCAATGCTGTCAAGGTACTCGACAGGGTAGAGCCCCGTTTTTTCATGGCATTCAGCGACTTCTTTTCTGGTTTCACTGACGTGGATGTGCAGGCGAGCATCTCGTTTTTCAGCAAGTTCCGACGCTCGTCGAAGGGTCTCTTCACTGCAGAGGTAAACTGAATGCGTGGCAATTGCATACTGCACCTTATCGAGGGGCGATTGATGCTTCAGCATCGAATCCAGTTCATCGAGTGCGGATTGTGCGTCTTCATGAGAAGGCAGTGCAGCATCACTTACTGGGCCACCAATCAGCCCTCGTAACCCCGCTTTATCGAGCACTTCACCCGTGATGGCGGGATAGAAGTACATGTCAGCGGCGAACGATGTGCCTGTCTTGATCAATTCGGCAGCGGCGGCCTGAGCACCAACCTTGACAAATTCTGGGGTGATTTTCGCCTCGGTTGGAAAGATGGCTTCATTGAGCCAGCGATGCAATGGAAAACCATCGCTGAAGTCCCGTGCGTTCAATTGCATGGCAAGGTGCGTGTGCCAATTTTGTAGGCTTCGAGTGATGAGTCTGTTCGAGCCGTCAACATCCTGTTTGACGTCTTCATCTCCATTTGAGGAGGACCATGACCCGTCTTGATGGAGCAAGACATCGCCAACATGCTTGTTGCCAGTCTCATCATAGAGCACCGCGTTGCGGTATCGCACCGAATCGCCTTCGCCCATGGTGGTCGCTGGACCCCTCCCCTCATCAACGCTGGGTTTCTGACCGTGTGGCTTATGTCCATCAGTCGCTGCCCACGGCTTGCGCCACTGTGGCTTAGCTGGTATAGCACCTGATTCGTAATCAGGAGGTCGGGAGTTCGAACCTCCCCAGTGGCTCCTCTTCATTCGTTGTGAATCGAGAACTCAGTTTCCATTGAGAAGGCACGTGCGCTGGCTTCGAGGCTTGCGACCGCTGGAAGGCTTCTTCCAGAAATGTAATCCAAACATGCTCCTCCGCCGGTTGAGACATGGCCCATCTTTGAGGCTAGGTTGCGCTTCATGATGAGGGTCGCAGTGTGCCCACCTCCAACAACAACGTAAGCATCAGACTCAGCACATGCGTTGAGCATTTCGATGGTGCCCAAAGCGAAATCTGGGAGTTCAAAGACGCCGGCTGGCCCATTGAGGTGAACGGTTCCAGCCTTCTTGATGGCCATTGAAAGGTTTCGAACGGATTGAATGCCCAAGTCGAAGATTGGGGCGGAAACGGGGAGCTGATCAAGCGATAGGTCGACCCGGTTGTCTTCGACGTTGGCCGCTACATCCACAGGAAGTCGAATGCGGTCCTTGAAATCGGTCAACAGGGATTTTGCTTTCTCAACGGTCGGGTACCATTGTTTGCCCAATTCGCCCACAAGGAAGTCATGGTTGACAAGGCCAATATCATGGCCGGCAAGTTCGAGCATCAGGTTTGCAACGCCGCCAGTCACCCATACTTCGTCACAGATTTCGTTTCGAAGCATGTTTTCTGCAACAGCGATCGAATCGTCGACTTTGACGCCTCCAAGAACGGCAATGCAAGGGCGAGCAGGGCGTTCAAGAGCCAAATCTAATTTGCGAATTTCATTCGCCATCAATTCACCTGCCACGCATGGAATTAGGTTGGTGAATCCAACACCGGACGGTGTTGCACGGTGTGCGCAAGCAAACGCATCATAGACATACAAGTCGGCAACACTGGCCAGTTTTTGTACCATTTGAGTTTCAGCCATGGCCTCAAAATTGCCTTTGGTTTTGACTTCCTCATCGTACATCCGAACGTTGTTGAGCATGAGGATGTCTCCATCTTCTAACGCCTCGATGGCGCTCATTGCTCTGTCACCAGCGAGGTCTTCGACCCATTTGATTGGCCGGCCAAGAATTCGGCCAAGTTCCCTCGAATGGCCAAGCGTGGTTGTGAAGTCGTCTTTCCCTGGCCGTGATTGGTGGGCGAGAAGGACCACTTTCGCCTTAGAAAGCCGGTTGAGGGTAGGGACAATTGCCTTGATTCTGGTGTCGTCCAAGAACAGATTGCTTCCAGGCGCCATAGGGGAATTGATGTCGACGCGAACGATGACCGTTCGGCCTTCAACATTGACATTCTCGAGGGTGAGAACACTCGCCATTGAAACGCCCAGTCGGTGCGGGTTTTTGATTCAAACGGGTCGAAAACTCCCTGCGCGGGCCTGCTCGTTCACCTCGGAACCGCGCGTGTCGAGGGGCTCGTCGGGCCGAAAGGTGATATAGCCGCGAACACCGCTTTGAAGCGATGGCGCGCGAAGGCTCCGAAAGGGACACATCGCTGGAAGGTGCACGCCGTCGCGCCAGCACCAGCACATCTTCCTTTGGTGTTTCAAGAAGGGAAGGCCACGACGCATCAACCTACTATGGCAGCAGGGTGAACGAAGGTCTTGTTTCAAGCCGCGAGGTCGGAAAGGAGCAAGATTTGCCACCGACCATGGCCAACACTGTGATTTCCGGTGATTCGAGAAACCTCGACCTTCCAGACAATTGCGTCCATCTTGTTGTCACCTCACCGCCTTACAATGCCAGTAAGGATTACGATGAGGACCTCTCACTCGCCGAATACCTTGATCTGCTTCACGGCGTGTTCGCAGAGTGCTACAGGGTCCTTGCTCCGGGCGGTCGAATGGTCATCAACGTCGCTAACTTAGGTCGCAAACCCTACATCCCCCTCTCCAGTCACGTGAACCTCATCATGTCAGAAATTGGATTTTTGATGCGGGGCGAAATCATTTGGGATAAATCAGCAAGTGCCGGTTCATCTTGTGCATGGGGTTCCTTCCAAAGCGCCAGCAACCCTTGCCTGCGCGACGTCCACGAATACCTTCTCGTGTTCTCAAAAGGTGATTACAAGTTGAAGCGAGATAAGCAGGAACGCGCCGAAGGGCGCATCGACACCATCCCCCGTGACGACTTTATCAAGCACACCAAATCCATCTGGTCATTTGCCACTGAGCGTGCATCCAGAGTGAATCATCCTGCTCCTTTCCCAGTGGAATTGCCAAAACGTTGCATAGAAATGTACAGTTTTGTTGGTGATGTTGTGCTCGATCCGTTCAACGGTTCAGGGACCACATGTGTAGCAGCAAAATCGACAGGTCGCGTGTACATCGGTGTCGATCTTTCCCAAGAATACTGCACGATTGCCGAGACTCGGCTTGAGTCCGTCGAACCCTGGACTGCCCCAGAAGTGACCGTCTGAGCCTCATTGAGGCGGCTGAACGTTGTCCCAAGGGCTCTGAGCAGGTTGAGCAGGCTGTTGCGTCAACGGAGGCGTGATTGGCGTATGCGGTACAGCTGCAGGCTGTATGGATTGGCCAACGGGGGCTTGGATCATTTGTTGCCCGACAGGCGCTTGATAGGCAGTTTGTCCCATTGGCATGTGCCCTGTTGGCATAATGACGTTCTTCTGCGGTTCATCCAGCACCAGCGCTAGGATGATGCCGAGAATGATGAGAGGAATGGAACAGCAGATGCCGAGTCCACCGCCGAGGGCAGCAATTCCTCCGCCGATGGCATCCTCAAGGCATTTTTCGTCACAATATTCGCCTTCAATCAAAACTTCAACGTTGGACGCAACAGTGTATTCCATTCCAGCTGTATCATGTGCGATGTAGCCATACATTTCGAAGGTCCCGTCTTCATACCCTTCCTCTCCAAATTCATCATCGCCATAGAGGTAACATCCAGAAATGACGCTCTCTCCATTTCTGTCGGTAATGGTCAGTTCGAGGGTGTCGCAATCGACAGGATGCTTGACAAACACAACGACACTCCATGATTCATTCCCATCAACCGTGAAAAAACCGTCCTGCTGGTCGGCAAAGTATGTCTCGCGTTCTGATGCATCGATCGCTGTCCCAATTCCCCCAACGAATCCAATTCCGCTTGCTATGAGCATGAGGGCGCCGAGGATCAAGGTGACTTTACTTGCAATGTGCATGGAAGATGGTGGAAACGCTTCTCTATCAAACTGCCTCTCCCTCCCTTTTGCTTGTTTTGACATCATCCGATAGGAGTGATTTTGAACGGATGGCATCCACCTTGAAGCGATGACAGGTTGGGATGTGGCAGACTTGACCGGTCCTGACGGGGAAGATTGGAGGGTCCCCGCCTCTGAACTTGCCGCACGCCAGCACCAACTTGCAGAACGCATGCGCGATGAAGGCCAACCGGGAGTTTTGATTCAACATCCAGTGGATTTGTATTATTTTACAGGCGGGCGTCAAAATGCCTCGATGTTCATTCCGGCAGCCGAAGCGGGAGGAAGTCACCAGGCAGGTGGCAACGGCCCTGTTCTGTTCGTTCGCCGCTCATTGCAGCGGGCATTGTACGAGGGAGGAGGAAGCGATTGCCCTCATGATGTCGAATCGTTTCCACGCATGAAGCAATTTGCTGAGGTTCTAAGCGCCCGTGGTGTTGTGCACGCTCCCTCTCTTCAATTCGGTGAAGTTCCCAAATCCTACTCCGACAGGTTCGTGTCCGCCCTTTCCCCTTTGGGCGATTGCAAGGACGCCACCTCGATCATTCACGCTCAGCGTGAAGTAAAATCTCGCTGGGAGCAAGAGCAACTGAACGCCGCTGCAGATGTACAACTAAGGATGTTTGAAGCGGTTAAGGCGGTTGGCGGCGAGGGTGTTACGGAATTGGAATTGGTGGCAGCAGCAGAAGCTGTAAGCCGATCCGAGGGCTTTGGT
This sequence comes from Euryarchaeota archaeon UBA258, assembly GCA_002502605.1. Classification (GTDB taxonomy): domain Archaea; phylum Thermoplasmatota; class Poseidoniia; order Poseidoniales; family Poseidoniaceae; genus MGIIa-L1. The sequence goes on from DAPR01000078.1 coordinate 33,868, forward strand.
GGCCAAGTCTACATGCGTCGTTTCCCACTTCAGTGTGACCGAGGTGTGATCGTAGCTGGTCGTGCTGGAGGCATTCCCTCTTTCTTTGACTCAGCCGTTGGAGGCACCGGCGCTCATCCGTTGAATGGCATGGGGTCTGGTTTCACTCGAATCAAAGCGAATGAACCGGTTTTGGTGGATCTGGTCCACGCCCACCGAGGGTACATCGTTGACATGACGAGGATGTTTGTCGCAGGTTCGCTCGACACGACTTGGGTTTCTCGGTTAGAGGACATGGTAGCGGTCAAAGACACGGTTGTCGATGTGCTGGACCGTGGAGGATTATGCAGTGAGGCTTGGAACGAAGGATTTGCTTTGGCTGAAGAACTCGGTCACGCCGAACATCTCATGGGAATGGCACCCGACCAAAGCCGCTTTCTCGGGCACTCAGTTGGTCTTCAACTCGACGAATCACCTGTCGTCGCCCGAGGGTTTGATCGTCCGCTCCCCATTGGCGCAACGATGGCCATCGAGCCAAAGGTGGTGCATTCAGAAGGAAGCATTGGGACAGAAGACACGTGGATTCGAGATGATGATGGCATGCGCCCCATCTCAGCAGATGGCCTGTGGCCTGCAATAACGGAGTGGTGATGATGACAGAACAGGAACACGCAGAAACGGATGTATGTGAGAAACTTGAAGGATGGACCCACGAGGATGTGGGAAAGCGAATTCCAAAGCGAAGCACTCCAAACGGAACGTATTACAACGAACCAATCGTTGCGGTTTTTTGTCAATTCTGCGGATCTGAATTCATTGGGCCCAGCCGCGAAGCAGGCGGATTTCTTGGTGGGCACGAGTGCCTCCATGCGTGGGAGATTTCCCAAGCCATGAGTCGAGAAGACGGTCTGACCGAGTGAAGCCGCCATTCAAAGCGACCATAGTGTTCAATATGCTTCATCGCTGAGTGGAGGGTATGGCCAAACCATATTCCCCCGGACACATCGGTGCTGTTGCCTCAAATTTCACTGAAATGAGGCTGGCAGGTGCCGTTAAGCAACGCTTGGTTGAACTGGTCTGCGAAGAAATCGAAAGGCTCGTACCAGACATGGAACAAGCGACGCTTGCGCAGGATGCCGAGCGAAAAACCCTCGATGATCCTCATCGCACCCGGCTGAATTACAACCGCACTCGGGAACTCATGATCGACCAAATCAACGCGGTTGATTCCGTTGGCTCGGCTGCTGTCCAAGGCGGTATTGAGCACATCGAACGGCATCTTGCAACCCTTGTGAAGCATGCAGAAGCCGCAGCAGAAAAGGACAGGGTGGCAACCATCAAGCCACGTCATCTTGAGATTGCAGTTCAAGGAATGGGACTTGAAGATGGCGACGAGGCAGATCAGGTGGTCGAAGCGGTGCAAACTGAGGATTTTGTCGTCAGCCAAGGTGGCGGGGTTCTCACTGAATCCTCTTTGCTCTCTTTGGCCCGGACTCATGCTAAAATGCCTGTGACCAAGGATGCGGTTGAGGAATTGCTGGAAACATACTACATGGTTGTTGAGCAACTTGAATCGGACATCCGTAAACACGCTCAACTTGGTGGGAATCCCGTGCAGTTTATCGAAGCCATCGGGCGCATGAAGACTCTGATGTCGCTTGGATGGATGCGAGCAATGCTCAGCAAAGCCGCAGAATCCGCCAGGGAACGAGGTTACAAGCGAATCGATGTTGAGCAAATTGTCAACATCGATCCGTTTGAGACAAACTGAACTCGCTTCAAAGCGATGCAGCGAAAGCGACGATTGCACCGTAATCCGGTTCAACGCCCGGGTTTTCAGCGACCCAGCGGTGTTGGACTGTGCCTTCTTTATCGACGACAATAACCACTCGGTTGGCGCTAACATATCCATCGATGCCACCAAGGCCGACAAAGGTTGCATCATAGGCATGGACCACTTCTCTGTCCAGATCGGAAAGGAGCGCGAATTCAAGGTTGTATTTTCTTGCGAATTCAGCGTTGGCCCATGGTGAGTCGACGCTGATGCCAAGAACGACAGCGTTGGCGTCGTTTAGCGAGGCAAGGTTGTCTTGGAAGGCGCACATTTCTTTGTCACAGACGCCAGTGAAAGCGCCTGGATAGAAGGCTAGAATGACGTTTTGACCTTGGAAGTCTGCGAGGCTGACATCGCTTTTGTCGGTGGTTTTCAAGGTAAAGGCAGGGGCTGTGTCTCCAATATTGACCATGCTAAAGCCAACCACCGCCGGCGTATATCCGTTTCGATGAGGCAAACAGAACCATCAAGCGACGTCGAATCGATCAGCGTTCATGACTTTGTTCCATGCGCTGATGAAATCTTGAACGAACTTGTCCTTGTTGTCGTCTTGGGCATAGACTTCAGCAATTGCACGCAATTGAGAGTTGCTGCCGAACACGAGATCGTATCGGGTTGCTCGGCGAACGAGTTCTCCGGAAGAGCGGTCATGCGCTTCGTACGAGTTGCTGCCGGTTGCCTTCCATTGCACATTCATGTCAAGAAGGGTGGTGAAGAAGTCAGTGGACAATGCATTGCCATCATTGAAGATTCCACGGTCGTCAGAGCTGACGCCCATCGAGCGTAGGCCGCCAACGAGAACGGTCATCTCTGGTGCAGACAATCCAAGCAATTGTGCTTTGTCGAGCATCATTTCTTCAGGACTGACGCTGTAGTTCTTGAGGAGGAAGTTTCGGAATCCATCCGACACTGGTTCAAGCACTGCGAAGGAGTCCACATCGGTGTGTGCATCGCTTGCATCACCACGGCCGGGTGTGAAGGCGACTTCAACACCAGATGCCATTTCGATACCTGCGTTACCAGCAAGAACGATTGTGTCAGCGACGCTTGCTCCATGAGCCTCAGCGAGCGGGGTGAGGACAGCAAGCACCTTGGCGAGTTGTTCTGGCTTGTTCGCAGCCCAGTCCTTCTGAGGAGAAAGTCGGATGCGAGCGCCGTTTGCACCACCGCGCATGTCAGAGCCTCGGAATGTGGAAGCGCTGGCCCAAGCGGTTTCGACCATTTCAGCGATTGAGAGTCCAGAGTCCTTGATGGCTGCCTTTAGGCCAGCGACATCGTAGGATGTGCTTCCTGCAGGAACCGGATCTTGCCAAATGAGGTCTTCATCAGGAACGTCTGGCCCAAGGTAGCGTGCCTTTGGACCCATGTCTCGGTGAAGCAACTTGAACCATGCACGTGCAAAGGCATCTGCGAAAACATCAGGGTTTTCATGGAAGTGCTTCGAAATCTTTCGGTATTCAGGGTCTCGAATCATGGCCATGTCAGCCGTAGTCATCATTGTTGGAACCTTGATGGATGCATCTTCGGCATCAGGTGCGAGGTCTTCTGGGTCTGGGTTCGCAGGTGTCCATTGGTTTGCGCCGGCAGGACTCTTGACGAGTGTCCAAGAATCTTCGTGCTTGAAAAGCAGGTCAAAGTAACCGTTGTCCCATTGGGTTGGGTTTGCAGTCCATGCACCTTCGATACCGCTGGTGATGGTGTCGCGGCCCTTTCCAGATCCGTGGGTGTTTGCCCAGCCAAAGCCTTGCTCTTCAATCGATGAACCCTCAGGTTCTGAGCCAACTTGACCAGCATCGCCGGCTCCGTGTGCCTTTCCGAAGGTGTGTCCACCTGCAGTGAGTGCTACAGTTTCAGCGTCATCCATAGCCATGCGTGCGAAGGTCTCTCGAATGTCTTGAGCGCTCAACAAGGGGTCAGGGTTTGAGTTTGGTCCTTCGGGGTTGACGTAAATCAATCCCATCTGAACAGCAGCGAGCGGGTTGTCGAGGTCTTGGCGGGTGTCACCGTATCGGTTGTCCCCAAGCCACTCATCTTCTGCGCCCCAGTAAATGTCTTCCTCAGGGTGCCAAATGTCGGGTCGGCCACCGCCGAAACCAAACACTGGTCCGCCCATTGATTCAATAGCCACGATACCGGTCAAAACCAAGAGGTCAGCCCAACTGATTTTGTTTCCGTACTTTTGCTTGATCGGCCAAAGCAAGCGTCGTGCCTTGTCGAGGTTGCCGTTGTCTGGCCAGCTGTTGAGGGGTGCGAATCGTTGTGCACCTGTACCTGCTCCACCGCGACCATCGCCGATTCGGTAGGTTCCGGCTGCGTGCCAGGTCATTCGAATGAAAAACGGACCATAGTGTCCGTAATCAGCAGGCCACCAGTCTTGGCTGTCGGTCATCAATGCGTGAAGATCCTTCTTCATTGCCGAGTAATCCATGCTGTTGAATGCGTCTTTGTAGACAAAGTTTTGACCCATTGGGTTGGATTTCTTGTCATGCTGATGTAGGATGGCTAAATTCAATTGATTTGGCCACCAATCATTGTTCTTCATTCCAGTGCTTGGTGCACTGATTGCCCCATGCATAACTGGACACTTTGCATCCGAATTTTCTTCACCCATTCCTTTCATGTTACGGCCTCAAATTTTGGAAACTCTCATGACATATCAAATTGTAGTTTCAGCGTTCATCCAATTTCTATGCCGGGGTGTATGCCTGTGGTAGGGTTGATGTGCTCGCTCTCCTGCCCAAACACATGTGCAGGGGGCTCAATTGATGGTTGAAATTGAGCGCCTTACCCCACACACTTGGAAGAACTTCCTCGATGCCCCCACTGTTTTGTTGGTGCTTGGGAAAGAAGATTGCGAACCTTGCACGGCATGGACGCAGACGCTCACCATTGACCACAATCAGAGCGTGGCTGCTCATGAGATCCGCATAGGTTACATTCCCCTCGATGCACCGGGTTTTGCCCAATTCAAAATCGACCATCCTTGGGTTTCATTGGTGGATGTGCTCCCCTTCAACGCCCTGTTCATCAACGGTGAACGTGGTGCTGAATGGGCTGGCGGAAGCATTGAGCGATTGATGAAGGAACTGAAAGGGCGTGTGTGATTTTGCTTGCATCCTCCGTCCTTCTCTCTGCTTTCTTGGCAGGTTTGGTCGCAACAGGAGTGACACTCGCCATTGAGCGATGGGGGGGCCTTGTCGGTGGTGTGCTTGGCACCGTCCCATCCACAATTGTTCCAGCAGCTGCAGGAATGCACCTCTCAGGCAATGAAGAGGAGTTGCTGCAAAGCATGGCCATCGTCCCATTGGGGATGCTTCTGAACGCCCTGTTCCTCGGCGTGTGGGTCATGTTGCCTTCTCGCTTGGGCGAGCGTCGTCCACTGTTGATCACCACCTTCGTCTCGTTGATCGTTTGGGCCTGTGCCGGCGTGATTCTTCTGATGATCATCAGCAAAGCCACGAGCCTGGGTGCCTCGCACTGGACCATTGGCTTCGGAGGCTTGTTTCTCCTCATCGCCTTGGCTGTTCGGTTCAACCTCGAGGCTCGCCCTGCTCCAAAGGGCACTCATCGGGTGCATTGGCCGGTGCTTGTTGGCAGAGGAAGCGCTGCAGCGGTTGCTATTGGCTGTGCTGTTTGGCTTTCAAGCCAAGGCTTTCCCCTGCTTGCTGGCTTAGCGGCTGTGTTCCCGGCGATTTTCCTGACGAGCATGGTGGCATTGTGGCTGGCTCAAGGTGAAACCGTTCCACAAGGTGCTGCAGGGCCGATGATGCTTGGTGGCGTGAGCGTGGCTGTGTATGCGCTCGTGATCATGTGGTCCCTGCCGACACTGGGTCCGGTCTTTGGCTCACTTGTTGCATGGCTTGCTGCCGTTGGCGGGTGGTCTTGCCCGGTCTACCTGATTTTACGCAGAAGGGACCTTATCCATTCACTTCGCGAGTCCAGCGCTCTGCAGCCGGAACCCCTTCAATCGTGATTTCAACGCCAATCACGCCCTTGAGGCTTGACACTTTACGATGCAATTCGCGAAGATCCAAAAGGCAGCAAGGGCAATGCGGGCGATGCGGCGTGATGGACATCTCAATGATGCCCGTCTTGCCAATCTCAATGCTTTGCATCGCTTTTGTTTTGGTGTAAGGCAGATCGGTGTGCGGGTCTTTCCATCCATTCAACAAGCGAATCACCCGGAGGCTCAGGGCTTTGTGATGTCGAGGTTTCATGTCAACTGACTCCTGTCTTCAATCTGAGGCCTGTGCATCTTGTGCTTGAAGTTCGTGTTCGAGGTCTTCCAATCGAAGTTCGTTTAAACGGCCCTCGGCTGACATCAATTCGCGTTGACAAATTTTGAGCAAAGCCGCTCCTTCTTCGTAAAGTTTCAATGTTTCATCAAGCCCCATACCGCCGCGCTCAAGGGCGGCTACTATGGTTTCCAATCGCTGTGCTGCTTCGTTATAGGTTGGTTCTTTTTCAGACATCTTCATTCCTCATTGGTGTGAATCTCAGTCACCGTTGTTTGTGCGGTACCATCGACAAAGTGAAGGCTGTAGTGCTGGCCAACTTCAAGCATATTGACGTTGGTCACTACATCGCCTTGTTCGGTCTGCGTCATTGCATACCCTCGTTCAAGAACGCGTTGTGGGTGAATGGATTCGAGCGCCGCTTCCAAACCCGCAATACGGGTTCGTTCACGAGCAAATGTGGCCTCAACTGCCCGGTCAAGGTTCGAACGGAGCGTTAACATCGACCGCTTTCCAGCGTTTATGCCTGCAAGTGGGGCCACTTTCAATCTGGCATGTAAGTTGACCAATCGACGTCTTGCATCACCAAAAGTTCTGATCATGGCGTGGTTCAACCGTTCATTCAATTCATCCTGCCATTGTTCCAGCTCTGCTTTGACGGGCACACACCGTTCAATCGCGTTTGAAGGGGTTGATGCTCTTACATCTGCAACCAAATCTGAAACAAGCAAATCTGATTCATGGCCTACTGCGGATACAACTGGGATTGGACTGGCGAGGATTGCCCGTACGACCGGCTCGAGGTTGAAGGCCCAGAGGTCTTCAGGAGCGCCGCCACCTCGTCCCACAATGACAAGGTCGACGGGAGGCTCCCCGCGTTGTGCTGCACATTCAGGTGTTGCCAACCTTCGCGATAACGCAAGACCCCGAACAATTTCCTCAGTCGCCCGTTCACCTTGAACCAACACTTCGATGACGGTTCTTCGTAGCCCTGGCCAACGGTTTTCGATCAAGCGATGCATATCTGCAAGTGCTGCGGACCCCGCTCCAGTGATGATGAGGATGTGCTTTGGCGCAAACGGAGGGCGTTTGCGAGGCCGGTCGAGTTCACCCTCATGACGAAGCCGTTCAACCAATTGACGACGAGCTTCCTCCATGGCGCCAAGAGTATTAGCCGGTTCAATGCGCTCAACATTGAGTTGGATGTTGCCTCTTTTGACGTACAAATCTAAGGTCGCCGTGACCACGACTACGCTTCCTTCTTTGATGGTCGGGTGGATGGTGCAGCGCCCTTTCCAAATGACCGCACTGATTTGTCCATCGTGATCGCGGAGGGTGAAGTAGGTGTGCCCGGAAGGGTACTGTTTCCACTGAGACACTTCACCTTTGATGGTTTGGCGTTGGAACAGAGGCTCCTGAACAAGCGTCCGCTTGATCATTGAAACGAACTGCCCAACGGCTAGGGGGCCGGTTGTGACTTCACCTCGCCCCGTCATGGTTGTTGAGGGGCGTCTACGGTTCTTGAACCATCTGCGTACGAAGTGCCATCTTGTGAGAGGTCAGTCTTCATGAGGGCCCTTTGCGTCTTCAGCGCTCTTTCTTCGTTGAATAAGCTGATGACGTTGCCTCGCTTCAACTTCATCCAATTTGAGTTGAATGCGCTTTTTTAGAAACCGATAGACAATGTACAACGCAAGGACATCAACGGCAAGAATCAGCCATTCAATTTGCCCCCATTCTTCAAACATACCGAACCTTCCTCATAGCGGTGGACGAATGTCAATATCAACATCGCCTGTTGGTTGTCCAATGCATCCAAGCCTTGCTCCTTCCTCAACAAGGAAATCATCCAACCCAGGTGGAAGTGGTTCCGGCAATGGGACTTCGCCAAGCATCAATGTCACCATGCATGCACCACAGGTACCTGATGTGCAATTTGTAGGGATTTCAACGCCTGCTTCAAAGGCATGTTCTACCAGTGTTTTTCCAGCGACGAAGGGTGTTTGGCCGAGCAAATGAGGGCCTTGTAAAAATCGAACAACGGGACGTGTGTCGTCGTTTGTTGGTGAAATCTCAAGGATCGCTTCAACCGCGTTTGCGGACATAAACGTCACCTCATCGCATGTCTTTGTGCCGAGTCCAGCGTCCAGTTTGCTTGTTGAAATACAATCCAGCCTTCTTCATCCACTTGTTGAACTTGGTTGCTCCAGCACCCGTTCGGAGGATGAAATCCTCTCGATCTTCTTGGGCTTGGATGTATTCCTTGGCAGCCAAGGTCTGATCAATCCAATCATTGATGTCCATCAGTCCACCGGTGAGTCCACCTTCTTCGACAACCTTGGTCATCTCGTCGGCGGTAGCTCCGGTTTCTTCGAGGTCCTTGCGGATCAATTCGTTGACGCTGCTGTAATCCATCGATGCTGGCTTTGGAGGCACAGGGTTTCGAGGGGGCTTGTCTTCATCGATGACAATGCGAGTGCCGTTGGCCATGCGCCCTTCGACGAGGTCAGCAAGTCCGGATGTGAAACTGGTTTCACATTCCCAGCACATGAAGGCCCAATCCTCTGGTCGATCTTGATCTCGTGCTTGACGTGGATCCATTTCATCGCCGCAGTGAGGGCATGCATGGAAGATAAGAGCAGGGACATGCTTTCTTCGGAAATCAACAATGTCTTGAGGCGTTCCTTCGAGTTCTAGCATCTCATGGTCACGAGCCGCTTCAAGGCCACGTGTCTCAAGTTGGTCGCGGATTTTGACCTTCTGGTCGTCCTTTCCTTCATCGTGGAGGTTGTTTTCAAGTTTCACGATGAGTTCGACAGTTTTCCCGAGGCGGTTCATGACCAGTTTCTGGGCACGGAATGCTTCGACCTTTGCAATCTTAAGGCGTTCCTTTTGCTCAGCAAGTTCGGTGAGAACATCCTTTTGCTTACGCTGGAATTTGATTTCTTCAATCTTTGATTCTTGCTTTTTCTCAGGTGCGAGGACCTTCGACAAATAGCGTTCTTTTCCGTGGCTTTGTGGGCCAGCAGCGATGATTGAGATGACACCATCAGCGATGTCAGCCTTGAGGCCGTAATTTTCGATCAGCATGTCCTTGTCGATTTTCTTCAAATCGCCAATTTTCAGGCCAGAATCGGCCAACTGCTGAGCGGTGGTATCGTCAATCCCTCGACGTAGTAAAGCGAGATAGGTGTCCTTCTTTGCCATAGCATCCCCTCCGACAATCCCATGCGAGGAGGCACCACTAAGAAAAGGCTCTCCCGAATACGCGTCTTGTAAATACAGATTTCGACGGTATTTAACTCATGATTCAACTGAAGTCTTAGTGAATGATTCTGCGAGGGAAATCCAGTCGTCTAACTCCATTTCTTCAGGCCGAGCTTCAAGACGCTCGTCTTCAGCATGGGCGGCATAGGCATTTTTCCATCGAGCATGATGCCATTGTGCGACTCGATTGATTCGCTTCGGTGAACGCTTGAGGGTGGTTCTGAGTTTTTTCCGACGCTCTGCGAAGGCCTGATGGATCATTTGGCGCACCAACCGGACATCACAAGGCCACTCTTCGTGATGAGCTTCCATGGTGACATAGCGAGAATTTACTTTTGGATTCGGGCTGAAATGATGCGGCGCGACTTTGTCTTCAAGTTCGCAATCCCAATCCAAGGCTGCCGTCATGCCAAGCGAGCCAACATCGCTTTCGTACTCCATCACCAAGCGTTCACCAAACTCTTCCTGAACAAGCAATACGGCTCGTTCGATGTTTTCTGTTCGAGGGTTGCGCAGGTATCGCGTCAGATGTTCAACAAGCGGTGATGAGATTTGGTACGGTATATTGGCCACAGCTTTGTTCAGGTCAGTCGGCCATGGCACATTGAGTGCATCGCCCTCGAGAAGGTTCAGCCGCCCTTCTTCGATTTCGGGAGCAAAAGCGCCACGGAGGTGTTCACAAGCAATCGGGTCGATTTCAATCGCCGTCACGTTGCAACCAACTTCGAGCAGAGCTTCAGTGAGGACGCCGGGCCCTGGACCAATTTCTAAAACATGGTCGTCTGATTGCACTTCACCCAAAGCAACAGCGCGTTCAATGATGCTGTCACTCACAAGAAAATGTTGGCCGAGTGATTTGTCAAAAGGCAATTTTGCCCTTAGGCTATCGACCAACCAACGGGCGCCCCTCATGCCTTCACCGGAAGGAGCAGGTCAATCAACCGTGGTTGGATATTTCGGTCATCCAATTCCGTATGGAACCGTTTTGCCAGCAAGTCAGCAGCATCAATGCCACATGCTTCGTTGAGAGCAGCGAGGTTTTCGAACCCGCTTGATCCGCGTGCTTCGACCATTTGCATGGCCTTCTTGTTTCCTACGCCGGGGAGGAGTTCGAACGCGTGTTGCTTCAATGAGAGGTTCCCTGCTCGATTGAAGAACATGTCAATGAAATGCTTCTGGTTCTCTTCGATGAAAATCTGAATCACAAGGGGCAAATCTGCTTTCACATGGTTCGCCACTCGGCTAAGGTTGGTCATGCCGAGGACACGGCCAATGTGCGTTCGTTGTGCAGCATCGGTGCCGATGTAGACTCGGGATGTCGTGAGGAGAGGATCACTCCCAGGTTTGGGTTCCAAACGGCAGAGCAGCATTTTTTCCTCACTGATCGCGACGATGACGTTGTCGATGACATCGTGGTCGATGACACGCGCCCATTCCTCTTCCATTAGGGGTGACTTCTGTTGTGGCCGACCGCCGCGTTGCCCAGTTTGACGACCGCCCTGACGACCGCCTTGGCGGTTGGCGTTTCGACGTTGACCGTCCCGTTGTCGACTGTTGCTTTGACGGGGTTGAGATTGTGGCTTTTTTGCCTGAGGTCGTGGAACTTCCTTTCGCCCTTCTGCAGGTCGAGAGGGGCGATGATCAGCACCAGTGCCACGCTCATTTTTGGTGCCACGGGTTGGCACCTTGATGTTACGGTCACGACGGACATCTGTCACTGCGAATCACCTTACTGTGAGGGGGTTTTCACTCAACGCCAACGTGTTGACGAACGATGTCAAGGATCTCTTGAATTTCGCTGTCTTCAATTCCGAGGCGGCGAGAAGCAAGGACTGCTTTCACATCATCAGGGTACATTGGCATCAACTCAGCAAGTTTCGCTGCAAGTTGTGGGTGAGAGGATAATTTTTCTGTTGCGGTTAACGCATCACGGAGGGAATCAAACACTTCAGGAAGCGTCTTGTATCCATTGCGCATGTTACTTGCTGCCCACTCTGCGTGTTGCAAAGCAGCCTTCTGTTCGTAGGTGAGGTTGTTGCGGCGTTCCTGTGCGTTGAGCAACATCTCTCGAACGGTGGCAAAATCAACGAATCGCTCTTCTTCTGACATTTGGCATTCCTCATTGGAGTGGTCGCAAGTGCTCTGGTCGAGCAATCACTGTTTTTGGCATGTTTCCGTCCTTGACAGAAACAACCCATGCAACACCTTGGCGCTTCTGGATGAATCCAGTGCGGCCTTGGAATCGGCGGTGGGGCATACCCATTTGTTGCCCTCCATCGAGGACGATAGCGACTCGGTCGCCTTCTTGATAGTCATGCATAACTCGGCTGATGTTCACTCGACTGCGTTCGTTCTTGCGGCGTCGTAGCACGCTTCGTGTTCCGACTCGCAGCCCCTTGGATCGCTTCATGTTTTTCGCCTCCTATGCGCCCGGATTAGCAGATGTACATCTTCCAAGCAATTCGGCGACCTGCCTTCCCCATATAAGCACCGCGACGGATGAGAGAGGTGTTTCAACTCGAGAATTGACGAATCAATGCCACCGAATTCATTCAAAATCATCAATCTGCATGGATGTCTCCGACATCGAGCCAAAGGACATCGCACTTGGCTTTGATGAGGGACGAGAGGCTTGGTTGAGTTCGCCCGCCGTCTCCATGAACCGTTTCCTTGACGTAGGTTCCAGATTCACAACGCAAGGTGAATTCGACTTCCATGACCCCGTCATCCATCACTTCAATCACGGGTTCAGAGGTTTCAAACACCGTGCGCCGGCGAATCAAATCTGCCCGTCGGTGAGCGACACGCTCGGGCGTGCGTTGGGCCAGTTTGACGCCAGCGAGTTTTGTGATTGTTTCCTCAATCAATTCTTTTGTTGGCAGGTCGAAGGTGACCGGAGCAGGCGGACCAGCGCTCATGATTCGCTCAATCAGATCGCCTTTTGTTCCCGATTTTGCTAAGCCCATGGAAATTGCTTTTTCGACCAGCTCCGGCTTTTTGAGGGCTTTCAATTCGTCTTCAGTTGGCCCTTCGACCACTTCGATAACGGCTGGCAACGGCTTCTTGTGGTCGTTTTTGCGGTCCCCTCTGCGATTGCGGCGCTTTGGGTTCTTGCGTCCCTTTGAACCACGGTCTTGGACATCAACATGGGTGAGATCGACAGGGGCTGTGAGGACCGCATGTTCGGCTTCACTCAACGGCATTACACGGAAGCGAATGGTGTAGGATTTCTCCGCAGGTGTGTCTTTAACTCGCACAACTTCACTTCGGTTTGAATCCCTCAATCCTGTGATGTTGATGCTCCCTTCAGCAGCTTCGTTAATTGCTGCCATGGCCGCTTGGAGGTCGACTGTACGGGTTTTCGGTTCTTTCATCTCGATGACGAACGGACGTCCTTGGCCCATGCAACGCACATCAATGTCTTCACGACCCATACCGTGGAAGGCATGCTCTTTGGCTTCGAAGAGGCCCAGGAGTGGATTGCCAATCAGGTCTTGAACGCTCTTTTTGTATTGCAGCCCGGTGCCATCACACTTCTCACACCCGCGCCCCTTACAGGCCCGACAAGGCCATCGAGTCTGTGGAATACCTCGCTCCAACTTCTGATAGCGTCCGTAGAGGTAATGAGCCCGAATATCCAATTCGACAGTGAGCGTCAGCACATCGATGAGGGCCAAGATTTGTGGCTTATCATTGACCAGTTTTTTCCCTTCCATTCGGTCGTTAAGGTTCCGAGCAATTTCAGTGACGAGGCCCGACTTCAATGCATCCGAACCACCAGCACCGAGGCGCTTTCGCAGTTCCTCTTCACCCTCGATTTGATCCTTCGGGATACGAGCGCCAAGTTGCAAGCGAGTGGCTTGGTAAGGCTGGATTGCATCATGGATGATGTCGGCTAACAAATTCGCCTCTTCGTACAAGTTTTCACAAAATGGGCACAGTGGAATTTCGGTTCGAGCGCCCTCCAAATGCGAATCTCTTCGCACGACACTCGAGCGGATCTCAGCGCCAGATTCAGCGATTGTTTGTTCGTAACGCTTTTTCCCGCCAAGCCGCCCTAGGCACGGGTCACACGTCCCAATTCGAACCAGGTGTTTGTGACCAGCCGGTGAAGGAGCGCGAGGAATTTCTTCCATGTGGGTGCCGAGTTGATTGGGGGCAGAGTTGAGGTCGAAATCTGGTTCTTCTTCCGTCGTAGTTTCCTCTTCTGCGGGCTGTTCGTCCCAAAGCGAATAATCGGTTTCACCAAAGCCTGCGTTGGCGTATTTCATCCAATCTTCATCGTCGCCGTCGTCCGGTTGTTCGGTTGCTTTTTCGGTCATTACAATCACCACTTTCTCGGGGTCAACCCCAAAGACAGCAAACCTTCCGGAGGCTCACCCGTTGAAGAACGCACCGGTCCACATCGATTGGATGGCTTTTACCACCCATTATCCATTTCTAACCAAAACCAAAAGCAAGCGATCCCGACGAGGATGAGGAAGCCTGCACCCAAGAACCACAAGACTGCGCTATATTCTGCGCCATTTTTATGCTTCCAATTCCCATACTGAATGCAGTAGATCCCTATGATCCCGAGTCCAATAGCGATTCCATTGCAGAAGAAGCAACAAATATTGTCAAGAAAGAGATCATAAAGTTGAGATTCATTATAGGCAATATCACCATACTCCAGCCAAAATGAAAATCCGATTGAGCCAAATACAGTCATGAATCCCAGAAAAAAGAGTCTGAACTGTGGTTCCCCATCGGGTACTATGATCGGTTGCTGTTGAGCCACCTTTGGTTTCGAACGCTTCCCCCTCCCTAGCTTTCGGTATTCATCCGCAGTTTTCCGTCTTTGACGGGTCGGATTGGGTTCACTTTGTGCAGGCTCAACGGGTGCTGCGATGGTGACTGACCGAGGAGGCTTTCTTCCACCATAAGGAAAAATTCCTTTTTGTATCTCTTCAAACCTTCTCCGGCAAATGAGCAATAGACGGCGCTAATGGCGTCGAATCATCATCGTAACGGCCTTTTCTGCTTGCTCAAACACACCAATTTGATTGAATCCATGCCTGGCATGAAACCGCATCGAACCTGGGTTTGGGGGGCGAAGGCTTACCTCTGCCGTTACCGGACAAGCCAAGCGTTCGGCATGTGCGGCCACTGCGTCATAGAGTGCGGAACCAAGCCCGCCGCTCCTTGCCTCTTCTGCAACAGCAATTCGATCGACGTAGAGAAATTCATCATAGCGTTCGTTGAACCATTTGTAATTCAAACTCCCGTACCTTGTCTTTGGCATGAGGCAGAGGACGAATCCAGCAAGGCCTTGTTGGTTTTCAAGCCCCATTGCAAATTCACTGAGGCTCAACAGGTCAGCCATTTCTTCCTCAGTCACTTTCCCAGTGCCTGGCAAGCCTTGTTCATTGATTTCCACCATTCGAGGGACATCGTGCAACGATAATGGGCGCAAGGGTTGCATTAAGCCTCCTCCAATGGAGGGGCTGGGTCTGGGTCAAGCGAAGCGATGAGGCCAAGCGCGGCAGTGGTCAGCACAAGGCTAGCGATGAGGGACAAGGCAATCATTGCTGCGGAGAAAAGACCGAAGTTGCTGAACAACCCCATCGGAGAAAGGGCGATCATGGAGAATCCAGCGATGTCCGATGCAGCACTGCCAACAAGGGCGAGACCACATGCACCACCTACGCCGATGAGAGCTTGGTGATGGGTTTCCCCGTTTTCCCGACCTTCCCTATACCGTTCAGTCACGTGGATACAGTAGTCGATACCGACACCAAGCGAGATGGTGGCAATGGTTACGGTAACAATGTTGAGGGAAGAACCAGCCACATACATCAGGCCGTAGAGCCACACCACAACCAGTAGGATTGGAACGAGCGTAACGCTGGCTTGTTTGAAGGAGCGGAATCCGACTGAGAGGGTGCCAAAGACGAACAATGAACCTAAGATGAGCGACGATTGCATTTCTTCTTGCATGGTTGTTGAGGCAACAAACCGAGTCACTGGGCGCCCAGTTGGCATGACCCAAGTCAAGGGCTTATCGTCCTCATCAGGTCCAGCTTCTAACCGATCGCCCGTTGATAGATTGGTGAACGAAGACAGGTCCCGCCAGATTTCTTCCATGCCGCCGGCCATACCGGGGAAATCTTCAGGCGAGGTCATGCCGAAGCGGATGAGCATGTGTGTGTATTCTGCATCATCACCGTTCACATCAAGCCAAGGTTTGACGGGGTTCAACTCGACTTCAGGTGCAATGTAAAGGCTGACAATGCTGGATGGAATGTTTGGGATTGGACCAACACCCGGCACCCCGTTGAGCGACAGGAATCCATAGAAGAACGAAAGGCAGTTCCGGTTGGTGAGGTCCATCAAGAGCCCACCACTGTCCTCAGTGCAATTCATTCCATGGCCCGTTTCGTTGACAATCCAGCCTGCTTCTTCGAACGGTTCTGGGTTGAGCAGCAGTGAGCCCTGAGCAGCGAAGACCATCTCATCGAGGGCGAGAATATCGATTGTTCCATCAGGTTGGCGGGTGATCTTGTCCGGCACGCCCTCAGGCAACACATCCATGTCCTGCCTAAACACATCAATGGCGGCAAAGACCTCCGGATCAAGCACATCCCCGACGATGAGAAGGTTTGCAGGCTCTCCTTCATCGGCAAATCGTTTCGAAATCTGATCGACCCCAATGGCGAAATCAGAGGATTCATCGAGGAAATCTTCCACGGCGAAATCCCCTTCGAGTTGGGCCATCCCATAGGCTGCTGGTAGGGTGATTAACACGGCTACAGCGGTGATGATGAGGGCGTTTTTCCATGTTCCAGAACCAGTGGAAACGCGCTTGAGGAAATCTTCAGAAATCAAATGTGTTGCATCGTGCTTAGGCTCTGTTGAACGCCCTCGGGATTCGAGCCAATGATCGACTGATAGGCGAATCAAGGGGACCCAAAGACCAGTGAGAATAAACGCTGCGAGTATGCCGAGGGCAGCTTCAATACCAAACGACCTCAAGGCAGCAATATCGCTGAACAGATTGGCTGCAAACGCAGCCATGGTGGTGATTGAGGTCAGCATGATGGCCCGTCCAACCCGAGACAAGGTGACCTCTGCAGATGCTTCAGGAGTTTGCTTGTTCGATCGTTCTTCTTTGTAGCGGTGAAGCGCATGCAGTGAATCATCGATGCCTAAAGCAAGCACGAGAATGGGCAGTAAGTTTGAGAATTGCGACCTCGCAATCAAACTTAATCCAAACATGGAGGTGAGGCTTGAGAAATGCCCGATCATACCTTGCATCCACAACAAGGCTGAGCCCAGCGCAAACATCACAATCAGCACATCAGACACCCTGCGAAGGCTGACGTAGAGCAGAACAACGATTGCAAGGCCCATCAGCAGAATGAGGCCGGCGCTGGCTTGGAGTTCTCGGTTGACTTCGACGTTGACACCTTGACCCACAAGGAGGGTGATGGTGGTTCGGTCATGCGTGCGGAGTTGCCCCTCGAGGTCCATGTAGGACCATTCGGTTGAACACCCTCCAGTTTCTTTGAGCAATTCCAAGCACATTGCTTCGTTGTATTGAGGTGGGTGCAGGACAAGGGAATTGTCGGCAATTCGGTAACCACCGATTTTTGTACCGTCTTCGGAAAACACAACCCGTTTCTCAGGATGAGCGTCCTTCCAAATCACTTCCCAACCCATCGATTCGAGGGTGGCTCGGTCGAACTGGACGAGCAACCATGTCGATGAGGCTGACCATCGTCCCTTGCCGGTGAATCCCCCTTCCCATGAACCATCGGTGGCAAGGGTGCCGCCTATGGGCCCGTCTTGTAATGCGTTCATATCGGCGACGAACCCTCGGTCGAGTGAAAGCCAGCGAAGGAAATTGTTGTCCGATGCTTCTGCCATTCGAGCGGCAGCCAAGTCAATGTGCGCTTGTGTTACATTGGCGTCATCGAATTCTAAGCATTCCAACGCACCACAGTCGTACCAGTTGGTCGGAGGATCTGTGACAATCCCTTGAGCAGTGAGTCCCGGTTGGGTGAGGACAGAGGTGTTGTTCATGAATCCCCTAAAGTGATCCGAAAGCGAGATTGCACCAGGGGCTTGAGAACCCGTGACGTCGTTGACCAGCGGTTTCATTGCAGGAGCGAGTGGGTGGTTCTGAATCATGTTGATTTTTCCGTCAATTTCTTGCAGCAGTGTGAGGTTGAGGATGCCTCCAGTCGGGGCGTAGATTCCCCCCCAAGGCTCGCCCGAGGGGACCATCTCGTTGACGCTGGGTAGGTTCGCATAATCCGGAGCACCATCGCTCATCAGCGGTACGGGCTCCCAATCTTCGAGGGATGGAACATAGGTTGGGTCGCGGGCAGAAACGAGGAACCCAAGAATAATTTCAGAATTCGCAAACTCATCATCGATGATGTCCTGTGCAGTGAGTTCTGGAGATTCCATCTCATAGGATTCCATATCGATTGGTTGCAGTGCCGTCATCGCACCGGGAATCATCAGCAACGAAAGGAAAAAGATGGCCACGTGGACCTTGTTTCGATGAGGAATGAGCCATCGTGCAAACGAAGCAAATGACCTTCCCATACCCTTTGCTTCTTCCTTCTGCTTTTCAAGTGATGTTTTCTCATACACGCCCCGAACGCTTCGTCGGCGGATTCAAACGCTGACTGTGAGTGGAGGGGATATGGCGATTTTACTGATTTTAAATCAACAACCTTACGATGGAACTGATGTGACTTGGAACGCCCTTCGTTTGGCAAAGCGGTTGCATGAAGACGGCGCAGAAGTGAGAATTTTTTTGATGAACGACAGCGTTGATTTGGCTCGAGATGGGATCGAGCCGCCGGCAGGGGTTGAGGACATGGCAGCCATGCTCAAGGCCCTCATTTTCAATGGCATCCCAGTCAAGGTGTGCGGTACATGTCAGAACCGATGTGGTGTGCTCAAGGGTGAGCCGTACTATGAAGGGGCTCAATTTTCAACCATGGGCGAATGCTCCGAATGGGTCATGACGAGTGAAAAAGTGCTCACATTCTGATT
>DAPR01000071.1:0-1539 GCA_002502605.1 Euryarchaeota archaeon UBA258
AAGGTGGGAGCAGAGGGATTTGAACCCCCCCCAGCGGATTTCTTCTGAAACTGCGCATCAGATGGGCAGTTTTCAGGATTGCAACGGGTCGGCGCTCCAGTTGGTCATCAACCTTCAGCAAACCCACTCGTCGTCATTCCCGTGCAACTGGAGCCCGCGATACTACCAAGCTATACTATACTCCCAATGTTATTCACAGCGAAGATCATGACTTGGCTTGCTTTCGAGCACGCTTTCGTCGGCGCAACTTCTTCTTGCGCCACTTCCACCGTTGATTCCCGGTTTTTTTCCAAGCACGTGAGCCTCGCTTCATGGTGAACGAGCCTCCGACCATCCATCCATATATGAGAGCATCGGGCTGAACCATTGAGGTCAACGCTCGGGAAATACGCTCCTTGGTACCTATTGAGGGTCCTGTCTGCTCTGTTTCTTCATTTCTTTTTCGTGAAGCCACTTAAGTTCGAGAAGACGGCAAACTGCGGGGGCCCAACGTCGTTTAAACGCAGGATGGAACCGCAAATCATTGTTCCTTCGAATCATTTCTCTGTAGACATCATCCACCGCAATGGAAAGATCTGGCATGTGCAAGTTTACCCTTTTTTTCTTTGGAGGTTTGTAGTCCACAGAATTCCGTAAGATTTTTTCTAAGAAAACTGGTTCACATTGAAACAACTTGTTCATCTCACCTCGCAGTTGATGCGGCAAGCCATTCGGCCGTTGGCCGCTTTGAACAAAGGATTCATCTGGTGTCGCGCCGAGGACGCGGCTTGAGCGTCGACCCTTTGGGCCAGGCCGACTCTTTAGGGCTGCAGCATACTCGACGCTGATCCTGAGCGTATGCAAGTGATTGACTTTGCTGTCCTCCCAGGCCTTCCCGTGAGAGACCATCGATTTTCCATACTGGCTGAGTTTACAGTATCTGCGAGAGCGGAGCATCTCCCACGAAGGGTGGCAATAGTATGTGCGGAAATCCTTCCAAGTTCTTCGGGGCACCATAGTTGGGGTTCAATTCCCTTGTTTATAAACGGTTTCAAAGCGCCATAGTATTGGCCGGTAAAATACACCCTTATTCGCAGTATAGCGTTTGAATTTAGGCATTAATATAAGGTAGAATAATAGTATACATAAGTACCTACACAGGAGAGAACCAAGATGATCGGACAAGAACAAACCTACACCCTAGCCAACGACGCCAGCCTTACCCTTCCAGCGCTCAGCGAAGGACAGATGACCATTGCCCTGAAGGAGGAATGGGTCGGCTTCATTCGCCACACGATCCACAACCCCAACCGCATGGGCTGGCCTGATGCTGCAGACGAGTACTCTCAGATGGGGCTCATGCTCCAGGCCTTGAGCGAGCGGACCGCCCGGGTTGTCCTTGTTGTCGACGATGAGTTTGCACTCGGCAACCTTGCGGTGTATGTGGCTGCTTACGCCCACTGGGGTTTTGAGTTGCTCATCGACACCGCCACGTTCCTCCGAACTGGGGTGACGCGCATCCCCGTTGAGGACCTCGAGCCAACCGCCCAAGCCCAACCA
>DAPR01000071.1:1611-11176 GCA_002502605.1 Euryarchaeota archaeon UBA258
TGTTCGTTTCTGGCGGCTTCGTCTCGATTGTGGCCCACCGCCACCAGCCGATGCATGTGCTCGTTCGAGCGCGTCACCCAGAGCACATCGCTGCTCTCTTTCCCGACCTTGAACCGACCGTGCTCGATACAGCGGACTACCGGTTTCGTGTGGTGGTTCACCGCACTGCTGTCCAGCGCGCACTGTCTCACTACATTGCAGGCATGGAGTATGACAACTTCAAGGCCAGCATACGCGATGAGCCCTATCACGAAGTTTGCCTCGATGTTTGGCGGACCATGTGGGCCTACGGCAAGCGAGAGGGGGGTGAGTGAATGCGAACAAGTCTGACCCACCCGTTGTATGTGACCTGGGTGCCTCTTGCGGACGATGAGGGGCGTATGGGGATGACGCTGTGCCCCGGCAAATACCAGCCCGTAGCCTCGACCGGTTCATGGGATCGTCAGCTCGACGTTGATTTGGACGACCTCGTCACCATGGGCACACAGCGCTTGGTGAGCCTTGTCACTCACGAGGACATGCGAATGCTTCGTGTCGAAACATTGGGCGAAGATTCCCAAAACAGGGGCATGGAGTGGAACCACCTCCCTATCCCAGACACCACCGCACCAACTCCTGCCTGGCTTGAGGCTGCTTTGCCAGTCTTACGGGAATTAGTCATGTCTGTTCCTGAAGGCGAAGTGGCCGTTGTGCATTGCATGGGTGGGCTAAGCCGGGCCGGGACATTCATGGCACTGTATCTATGGATGAGAGGTATGCCCATGTTGGATTCGATTGCGCATGTCCGTGAATGCCGCTCCCCAAATTGCATCAATTTTGAACAGCAGAGGTTCTTGATTCGGTACGCAGAAGAATAAACGGAAGGGATGATTACAATGAAAACACAATACACATCAGCAATTGAAGGATTGACTTCATTGCATGCACGCATGATGGCCGATGATTCGTGGCGTGAATGGGATGACGCCTTCACAACGGCTTATCTCTTCAACAAAAAGGCTCACGATCTCCTTGAAATAAGAATGGGACAAGATGCCCCCTATCACTCACTCTGGACTGATGGCTACGCGTTGGTCCATGGCAATCCTTCCTTCGACGCAGGGTTTTGGATCATAACATTCAACCATTTAGCACAACAGTTCAACGTCCCTATCTCATGGATGGCGGCACTGCGGTTAAGTGTCATTGCCGACCCATACTCTGGATACCGTTGGGTCTTGAGACGGCTACCAAACTTTGTTGATGAGGAGGGGTGCTGTAATGAATCACTGTGGGCGACTCACCTTGACGGTGTGAAGGCTGGGCTCATCACAAACAAAGAGTTCCCGTTTCAGCGCAGACCGGAGAATGAACACATCAGTGCAATGGCTATGAGTGCAGCGAAGGAAGCAGCAGAGTCCCTTGACTTATCATTGAGTCAATACCTTTTGCACCTGAACGACACGAGCAGGGACATGAAGCCACTCCCAAGAGCTGATGATGAATGATCTTCACGAGTTAAGACTGAATCCAACCGTTCGCAGATGGAAACACCGGCCTACACAAAGAAATGTCCAAGGTTTGGGTTTCAAACTGCAGGAAGCAGACCAATTCGAGCCAATCCACCCCAGAGCGGATCGAGGAAGGCAGGAAGCATTCTGTGGCGCATGTAAACGGCAGCGGCGAGGCTGATTTTCTGAACCTTGTTGAGTTTCACTCGCTTCGTGAATACATCACCTTGTTGCCTTTCGATTTGGCGGAGGATTTTGTCATAGAAGGCGATCATGGCCGCAGGTGAATATCGTGTTCTGCGTGGGAGAAGCGGTAACAACTGTCGCGCTTCATCGAGGTAGGTTCGAGCCCTTCGTGCGTAATCTCTGCAGTAAGGCTCCCATTGTTTGTTGAGCACCACTTGCTCACCAAGTTCAGGTTCTGTGATCCCATTTGATTCCAATTCATCAAGTGGGAGGTACACACGGTCGCGTTGAATGTCTTCGCCAACATCACGAAGAACGTTGGTCAACTGCATGAAAATGCCCCATGATTCTGCAAACTTCTTTGCCCGGGGATCTTCATAACCATAGATTTCGATGCACATCAAACCGACCACAGAGGCCACACGATAGCAGTAAACATACAATTCATCGAAACTGCGGTATCGGTTGTTGTAGAGGTCATCTTCCATTCCAGAGATGAGGTCATCGAAGACTTCTCGACCGATTGAGTAGCGGTCGACGGTTTCTTTGAGGGCCAAAAACACTGGATCGGTCGAATAAACATCCGAGTAACAGGTTGAAAGTTTCTTCCGGAAGAAAAACAACTGAGTGATTTTGTTGAGGTAGGCTTCCTCATCAAGAATGGTTCCTTGATCTTGAAGGCTTTCGAGTTGTTCTCTGTACGCTACGGCTTCTGGATCCATCTCACCTTTGCTGCCTGGGAATCGGTCGGCCCAGTCTCCGTCAGCGATGTCATCTGCTCTTCGACAGAATGCGTACACAGCACACATTGCATTGCGCTGTTCATCTGGTAGATACTTGAACGAATGGTAGAAATTTCCTGCCTCACGCATCGTCAGTTCTTCGCAGTAACGGAACGCCAACTTCATCAATTCTTGAGGAGGCTTATCGGACCAAATTGGTGCGTCGAGGTGTTCGAATGGGTCGACCAGTTCGTTCTTTTCCCCGACGATACCAATGAATGTTGCACCTTCACGGAGTGCTTCCATTGCCGTCACGCTCACGGCTTTCACGGCGTCGCGAGCAAGCATAACACCGGCACGAACGTGATCCAATGCCGTAACGGACTGTTGCCCTTCGCCATCCTCGCGAGTTGTTGCGTTCCCTTTGAGCGGGAACAACAAATCGAGGGGTTTTCGGCGTTCGAGCATGGAGACCAGTTGACTCTCATCAGTTCCCCTTTTTGAGACCTACGGATGTTTGCACCATTTGACAATTGCAAAAACATGCTGTTTTCAGGAAAATATTGGCCTTGAAAGGCTCTGATGAATAATAATCAGTATTTACTTACTCGTAGTGCTGAACGAGATTGAACCTCCATTGCCTCATGAACAGGCCCTTTGAACGAAACAACAATCGCTGTTCCGTCAACCAAAACGGATTCACTCGGGAACATCACGGTTCTTTTCCAACAGACGTTTTACGCCACCAGGAATCAGCAGGGCTCGCAGAAGTTTACGAGCATAGGATTTCATCTCATCTCGTGTGACCTTGATGCGATCTTCTGAGTCGAGAATGTTGCCAGTGCGAAGCAGTGTTACCGTACGCTGTCCAACTAACACAGGCAGCATGCATGAAGCTTTGAGCCTAAATTGGCCCTCAGGAAGCATCCGAATGTATTCGACAGCAGCGTCAAAGTGATCATTGGCTAGGTCAAGGTATTCGTCGTAGAGCGGTCGGAATCGGTCGATGTTTGAGGCATCCATCAGATCTTCTGGTTGTAGTCCATGGCGGCTCAATGCCTCGCTTGGGATGTAACATCGTCCAAAGCGCAAATCTTCTGGAATGTCCCTGAGGATGTTGATCATCTGCAGGGCTTTTCCAAAACGAACGCCTTTTTCAAAAAATTCTATTTCTTTTTCTGGCGATAACGACATCAGGTGAGCGAGGGACATTTTTGTCCAAAACACACCCACACAGCCTGCGACTCTGTAGGTGTAATCATCCAATTCCTCGTCATTGCTGAGTGAGGAAATACCGCCGCCTTCTTTCGCCGGACCGAACCGTTCAAGGTCGAGGATTTGTCCTGCGACAATGACGTCAAGACATTCGAGCATTCGCTCTTTATCACCCGTACTATAGAATTCAAGGGCTTCAACAACACTCTGAACATTACGAAGAAGTTCAGCCTCACTTTCGTTGGTTTGGATGCCTGCAATTTCAGAAAAATCCGGTAAGTCTTGGGATCGACCTTGAACAACATCATTGTAGGATTTCAAAAGTTGAAGCAAAACCTGAGTTTCTCCGTGTTTGGAATCAGCGATTGTATCTGCAACCCTTGCCAGCAGGTAAAGCAGTCCAATTTGGCCTCTGATTTTCTTAGGGAGGTACTTGAGCGTGGGGTAAAACGATCTGGAAGTCGATTCCAGAAGACCATCGATTTCAGCATTGATCAACACCGCCATTGAAGCCCCTCTGCTTCACCGCAAACGCTTGCTGTTCTTGACCCTGTGGGCAGGCTGTTGCCCCGAGGCAAGGCATGAGAAGGCCAATCGTTTGTTGTTTGTAAGAAACAAACTATGGTTGAAGCATTGGCCGTGGAATGACCCATGATTTGTCGGGATATGCAAGCAAGACTTTATTTCAAGTCAAGCCAGCCGCATTATGAGGGGGTATAGTATGCAGTGCGGCTCGTGCATGGAGGAGATTCCAAATGACAGCATCTTCTGTCCAGAGTGCGGCGCCCGTCAAGAAATCTCCCGTGCTGGTAGTTTTGCCAACACAGGC
The DNA here is from genome assembly GCA_002502605.1 of Euryarchaeota archaeon UBA258. Taxonomy (GTDB): domain Archaea; phylum Thermoplasmatota; class Poseidoniia; order Poseidoniales; family Poseidoniaceae; genus MGIIa-L1. The sequence goes on from DAPR01000071.1 coordinate 6,054, forward strand.
TCAGTTGGACTGGGAGGTCAAGAAGTCACAGGCGGCCGAAACTTTGGTGTTGTCTCAGGCGAAGCAGTTCGTCAACAACGAGACACACAACAAGGCCAAGCCGGAGGACTTCCTCCTGAAGTGTTGCAACAAATCGCCATGGGCGTTCAGCAACAACAGAACATCCCGCAAGGACAACTCCCGCCTCAACAAGGCATGCCTCCAAACCAAATGGGGCAATTCCCACCTAATCAGGGAATACCACCAAACCAAATGAATCAATTCCCGCCAAATCAAGGCCTCCCCCCTCAACAAGGAATGCCACCGAACCAAATGGGTCAATTTCCTCCCCAAAATCAGCCCAATGTGGTTGGTGGAGGTCGCTCGGATCTACCGCAACAAACCAGAGGACCAAGCCTGTCCAGTGGAGCGATACCCCAAAAGAACCCTGCAAATGTTACACCGTTCAACCCAGGAGGCACCATGGTGGCCAACAACCCATCTGCCTCGCCAACTGATGCAATGGTAAATCGACTTGCAGAGGCCGAACGTGCGATGAAGGACGAGCGAAGAAGTCAATGGCTCAACATGAATCAAACGCCAGCAACAAATGTGCTGGCTTCACTTGGAGCAGAACTACCATCCCACCTCAGAGGAGATGCACCTAATCCAGCAAAGGAAGTCATGGCGGGGGCCCTCGGTCAAGGCCCGTCAAACGCACCTGATGAAGCACTCCTTAGAAGAATGTGCGAGGTCGCTGTACGACGAGTCGCTCGAAAGCGAGGGGTCGCAGTCGAAACCCCACAGGCCAAGAGCGAAGGTTCAGAATTAACAATCAACGTCACCTATGTTGACGACGGACGTGTTCTCGACACGCCAGACGACCTCAAGCAGGCCTTTGAGCATGCCATTCAAACCGAATTGGCGCTCAAAGGATTCGACCTCACACCGGTGCTTACCATTTTCCGATCAAAGGATGGTGAAGTCGAAAATCTAGGCGACGATGCTGAAGACGATGAAGAAATGTTTGCATGCGAAATCTGCGACGGCTTAGTCAAAGAAAGCGACAATGAATGCCCACACTGTGGAGCAATGTTCGAAGATGAAGAAGTGGAAGTTGCAGAATCTCCAAAGAAAGGCGGACCACCCGGCCGTTCTTCGGGACCTCCTGGACCAAGCAAATCCGGTGGACCTCCAAAGAAGAGTGGCGGACCTCCTGGACCAAGCAAATCCGGTGGACCACCAAAGAAGAGTGGCGGGCCTCCTGGACCAAGCAAATCTGGTGGACCTCCAAAGCGTTCCGGGCCCCCTGGACCAAGCAAATCCGGTGGACCTCCAAAGAAAAGCGGTGGACCCCCAGGGCCAAGCAAATCTGGAGGACCTCCAAAGCGTTCTGGCCCTCCAAAGGGTGGACCTGGCGGCGGACCGCCCGGACCAAAACGTGGCCCTCGTTGAAACGCATAGATGATGATCCATGTCAACTCCACTCCCTGAGTTCGGTAACATCAGATTCACTGGAACATTGCGTCCTTCACAAGCGGCAGCCACTTCAATCATACAACCTCAACTTGACAACGGCGAGAAGAGGCTCCACATCGTCGCTCCCCCAGGCTCTGGAAAAACCATTCTTGGCCTCTATGTTTGGGCCGACCTGATCAAAAAACCCGCACTAGTGCTTTCTCCCAATTCTGCGATTCAAGCACAATGGGCAGCTCGGACATCGTTGTTCGACCTCAACGGAAAGGATGCGCACATCAGCACCGACCCAAAAAAACCCGGATTGCTGACTTCATTAACCTATCAAGCAGTGACCATGCCCCGCAAGGGTGGAGAAGATCTCGACCATGTTGCTCTTCAATTATGGGCTGAAAAACTCATGACAGACGGCCAGGCAGATGACCACGAATCTGCCCTTGCTTGGCAAAAAAGCCTTGAGGATTCTAACAAGAAGTATTACACCTCTCGGTTGAAGACATACCGCAAAAAAGTTCGGGATGATTTTGCTAAAAATGGCAATGCCATGTGGACATTACACGAAAGTGCCAAAGCGAATTTAATGCGTCTGAAAGAGGTGGGCATTGGCCTCATCATACTGGATGAATGCCATCACCTCATGCATCATTGGGGTCGGATTTTGGCGGAAGTGAAGGAATTCTTTGACGATCCAGTTGTGCTTGGATTAACCGCAACCCCGCCCGACACTGAGGAAATCGATAATGAGGATTCTCAGAGGTATGAAGCGTTTTTTGGACCAGTTGATTATGAAGTGCCAGTTCCCGCATTAGTGAGGCATGAAAATCTAGCACCTTACCAAGACTTGTGCTACTTCGTTCGCCCTGCCTCACACGAATTGAAGTACATTGCTGGAGTTGACGAGGAATTCGAAACCTTGCTCAATGACTTGCGAAAAACCCGTGAATCCACCTCGAAAAATCGAGTTCCAACCCTTGATGATTGGATATACAATAGCCTAGACAAGCGCACAAACCACAAAGGTGAATCCCTGTCTTGGCAAAAATTTCGGTCCAAGAATGAAAAGTTCGCTGACAATGCGAGGCGATTTCTGATCGGTCATGGTCGATCGCTTCCAGATGGTGTACCACCAATTGCTATGCGACCGAACGATGAATCATGGTCTCGAATGAGCATGCTTCGCTCGGTGCTGGACCGCTATGTTCGCTATGGCTTACGCCTGTCGAAGAGCAAAGAAGATCACAAATTGGCTGAATCTGTGATTGCTCGACTCCGCATGTTGGGCATCCAAATCACAGAAACTGGTTCAAGACCATGCGCCTCTCCAGTTGGCCGAGTCATGGCCTATGCCTCTTCGAAAGTGGAAGCCCTTACAGAAATCATCAACGTCGAGATGCAAACGTTGGGCCCAAACATCCGTGCTGTCGTGGTCACTGATTTCGAAAAGACATCCGCCACCGCTCTTGTAGAAGGAGTCCTTGACAAGGAAGCTGGTGGCGCCATCGCTGTGTTCCGCGCACTGGTAAAGAATGCTGCAGGCGATTACTTGGACCCGATCCTCATGACGGGCAGCACCGTGCTTGTCGACGATGATCTTGCACCAAAATTCATCGAACGTGCGGAGCAATGGATCAAAGAACGATCGTTGGAGGTCACATTCAGTGACCAAATTCATGAAGGTTATCATGAAATTCACGGAAAAGGAAAGCATTGGGTGCCACGGTATTATTCATTGATGATCACCGAATTCTTCCAAGAAGGATTCACCCGATGCCTCGTTGGCACCCGAGGACTGCTCGGTGAAGGATGGGACGCTTCGAGAATCAACGTTCTGGTTGACATGACCACCGTCACAACAAGCATGAGCATCAATCAATTACGAGGACGTTCAATACGATTGGATAAGCAATGGAAGGAAAAGGTGGCAAACAACTGGGACATCGTTTGCGTTGCAGACGAGTTCACCAAAGGATTCGATGACTATCAACGCTTCAAGCAAAAGCACAAACAATTGTACGGCGTTTGCGATGACGGAGCGATCGAAAAGGGCGTTGGCCATGTCCATGCAGCCTTCAACGACGTTCGTCCGGAAGGCATCAGTGAAGGAATGGCGATGTTCAATGAAGAGATGCTGCGTCGAGCAAGAACCCGTGGACACACCCGTGAACTTTGGGGCATTGGTCAACCGTTTGCCGCTGAAGCGAAGCCTGCAGTCGAAGCAAAAGCATCAATCGGTTTTTCCAATGGATTCAAATTTGGACCCGAAAAGAAGGTGTGGACCGACGCATCATTGACTCAAGCCATTGCCCAAGCCATTGTCGATTCACTTTGTGAACTTGGAGAAATGACCCATATCGCAAGGCCTTCAGGAGGCGATCGGGGAGGCGGATGGATTCGTTATCACCTGCAAAATTCGACCACCGATGAAGCCAAGATGTTCAGCGATGCTCTTGCAGAAGTCCTCGGCCCACTCGATAAGCCAAGGTATGTGATTCAACGTTCATCCAAATTTTTTGATGAAACTTGGCTCTCGAAACTCATGCCCGAGGTGGTCGCAGTGTTCCTTCGTAAGCAGAGGGTTTCCGTCATGATGTACCACACAGTCCCTTCATGCCTAGCCAATACAAAGGAGAGGGCTGCTGTCTTTGAGAAGCACTGGAATATCCATGTGAGCCCGGGGGTCGTGACGTATGCAAGGAGTGGCAATGGCCGCCAATTGGTTGAATACGCCCAATTACAGGGGCTTGTTCCTGACGTGGGCATCCACGAAAAGTTGGTCCACCAGTGACTTCAATTTGCACAATCGCTGCACTGGAAGGTCATACCTTTGTGTGCGCTGCAGAACCTTCGGCGGCAATCAAAGCAGCGGAAATCAAAGGATGTTACTCCGGTGTCACATGAGGGGTGGGCGCATTGATTGGACTCATCTTCTCCGACCGGCCTTGAAGTGGTTGTGGCAACTTTTGGTTGAATTGGTTTTGCAGATTCAAAGAATGCTGCTGCTTCATCTTGCATTTGCTGCAAGCGATTCTCGCTTGATCCTGCTGGCCTCAAATTGGTGTTTGGGTCGGAGGGGTTTGGCACATTTCTGCTCAGCATGCCCCCCGAATTGGATGCCGCGGTGGCTGCAGTAGCCCCAACAGCGGCTGCACCAGCTGCGAGCCCTAGACTTTGCAACACAACTGGATGAGCCATGAATTTGTTCGCAGCACCTGCGGTCATGAAACCACTTGAGCGAAGCATGTTCTCAGCGTCATACACATTCGACACGTTTCGATTCATGTTTAATGTCTCAATGACCCGCTTATACCCAGCAATCCGAGAGGGCGACATGTTGTTTTTAGATTTGCGGGAAGGACCTCTTCTTTGCTGAGTTTGCCGGCCGACTGAATGGCCGACTGCGCCCCCAGCCATTCCTGGAATCACCATCATTCCACCGCCGCCAAAGCCGCCCCCGCCTCTGCCTGCACCAGCATTCTGAGTGGGCGTTGGATACCCTTGGGAACCACCCGGCACGAACGTATCGTACTGTGCTTGCCCGTCTTGTGGAGAAACATCGATGCGCTGAGGGCGGAGCCCTTTGAGCATACCACCGGTCTTCATCGTCACGCCCGGGGATTTGGAAGTAAGCATGATCACAAGTGCAGGTACAGATAACACAGCGAAACAAA
>DAPR01000071.1:11297-23455 GCA_002502605.1 Euryarchaeota archaeon UBA258
AGGCAGCTGGAGTATGTCTCTCCCCAAGTGATTGTATCGCTGGCCTCATAGACAGTGCCGTTCGGTTCTTCGACGCTTGTGTAATTGAAATTAATGTTTGATGAACAGATAAAAAAATACACCGTTCTGTATTCTTCACACTCTTCGTATTCATCCCCATATTCATCATAGTAATAGCCCGTTCTGGTGCATTCCTCCCTCGAACTTTCCCGTTCATCCCATGTGGTGCCTTCCATAATTTGGCCTTCAACCTGCATAATTTCAACGGTGTTGGTGAGAGCTAGAATTGCAAAAATGCCCGCTCCACCAGCTAAGATCAGAAAGAGAATTGTTCCGTAGATGTTCATACAACCAACTCCCTAGGGATAAAAACGAACTGCGAAAGGATGGTCAACAACGATTGCAAACCCCTTTCCATAAAGGTAAATTCTGCCTTGGGCACATAATCTTTCAGCCTCCTTACGAATGCAGAAGGCTGAATTGCTCAATAAAAAAAGAGTGGCTGTGGCGCTGTTCCCATGCGCCACAGCCGGTGTGTGTTCTGGTCAATCGACGACATGTCGTCACAGGTCATCGCCTTTCGGCTCTCTTAGGAACAAATTTTCCTTGATGTGGCAGCATATAATCTATGCCTGTTAGTTTCGCCGAACAACACGAATCATTGGATCGTTTGAACCTGCACGGTCCTCTTCGCCAGCATCGACGATGAGATTCAAACGCTGAGCCAGTTCCAAATGTGCAGATGACCATGGCGCTAATGTTGCGCGCTCAGATTCAAATTGGCGCACCCCGAGAGGTTCAAATTCCGACTCCCAACCTGATTCATCCCCCTGCCGAGGCGAGAAACGCACCCAATTATGATCGTTTGATTCCATCGAAAGAGCCGTTTGGAGAAGTCCGATCTTGCGGCACATCTTGGCCGCTTGAACCCGAGGGAAGGCACGAGGGACCAACATCAAGACTGCCTCTTGGTCGGTCCAAAACAAAACTGGACCTGCATGGAGTTGGCTTAATTTTTCAACGGCCCGTTCAATCGTTTCCTCAATCGAACCCCAAGAACGAGGCAACCATGCGAAGATGGCACTCCTGTCTTTCGTGCCAGGAACATGCGTGCTGGCCTCCAATGAGGTGAATGTTTCTGAGGCAACCTCTTGATGTTCTGGTTCCGTCTTGGCGTTGGTCTTTGGCGTTTTTTTCTTCTTCAATCTCGCATGCCATGGCATCTTGATTGCACCAGCATGACGGTCCAAACCTTTCACCCATGTGCGAAACGGTGCCCTCAGTTGTTGTTCAGAAATAATGCTGCAAAACCAGCCTGTGGAGCCGTGCAAAGATCCCGGCAATCGGATGATTCGCCGCGTATCAGCAGTAATGCCTTTGTCCACAGGATGGCCAGCCGCCAGCGTCTCTTTGAGAAGGTTTTGACGTGCTTTTCGAACCGCTTGTTCACGTTGCCGAGGATCCGGAATCGCAAACAGACTTCGGTCGTTGTCCCTGAAAATAAGATGGAAACCCTTGCTTCCTGAAAAGACAAAGTGAACCCGTTCAAAGTCATGATGTTGTTCAACCCAATCAAGCAAATCAACCGCTGCCTTTCTCGCTCGTTCCATGTTCCTTCTCGAAAAAGGGGGGATGTCAATATCGAAGACAATGAGGTGGTCAATCATGACCGGGGCAGGTGTTTTTTTATCCTTAATTTTTGGTAATTTTACAGGGTTAAGCCAGGCACTGGTGGAGACATACATGTCTCGTGGCGTGTTGTGCTTTGTGACTTTTGCGAGAGCTTCACCGTTTCGAATTTGGCGCCCAGATGTGTGCCATCGATCCCTTGTGCAGCGCCATCGAAATTGATGGCGAGATGATTTTCCAAGCCAGGTTAAATCAAGTGGTTGGGATTGAGAATAATGCTCGTGCAGAACCTCGGGGTCGAAGGTTCGCACTTTGGGCATGCCCTTACATGCGAAAGCAGGTTATTGGCTTCATCGCAAACCGGCACTCTTGAGTGATTCCAAGAGGACCTTGCCGAGTTCGGATGGATCCATAGCGCAGGCAATTCCTGCCGCCTTGAACGCCTCAAACTTCTCTTCAGCGGTTCCTTTACCGCCAGAAATGATAGCGCCTGCGTGACCCATGCGCTTGCCAGGTGGAGCGGTTGCACCAGCAACGAATCCAACAATGGGTTTGGTCATGTTATCAGCGGCCCATGCAGCGGCTTCTTGCTCGGCATTTCCACCAATCTCGCCAATCATGATGATCGCTTCTGTTTGGGGGTCGCTTTCGAAGGCTGCAAGGCATTCGATGAATCCGGTACCATTGACTGGATCACCGCCAATTCCGATGCAGGTGGATTGGCCTTCATCGATGCTCATGGTTTGTGCAACGGCTTCATAGGTCAAGGTTCCTGATTTGGAAACGATACCAATGCGGCCCTTTGCGTGAATGTGACCGGGCATGATTCCAATTTTGGCACCTCCAGTTTCACCAGGCGTGATAATACCAGGGCAGTTTGGACCAATTAAGCGAACACCAGGACGGTTGTTGACGTAAGCGACTGCTTTGACCATGTCAAGGGTCGGGATGCCTTCAGTGATGCAAACAATGACGCCCTCACCTTTGATTGAGTCAAAGGCTTCTGCCGCTTCCATAATGGCTTCTCCAGCAAACGGTGGAGGGACATAAATCACGGTTGCATCTGCATCAGTAGCCTTGATGGCTTCAGTCATGCTGTGCCAAACCGGGAACGCTTTGCCTTGCAACTCAACAGTTTGCCCACCCTTTCCAGGTGTGCATCCTCCAACGATTTGAGTGCCGTATTCGACCATCTTGTCTGCATGGAACATACCTTGCTTGCCCGTGATTCCTTGAACCAGAACCTTTGCATCTTCTTCAATCCAAATTGCCATCAAGCCTCACCTCCAATCAAAGCCACAATCTTTTGAGCGCCTTCAGCCAAATCATCCGCTGGATGAATGTTCAAGGTTGAGGCAGCAAGGATTGCTTTTCCTTCATCGACGTTTGTTCCAGCAAGACGGACCACCAATGGCACTTGAAGCGACAGGGCTTCTGTTGCTGCAATCACACCACGTGCAATGATGTCACAGCGCATGATGCCACCGAAGATGTTGACCAAGATGCCTTTGACATTGGGATCTTCGAGAATGATTGAGAAAGCAGTTTTGACTTGTTCTTCATTTGCCCCACCACCAACATCCAAGAAATTGGCTGGTTCACCGCCATAGAGTTTGATGACGTCCATGGTCGCCATGGCCAGACCTGCACCGTTGACAAGGCAGCCAATGTTGCCGTCGAGCTTGACATAGGAAAGGCCTGTTTCTTTGGCTCGGATTTCGGTGTCTTCTTCCTCTGATAAGTCACGAAGGTCGTCCCAGTTCTTGTGTCGGAATTCTGCGTTTTCATCAAACGATACCTTTGCATCCAGAGCGACGATTTCATCAGCGCCGGTTCGTACGAGTGGATTGATTTCGACCATAGCACAATCCTCTGCACAGAACATGGAATACATGGAAGAGAGCATCTTTCCAAAGGACTTCAACGCAGTCCCGTTCAAGCCAAGGGCCATGCCTAAGTCTCGCTTTTGGAAGCCAAGAAGACCAACGTTAGCGTCAACAATGACCTTGTGGATTAATTCGGGGGTGTGTTCTGCCACTTCTTCAATGTCCATTCCACCTTCAGTTGATGCCATAATCAGCACGGATTTGTTATCACGATCAACCAATAGGGCGAGGTAATACTCGTGGGCGATATCGCAACCTGCCTCAATGTAGAGGTTGTTGACAATTTTCCCTTCATCACCGGTTTGAATGGTCACGAGGAGGTTTCCAAGAATGTTGGATGAGTAGGTTTGCACTTCCTCTTTCGAGAATGCGATTTTCACCCCGCCCTCCATGACGACGTCACGGGAGGATGGATTCATCACAGTGCCCTTGCCACGACCGCCAGCATGAATCTGGGACTTGACGGCAACAACCTTGCTTCCAAGCGCGTCGTATGCGTTCAATGCCTGCTCAACAGTTGTGCAGTGCACGCCTTCAAGCACCGGCACGCCGGCTGCTTTTAGCAACATTTTTCCTTGGTATTCATGGATGTTCATAGGTCTCTCCAATCCTCCCAAAGAACGACCGTCTTTGAACACTTTGCTTCGCTTGTATGAGCCATCTGTGCGATGATAAAAGCATCACGCCATACAAGAGGTGCCTTCATAGGATGGGCGGGGTTGGCACGGCCATGCAAGTGGTGGTGCTCGCTGGAGGGGTCGGTTCGAGGCTTCGCCCGTGGACACAGAGCATTCCAAAACCACTTTTGCCGATGTTGGATTTAACGCTGCTCGAGCGCGTTGTTGAAGCCATTCCAACCGATATGATTGACGAAGTCATTGTCGCTGGAGGCTACAAAGTTGACATGATTGAGGCCTACTTCAAGGGGAAGGATATTGATTTTGATGTCCGAATTGTCCCCGAAGATGAACCGTTAGGAACCGGTGGAGCACTTGGCAACTGCCGAGACGTCGTCAGCGGAACATTTGCTTGCTTTAATGGTGACATCGTCTCCTCATTGAGCATCGAACCGATGCTTGAACTCCATCGAAACAACGGCGGAATCGGAACGCTCGCCTTGTGGGAAGTAGAAGATCCGACTCGGTTCGGAATTGTTGGTGTCAACGATGAACAGCGCATTGAACGGTTCATGGAAAAGCCAAAACCAGAACAGGTGTTTTCCAACCTGATCAATGCTGGTTCGTATATTTTCGAAGACGATGTTTTCGATTGGATGCCACATGGCCGGCATTCTATAGAACGAGATGTGTTTCCCAAACTAGCTGAAGCAAACCTACTCAATGGAAAGGAATTTGAGGGGTACTTCATCGATGCAGGCACACCTACCGCATGGATGGAAGGGGTTCAACGGTGCATCCGAGAGGAGCGATTCAACACCGGAAGTGCTGTCGATGGTACATGGTACGCCAAACAAAGCGACTACCCGTCAGCCACCATTCGCGGTTCGATGATTGAGGCTGATGTCCTCATCGAGCAAGCATCCATCGTATCTTCAACCCTCCTCGCCCACACCAAGGTGGGATTGAACGCTCAAATCAGCAACAGTCTCGTCGGTCGAAGTGCGACGATTGGGCGCGATGTCATCCTCGATGGTGTCGTGGTGGATCATGACAGCAGCATCCCCGATGGAACCGTCCAAGAAGGCGGACAATGGCCAAAAGTGGACACTGCGGCGTGAACACAACGGAAGATGTCAAATGGTGCTCATCGCTGGGCGATGCATGACCAAACCATTGATTGTCGTCAATTTCAAGACGTACGCCACCGCCAGTGGTCCAACTGCTGAAACGCTTGCAGTCGCCATGGAGCGTCACGCAGACGGTCCTGCCAGGATGGTTGCGGTGGTCTCTGCCTTCGATTTAGCCATGGTTCGCAAAGCAGCACCAAGCCTCGAAGTATGGGCACAACACCTCGATCCTGTCGGCCAAGGAAGTTTCACTGGTTGGCTAGAACCAAAAACAGCGATTCACCATGGAGCACAGGGGACCATCATCAACCACGCTGAACACAAGGTCGAAATGGACCATGTCAAGCGACTTATGGATCAACTGCCGGATGGTTTTCCAATGTGTGGCTGTGCTGCAGATTTGGATGAGGCAAAGAGCCTCGCCATGATGGGGCCGACCTTCATTGCAGTGGAACCTCCTGAATTGATTGGAGGAGACACATCGGTAACAACCGCTGACCCATCGATCGTCAGTGACACTGTTGCCGTGGTAAAAGCGACCAATCCAAAGGTCAGAGTTTTGTGTGGCGCTGGGGTCAAAAACGGTCGTGATGTGGCAAAAGCCATCGAACTTGGTGCAGAAGGCGTTCTTCTTGCGAGCGGTGTGACCAAATCAACCGATGTTGAGGCCGTTCTTTCTGATCTCGTCTCCCTGCTTGATTAATCGCCTTGTTCAAGCATCCGGAGTCGTTGTTTTTTGGTGAAGGCCAGAGAACGACCATCCAAGCAACGTGCCTTGAACGGGCAGGTCTTACATGTCGATTCGTGGACCGCCAAAGGAATACAATCCAAAGCGTATCTTGACACTTCAGCGCACTGCTTCATTGCAGACACATCGCTGGAAATCAAGCTCCTTGCCGCTTCAATTTCCTCACTGTCCACCCCGAAGGAATGAACAACCCAACTTCCTTTCCGCCATCCAATCGTCTGAATATGGAACTGCTCTTTCACTTGGGGCAATCCCTCTCGTTTCATGGCCCACAGCACCATGGCAAGTGATTCGAGTCGCTCACTGTCTGACATTTTTGAACCCTGCATGTCCAATCGGACAAGATGCCATGTTCCGCCGCAACGGTAGGCGATATCGGGTGACGCAAACAAATCATAGCCGTCGATATGTTCTGATTCTCGGCGGTTAAGCAATGTCCACTGACGGATTGTACCTTTGTTGATTCTCAAGAAGGTGTCCGTTCGCCAAAGCAACTTCATCCGATGCTCAGCAAAGAGCAGCAATGCTTCACACTTGACAGGACTTATGGCTCTTTTTTGAGCCCTGAACCCTCCCCGCAAATGTTCCTTGAGAGCAAAAGAGGCGATTGACTCACTCCATTCAGTGCCCAGTCGAAGGGCTTCTAGGCGATCCACAATGGTTGATTTCAAGGCCCTTAGCATCAGATTCCAATCGCTTGCTGGGCCAGGGCCGAGCGTACGCCCGGAGCGCCGGGGTTGAGCGTATCGCATCACCCAAGCAGATGGGCATTTGAAAAATAAATCACGTTGAGTGCGGCTCCAACTCGGGCAATATCTGTCCATAGACCCTTCGTCGACCGTCAAGGGTTGTCAATGCTCCGTTCAGAACAAGCCAAGTTCAAGAGCAGAGAGGGTTGCATCAATGGTGACCCAGATTGCGATTGGCAACAGGCACCAGCCAATGAATTGAGCAAAGACTTCGGCACCGTATTCACCAAACAGCCTCGAGATGGACCCACCCCATGATGCGATGAAGCGAATGAAGAGCACGACAACACCTGCAAACAGAGCAAGCCAAATCATGTAAAAGGAGCCAAACCCAATTCCAAGCATCCCACTGAGCATTGTTGCGGCTACGCCTTGAGGGAAGAGGGCTGGGAAGGCAAGCCACCCAAACCATCCCAACCATACGCCGAGAACAACATCGCGCTGTAGGTCTTCCATTTCACGCCAATCTCTGAAGGCTTTGGGACTGATGCGGTGGAGGAATTTACCCAGCAATTGAGCTTCAATTGGGGCGCCTTTCCGCGCCGTAACAAGGCACATCTCAATCATCCACAGCAGCATAGCAATGTCGGCCCAGAACAAGAGCGTGCTCTGGATGGGCGCCAAGGTCAACAGGATCATTGGCAAGTTTACAATCAACACACCAAGACCACCTGCGATGGTGATTGATGCCCAGAGCGTGCCCGGTGGAAGAGGCGTTTCCGGCTCAACCCATCCTTGGCGTGGAAGGGCCATGAACAGCAAAAACAGACCTGGGCCGAACAGAAGAGAGAAGTATTGAGTGAACGATTGACCGCCTCCGAAAGAGATGCCATCAACTGCGGATTCAATGTGCTCCTTCGGAGCGTATGGACCCTCTGCATGGGTCACTCGCATGCTCGGGTCGAGCACCAACACTGCGTCTGAAACACCGGTTGTGAGGCTGTTCGTGAATTGGCCGTCCATGTCAAGCAGAATTGGCCAAGACACATTGAGGGTTTCTTTGAGTCCAATGACATCCGTTGTTTTTGCGTCCATTCCCGCTATCACCTGAATGACCGCAATTTCATCTGCTTTCGTGTCGAGGGTTTTGTTGAGTTCTAGCGCTTGCTGGAATGCATTTTCAGAGCCGGGAAGGGTCACGGCAACCACCACAGCCTTATTTCCGTCAAAGAAATCTGAAACCATCACTGGGTTCATCAATTCGTCATACAACTCACCATCATAGGCACGAGCGTTTTCGCCGAGGCTTGCATCAGAACCGAGGTTGGCCTGTCCCCATGCTGTCGGGATGACGAACAAAGCGAGCAGAATTAACGCACCAAGGATTGGAAGGGGCGGTAGGTTGTCGGTTTGGACGAGCATAGCAACGAAACCAATCAGGGCCCCGAACGTGGCCAGCGTCAGGAACACTGGTGCGCTTGCAAAGCCTTCATCTGCAGGCTCAACCTCAAATCGAACGATGCCAAAAGCATGACAATCGCTGTTGAGATCACCTGAAACGGTTTGGATGCACACCTGAAGATTTGCATCTCCGATGGTTAACTGCTCGATTCCCGACCATGCCCAACTGGTTTGGTTGCCTGGCATAAGCCGGTCAATTTGAATGCGGCCGGTTGAGTCTTCCATCATGCCTTCAGGACTCTTGATTTGTTTCTCATCTGATCGCAAGGGGCCCCACAATTCCCATTTGATGGTCTTGACATCTTCAGCACCCCAAGGGAACAGAGGATCGACTTCAATGTGGGCTCTGCGCTCGTCATCGATGTTGATTCGGGCAACAGGCTCGTACAAGCGTCCTGTCATGATGATGCCACCACTGTTTTGTTCAAAGGCACCCCATTGAACACGAATCACCGTGCCTTGGCAGTTGTTTTCAGCCGTCAGAGAAAGCGTGAACACGTCGCCTGGTTGCATGCTGATGAACGCCTCTTGTCTTTCACCACTGAAGTTCATTGCAGCGTTGGAAATGGCTGTGTCTACAACCTGAGTCACTGAAGAATCGTAAACAGGAACTCCGCCTGCATCAACTGAATACGTCAGTGTAGTTGTCCGGTCTGCTCCTATGTTTGGTTGACGTGTGCATGATTCGTGGGATAAAGGACCAGTTTCGATGTAAGCGGAGAAAAACACGCTCATGTTGACCGTAGCATTGATCGCATGCTGAACCGGTGGGCTTGAAATGGTGAACACCTGAACGGGACCTGACCCTGCGTTGACGGAAAAACCACCAACTGCGTTGTCGGTTCGTCCGCGTTGCAGCACGGCTTCTTCAACATCAAGGCCTTCGACAAAAAGGCGTTCCATCTCGTCGATTTCCCAATCGATGTATCCGGGCTCGTAGACAGCGTCACGAGCAGCGCTCGCATAGCCACCCATGGTCATGCAGACAAGCAGCGCAAGCAAAGCCACGGCTGCCAAGCGTTTGCGCATGTGTGGACCAATCCGTTTTGGTTCATGAAGCCGATGGCCAAGTGTGAGTGAAACCATCGGGGCTCAGAAAGAAGAATTGATGAAGAAACTCATCAGCATAAACCCAAAGGTGATTGAGATACCGTTCACTCCGCCTTTGGTCAAGAACCCACGGTTCTCCAGCACAGCACCAAGAAGGCTGTCCATTTGGCAACCAAGCCAACCAATCACAAGCACGGCCACGCTCAACATAAGCCCGTCTTCAATGACAAGGGCGTCGGTTGTGAGGTACCATGCTGGGAATGCAAGCAATCCAATCAATGCTGAACCAGCGAGTGCAGCCTTTTGCCCACTTGGAGAAAAGCCCCCGTTCAACCCTGCTTCACACCGCTTGAAGGTGGTGATCATTCGCACATTGTCATCGAGGCATCCAATTTCGCTTGCGAATGTATCGGAGGCTGCAACGGCCACTGCGGCACTAAACATCCACAGGCCGGTTTCCCAATCACCGGTAAAGTAGGCATACACCGCAACAAGACCAGGTAAGCCACCGTTGGCAATGACATTGCCATAACTTCTGTGGCCATCTTCCGATTCAGACATGCCACGTTGCAATTTTTCTTCAAATCGCCATTTTGTAGCCTTATGAGCAGACAAGAGGAATCCAAGCAGAATCAACAACCATGTCCAATGGCCCAATCCACCAACGACAAGACCGAGAACCGCTGCAGCTAAAACTCCAGACCTGTCAAGCATTTTGGCTCGAGTTGAGACCGTAGCGAGCCCGAGAATGATGAGGCCAGTGACAACAAGGTTGCCCTGATTCAAACCCCCAGTGAGCACATCCATCAGGTTCCCTCTTTTCTGTCGGTGGCCCAAGCCCCTCAAAGGTGCTTCCCCTTTGAATCAGGGTTGAAACTGGTTTTTTAGGGGTGTTAAATTCGGCTATCGAGCAAAACCGATGCCAAGATTCGTCTTGAAATCAACCAAAGAGAAGCGATCAACACCACAATCCATCCAAGGGTCAAAAACACCTGAACAGCGACATGCAGGTTGTCTGTCAAGACCATCAGCGCCCAGGAACTTCCGTTCCACATTGCGTGGCCAAAAATCGCTAGAGCAAGACCAGCGATAGGCGTGGTTGGCAATTGCAAACCTTGCTCATAGGGAGAGCACAACCATCGGGGAATCATTACTGGGGGTTTTGGTGCATTTGATGCGGAAACCACTTCACCTGTTTTCTTGTCAACAAGCATCCACTGCTTGACTTCTTGTGTTGTTGCCCGGGGCTCAAACGAAATCAATGGGGCAGGGCGCCTCAAGGTGAGGTGGCAGCCAATGGCATAGCCGGATATCCCAGTCCACACGCCATGGCCGGGAATGCTTCCGATGCCACGAAGGATCGAGGTGAACCCGAAGCTGATTGAACTCGCTTCAAGGGCTCCAAAGGTACCCAAAATGTAGGTCATGTTTTCCAACAAAGCGAACCCAAGACCGACTGTAAAGCCAATTTGGAACCCCCTTCGGGGTGAGTCAATGAACCGTGCCAATGCCAAAACTGCTGCCGCTTTGCATATCTCTTCGCCAACAGGCGCGCTGACCATGAGGATCAAACCGTAGCCAAGGGAAGTTTCGTTAGCCATGCTGATGCCCAATGCATCGATGATGATTGGTGATATGTTGCTGTTGATCATGATGGCAGGAACGGTGGATAACATGCCGGCAATGAGCATCCATTCAGCAAGACGACGAGAGGTTTGAAGTCCAAAATAATGAGTGAGGGTGGCCCACCAAGCAAACACTGGAGTGGAGAAACCAATCAAAAAGGCAGGGAGCACAATCAACACGAACACAACCCCTGTCAGAGGCGTAAAGCCGAAGATGAGAAGCGGGAATAAGCAAATGCTGGAGGCGATAACACCGCCAAAAAAGAGCAACCACAACGCCTTCCTTGAGGGCATTTCAAGCGGTGCGGAATCATGTACAATGTGATGAACTGCTTGAATGGGCTGCGTTGAATGCAGCACGTCTTCGATTCCCATCTTGAACACGGTTCCTCCTTGAGGATGAGGGACAGCGCGAACCAGATGAGTCAATCTCGGTCGACGTAAAAAAGCCATGAGGGCTAAAACCGGGACGGAGCAAAGCGAGGAGCCAATGATCATCCAAGGATTGGTTGGCCCCAGTGTGCCGTTAAAATCAGCATCAAGTAAACCTGCAAGGTAAAGTGGGGCCATGTTTGTGATCAGAAACAAAAGACCGACAAGGCCCAACATGGCACGAACGGTGCTCCAAGGTCGAGAGGTGTGGGCAAGCACAAGGTCGGAAGGTGCCGGCGATAACGGTATGACCGGTATGCCTTGCATGAAAGAAGCAAAGGTGGCCATGCTTTCAATGCTTACCCAACGAGGGTCCCGCTCAGTTCGCCCATCACTCGTCACTAAAACAAATCAGCAGTCGGCTCAAAGCACTCATCATTGCGGGGTTGCCGCTCGAATCTCCCCCACAAGAAACCACCGGCGGGGGGCCATGGAAAAAACACGCCTTCATCAATGAAATTCAACTTCTGAGTAACATGGGATGGATGGAATCGTTCTTCGCACCTCGCAAAGATCACCGGGGTTGGTCGACTCCAAGCGAAGCTGCTAGGCTGTTCTTCCTGTTGACCATGCTCAGCGTTGGGTTCTGGGCCTGGGTCAACACATCCGGCAACATCGTGATGTGGATTGGTTTGACGTTCCTGGTGGCCACTCCGTTGCTGAGCATCGGTTGGTGGTTGATTTCAATGGTGAGCGCCCGCTATCCTGCCAAAGTGCTGACAGAAGCGGTGAACAACGTCAAACCTAGAAAGTAAATGTTCACTCACTAAGGAAGCCATAGCCCCATTCATGCGGTGGAGCAAAGGTTTCCTTGATCGAACGAGGGGACACCCAGCGAAGCAAGTTGAGCGGTGAGCCTGCCTTGTCGTTTGTCCCGCTTCCACGAGCACC
>DAPR01000071.1:23582-24229 GCA_002502605.1 Euryarchaeota archaeon UBA258
TCTTCTCGCTTGGTTGCGAAAATAGATCCGGTCAAGGCATATTCAGATGTTGCATCGCAGGTGGCCAAAGTGGCTTCGAATTCATCATCAGGGTACACATGTATTGACATCACAGGTCCGAAAATTTCCTCAGACATCGATTCGTAATGAGCATCGCTGCAGACAATGGTCGTTGGTTCGATGAAGTAGCCCTTCGAGCCATCGTAGCCGCCGCCGGTTACGATTTCACAGCCCGGGTCTGCCTTGGCACGGTCAATGTAACCGCAGATGTTGTCGAAGGATTTCTTGTCGATCACAGCTGACATGAAGTTGGTGAAGTCACGCGGGTCACCAATGGTGATCTTGGCAACTTCAGCACAGTATTCGTCTTTGATGCGACCCCAGACGGATGCTGGAATATAGGCACGGCTTGCTGCGCTGCACTTTTGTCCTTGGAACTCGAATGAACCTCGCAACAGAGCAACGACCAATGCACGCTCATCGCAATCGGGGTGAGCGACGATGAAGTCCTTGCCGCCAGTTTCGCCAACCACACGAGGGTATGAACGGTAGGTTTCGAGGTTGTTCGCCACATCTCGCCACATCTTGCGGAACACTGAGGTCGACCCAGTGAAGTGAATGCCAGCAAGCATTGGGTGGGCAAGCAC
>DAPR01000022.1 GCA_002502605.1 Euryarchaeota archaeon UBA258
GCCAACAGCGGAGCAAGAGGAACTGCCCCCAAGGTCGTATGTGAGCCCTTTGCCATCCCGAAGGTGATCAGCAACACTCTCATCGATTAAACGACCGATTTGAACAAGTTCTTCTTCTCCGTTTCTGCGACCAAGCCAATCCATCATCAATTGGATGGAGTTGATGGTCGCGATTGGGTTGACCTTGTTCATACCAGCGTATTTCGGAGCGGATCCGTGGACTGGTTCGAAGAATGCATGGTCGTCACCAATGTTTCCAGAAGCTGCCATACCCATGCCGCCTTGAAGGACAGCCCCCAAATCAGTTGCAATGTCACCGAACATGTTTGATGTCACGACAACATCGTAGGACTCAGGAGAGCGGGTTAACCACTGCATGAAGGCGTCGATGTAGCCGTAGTCTTTCTCGGTGCCCGGATACTGTTCTGACACTTTGTCGAAGGTGCGGCGGAACAATTGACATCCTCGAGTCACGTTGGATTTATCGATGCAGGACACACGCTTGACGCCATCAACTGGCGCACCGTTACGGGTTTCAGCAATTTCAAAACCCATGCGAATCAGCCGTTCGCTGCCGTGTTCTGAAATTGGCCGTGGATCGTAGGCGATTTCCCCTTTGAGACCTGGGAATTCCATAGAAGGCGGTTCGTATGGGTCTCGGCCTTGTGCCCGATCGGCGCTTCGGCGAAGCAACGAATGATACAGGCCTTCGGTGTTCTCACGAAGAACGGTCATGTCCACCATGCCGGGTTGCCAAATTTGGGTGAATCGCCCGTGCACCTTGTGTGGTACGCCTTCGTAGAGTTTGATTGGACGAAGGTTGGCATAGAGGTCCAAGCCACTGCGCATCCCTAGAATAACCGAGCCACCGGCAAGATCCCCGTTTGGTAATCGTGCGCCAGGGTGGCCAATCGCACCAAGATAGATTGCATCCGCCTCATCACGGCAAAATTCGAATGATCCTTCAGCCCATTCTTCTCCTGTTTGGAGGTAGTGTTGGCCACCGCATTGAATAACGGTCTGTTCGAAGCCGTGATTTGTGTTGGCCTCGATGGCATTGAGAATACGCTGGGCCTCAAGCGCAACTTCGCGACCTGTGCCGTCTCCGGGAAGAACCCCAATCCGATAATTTCCCATGGATTCCGCCAAGGGCAACCCCTACATGAACGCGCCCCCTTTGGCAGAATGGATTCTCGAGCACAAACCACGGGACGGCGAAAGAAGGGATGCAGTGAAAGGTGGGCGTCCATTGGAACATCGTTTCGTCCGATTCACGAACGCAGTGAAACGGTTACCGAATGGAAACGATGGTTCTGTCAATCAAGAAAGGTTTCATAGGCCGTCAAGGAGGAGAGTGAAGAACATGAGCGACAAACAAAACAAGGTGTCAGAAGGTCATGTTCGTTTGGAGTCGTTGCCGCTCGAAGTTCAACGGCTCGCAGAAGCGATGCAGAGCATCGATCCAAAATGGAGCGTAGAGGCTTGGCTCATCGAGCAAGCCAATATGTCGATGGATTTGGTCAAGGTTGATGTTGCTCGTGAGCGACTTGCTGTTGAGCAACGCCTCCACCGTTTGGAAATGATCGCTCGGCGCCTCGAGCCCGACTCCCAACTGAGCATCGATCCGCTTCAGAGGAACATTTTCGATTGTTTTAACCTCGATATTGATGAGGCCATCAAGGGGTTGGGTGCGCGTGCAGCCCAGCCTCAAACGCCCAATAGGGAAGACCATGACATCGACGACGCGAGGCACCCTGCAGCGACCTTCCTCGACCTTTTACCCGATGACGAAGGAGACGACCCGTTGCTCGCAGTCGCATGCCAAATGTTGTTGGTGGTCGTGGAAACTCAGATTGCCAAAGGCGATCCGTTTGCAACCCTTGATGTGATGTTCAAGGGGATGAATAAGCATGGCATTACGCCCGATGAAATAGACGAGGCCATCGATCATTTGCTCACGATTGGCTCGCTGATTGAAGTTGATGACGACTGCTTTGTGCCAACTGCTTAACACCAATTCCAGCCTCTCCAGGCGGGCTCCAAGGGCCCCCAGCCGACAACTGATTATACCGTGCGAACCTATGTTATCAGTATGGGAATAGTACGCTCAATCGTATTCGGAACGCTCGCATGGGTGTTCTTGATGGAACTTCGAATGGATTCTGACTTGGCCTTCGGTGGGGCAGTTGCCACCGCTTTTTTGATCGAATCAGCGCAACATAGGGCGCGGCAGCATCATCTTATGGACCAAAGCAGGGGCTTGAAGCAGCATTTACATCGCTCCGGCCTTCACATCGAGGAATTGCAATTTAACCTGAAGAAAACAAGCAAAGAGCTTGGTGCTGCAATGGAAGAAATCCACCGCAGGGATGCTGTAGGGAGCCCTGCTGCACGTGAATTGCTTTCTCGCCAAGAAATGGCCATGAAGGCCCAATCAAAGGCCATTGAGGACCGAAGCAATCGGAATGAAGCCTTGTTGGACAGTCTGGAACGCTTGCTCGTCATGCAATCTGATCAAACCGCTCGAATCCAGCAAACGCTTGCGGACGTTCTGCGGAAATTGGCGATGGAGCCTCGCCAGCACCTCCTGCTCCAGGACAGCGTTTTGGTTCAAGATGCGCCGCTGCCCCAAACCACAACTCAAACAATAGGGCAAAGGGCGACTGAACAATTCAACGCCTCGGTATTGGCCGATTTATTTGATTGAATCCGGCATGTTGACCAATGAATACCTGCTGGGAGTCCCATGGCGACAAAGAAGGAGGGGGCTCAGCGTTTGATTGACAGCCTTGATTCCCAAGCTAAAATCAAGCCAAGACTCGTCTTTGCCGCTGTTCAAGGTGTGCTGGTCGCAATGGCAATTGCATGGTTCACTCAATGGCAGTTCGGAATTGCTGCAGCCCTCGTCTTTCTTCTTTTGATTCAATTTGCATTTGAGCGTCTTTCAAACAGTATCTTGGCCAGTAAACTCACCGCATTGAAGGTGTTGGGCTGGAATGAAAACGAGGATTCTGATGAAATCCTGCGCCAAAAGGCAGAAAAAATACTCAAATGAGGCATAAAGATGCAGAATGAGGCAGCTCAATATCTCGATTTTATCGATGAAGATGAGCAGCGGCGCCGGCAAGCAAAGAGGGTTTTATTTGGACTCCTCATTGGGCTTGTGCTCATTGCAGGTTGGTGCATCGAAAACGGATACAACACTGTCGTGGTGCTGATCTGCACTGCGATTCTCTTCACAATGCTCCTGCTCGTGAACACGGCCAACCATCGCAAAGCATTGCAGCGAGAGGAAGCGCTGCTCAGGCTTCTTGAAGTCAATCTTGATTTGTTTGAAGGTCATTCGTACCGGGAACGATTGATCCTTGCTGCGCAAACTGATTCCTTTGAAGAACTGCAAGTTCGGAAAAACAAGGGCGCTGTGCGAGGTCAAGATGAGAAAGGGTTCACCGGTGGCCGGAAAGTTCAGCCACTTGACAGCAGCGCAAATCGCCGTGATGTGAGTCATTCAGATGGTGACTATGAGGGGCTAGAAGGCGAGTTGCGACGCTCGGAACATCTCGTGAATGAAGCAAACACTCGGTATGAAAAGAAGGCGAACGAACAATGGCAAGCCTCCGAGGCAGCGGATGTTGATCTAATTGAGGCGGGTGTCGAACGCTTAGGGGATTTGGTTCGAACCGAATGGTTTGAGAAAAATGCAATGGATGGCGCAGTTGACGAACTGATGGGACAAGGCCAAAAGGAATGACCAATTCCCAACGAGTATGAAGGTGAAGGCAATACTGCTGGCAGGTGGCCACGGTCGTCGGCTTTATCCATTCACGAAATACATTCAAAAAACGCTCTTGCCTTTGCATGAACGCCCTGTCATCGATTACGCCCTTGGCACCATTCGCAGGGCAGGCATCAAGGACATCACCATTGTCTCAAATCAATTCATTGGCCAAATTGCAAAGCATGTAGGAGCTGGTTTTCCCGATGAACAAATTCACTATGTTCTCGAAGAAGAACCGACAGGGGTTGCTGACGCCCTCAACTTGGCCCGTGTGTACAACGAAGACTGTCGGTTGCTCGTCTACTTTTCAGACAACATCACAACGGTTGAGTTTCAAGAAGAGATTGCTCGTTTCAGTCAAGTTCAGGAAAAGCCTGGTTGCGTGCTGTTAGCGCGCAACGAAAAAAATCCAGAAGCTTTTGGGGTGGCTGTCCTCGATGATTCGGGACAGGTGATTGATATTGTCGAGAAGCCTGAGAACCCGCCTTCGAATTTAGCGATTGGAGGCATTTACATGTTTGACGAGGACTTTTGGTCTCTGCTCGATGCCGGAGTGGAAAAGAACGGCGCTTCTTTTTCGATCACCGACGTCAACCGCGCTTATGTCCAGAGAGGGGCCGCTAAATTGATCACTGTGGGTGAAGAGACATGGGTCGATTGTGGAACTCCAGATTCATTGCTGCAAGCTGGAACGATGGCGAAGGAAGGGAAATTGAATCCACGCCCTTTCAGAACCTAATCACGGCAACAACAAAGGTAAGCAACCTATCGCTTCTACCAATGAAGGTCGGAATTATTGGGGCTGGTATGGTTGGAGGAGCCATTGAACAATGCTTTTCTGATGCGCATGAATTGTATGTTCATGACCCTGCAAGAGGCACCAAGTTGAGCGATGTGACCGACCATGTGGATTTCGCTTACATTGCAGTGCCCACTCCACCCCACCCGGAAACTGGTGCTTGCGACACACGCATTGTGGAAGGAATTCTCGATGCGTTGCCTGATGGGTTTTCTGCAGTTATCAAATCAACGGTTGTGCCCGGCACCACCGAACAATACCACGCTCGCTATCCTCACCTCAAGATTGCTTATTCTCCGGAATTCCTTGTTGAGCGTCGGCGGATAGAAGACTTCGCAAATCAAGATTTGTTAGTGTGTGGGACGCACCATTCGGATGTCGCGGAAAGGGTGTTTGAACAACATCGGCAGGCAGGTGTTCTGCGAACAGAAAACTTGTTTCATGTCACACCTACACAAGCAGAACTTGTCAAGTACACCAAAAATACATTCTACGCCGTCAAGGTTATTTTTGCAAATCAAATGTACGATATCTGTCAAGCAATGGGCCAAGATTGGTACACCATTCGCGACATGATCACGGCCGAGCAAGCGCAACCTATTGGCCCGTCACACCTCGATCCAATTTTTGGCCTCAACCGCGGGTTTGGAGGAAAGTGCCTGCCAAAGGATTCCCTCGCCCTCGGCGTTCTTGCTGATGCACATGGCGTCAAATACAACCTGATGGATGCCATCCAAGAAGACAACGCCGCCTTGCGTGGTATCTTGACAGGGAAGCCAAGTGACGTGGTCACCAACGATGATTGATGCGGTGGAACAAATGTCAAACCACACCATATCTGAAGTGTTGCCGCGCGGTACGCTTCAGCGGTTTGGCATCGCTGGAGGCTTCAACACTTTTCTGTTCTGGATCATTTGGGAAACGCTACGCATCTCCCCTGTGTATACCGGTACAAATGAGACATTGCTCTGGTCCATTTCTTGGGTTGGCTCGAGCATCATAGCTCACTTTGTTCACAGAATATTTACCTTTGATGGCCGAAGGGATGTCAGCAAAACGGTGTTGGGTGCAATCTCAGTGTATGCCGTTGGGATGATGGGTTCTACGCTGACCTATGACAGCATGTTGAATCTGTTTGAAGAAGTCCCAATTCGGTTGTTGTTTTTGATTAACATCGCAGTTTGGGGGTTATTCACATGGGCCAGCATGCGCTGGTTGGTGTTTGGATACACTCGAATCGAAGAGGAATGATCACACAGCGTGAGTTTCCATCAGCGAGAGCGGAATGATCTCAAGTGCAGCCTCGTGAGTTGATTCGAGGTCAAGAGGACAAGCGGAGCCGTCGTTCACTGCCGCCAACCATGTTCGAGCGCAAACGCACCATGAATCGCCTGGTTTCAAGCCGGGAAAACCATGTTGGGGCGCTGGAGTGATCAGATCGTTTCCTTGACGCAACGCAAACTCAAGAAATGATTCGGTGACAACGCAGCACACCGTATGGCTGCCGAAGTCTCGGTCATCTGTGTTGCACTTTCCATCCCTGTACCAGCCGGTCATGGGATCGCACGAGCAATCATCAAGCGGTTGGCCTAACACATTACGGCTCGGGAACATGGTTCAACCACACTGCCGATGCACATGAAGGCTTGTCCGATTTCCTATCAAGGATGAAAAAACGACCAAATGGCAGGCTTTGACGGCGTTGGGTTCTAAGGTGTGGTCAACCACCGATGTGATATGCTCCCCGATACGGTTCACAAACTCCCCCGAGAAGAACGCTATGCATACGCACGTTTGCTGGCCTTTATGGCCCGGGTTGACAATGAACTCACCGTTGATGAAATGGCGATGTTTGAACAACGGTTGGGGACTGCTTTGCTGTCACCAAGACAAAGGGAAATGATTCGGAGCGCACTCAAGACCCCACCTTCACTCGAGTCTTGTCTCGAAGGTTTAGGACCCGAGGCTGGTCGACTGGCCCTCCGGGATGCAACCTTGATGGCTGCAGCTGATGGAACTGTAGATGACGATGAGCGTGAAGTGCTCCAGGCGATTGTCGACCATCTTGGTTTAGCAGACAATGCTGTTGAAGCCCTCCTTAATTGGACCGTCAAGGGTGCAATGTGGATGCAAGAAGGATACGACCTTCTCAATACGCTCTCGGAGTGAAGACCTGTGTACGTCGACCTGACGGTTGATTTCACCCCCGATGAGGCAAAGGGCTATGCTCAGATTATGATCATTGTAGCCTCTGCTGATGGGGCTTTAGTGAAGGAAGAACTCGCGATGATTGAGGGCTTGATGGGCCGTTCAATGATGCATCCTGAAATGCGAGTGGACATCCGAACAATGCTTGAAAAACCACCTAAATTACAGATGGTGATGGACCGACTTACTCCGGTTGTTTTGAAAATCGCCCTTCGTGACGCAATCTTGGTGGCCGCCGTCGATGGTGAATACGATTCGGAGGAAATCAAAACCCTCAAACTCATTGCAAAAGGAGCCGGTGTCAAGAAGAAGGAACTGTCGGAACTCTTTGAGTGGGTAAAGGCTGGATGGGAATGGCATAAGTTGAGTTTCGAACATCTAAAATTAGTCTGATTTCGGGTTTTTTCCCGGCCGTTTCGAACCCTTTTCCGAAGGGTCACATTCAAACCAATCGGACCGTCCGGATAGGTTGGGTGGGGTTATGCAAAGCGGAGTCAGCGGTTGGTATGCTCGATTAGATCGATGCCTTGAAAATCGACCTGAACAGATTGAAATCTGGCTTCAGGCATGGGAACAATCCTTACGCGTCCACCAACCAATCGCAGCCTTGTTGCCTGAGGATTGGCCGACGCTCCCCGCCAATTTGTTAACCGACCCCGGCCATGTGTTAGATCATCTTCTTGCTCGCCACGATGCCGAAACGGACGGTCGCTCTCCGCGAGGAGCACATCCAACGCCACCAAGGTTGGCAGACGCAGTCATCGCCTCCGAACTGCTTGAAAGCCTCACTCGGCCCAAGACTCCTGTGAAGTCTTCAGCCATGCATTTGAGCAATCTTCCACCTGGCTTCCGCCAGCACATCGAAAAGTTGAATCTTCCACAGCACAACCAAGAAACTGAAATCGATGATGAAATTGAACTCAAGCGGGTCGAGGAAGGCCGCCGAACACTCAGCGGGATTTCTCTGCCAATTGCAGATACGTCGTGCGGAGGGGGAATCTTCCATGCACGTTTGATTCGACGCCACTCTGAGCATCATGAAGACAGCACTGAAGAGCGACGCATCAAGGACACTCGTCTGCTTCTCTCCTCGTTCCAACTCTTAGACGTGGATGCGCTCGTTGTTGCTTCGACTCGACGACGCTTGCTTTTGGAATGCATACGCTTTGGTTTGGTCAGTTTGAAAACTCCGAAACCCGGTTGCCTCTCTCGAGTAGAAGCTGAAACCTTGCTCGAGCAAGCGGTTCAACAAGGCGATACACTTCAGGGCGAATGGCCTTGGTCAGTTGAACCTCAACTCGTCGTGACCAACCCTCCTTGGCTTCGAATCAAAGACCGATTCCGTGGGATGGAAGATGGAAGTAAACTCCGAAGAGAACTCGGAGAGCATTTGCGCGCCCTGACCGATAACGGGAAACCTCGCTTCTCCACCATGCGAGGAAACGTCAACCTCTACCGGCTCTTTATCGAACGAAGTTTGCAAATTCTGGAAAGGGGGGGTCGACTTCGACTCATTGCGCCCGATAGCATTCTCCGCGAACAATCATCGCACCCTCTGCGAACCTTGCTCGTCCAAGAGCATGGTTGGTCGGATATTTGGGCCATTGAAGAAGCAAACCATTTGTTCCCTGGCATGACCCAAGGCGTCGCTGTGCTCGGAATAACGGCAAAAACGCCCGTTGATCAACTGCTCATGCACGGTCCAATCAGCCGCGCAGACCTGCGAAGGGACCAGCATGGACTTTCGAACCGCGTGCCCTCGTTTGAAATGGCACCAGACCGGTGGGTCAAGTGGGCCAAAGACACCTGGGCCATTCCACGCCTACCAAGGGACAGGGTTGAACGAAAGCAAACCTTGGCAGTGCTTGACAGATTAGCACTCTTGCCTCGTTTAGGCGATGAACATCACGCCCTTGCAACCAACGGCCACACCGTTCGAGTGCGCGTCGGTGAAATCGATCAAACTGCACATTCCAAGAGCATCGAAACTTGGGTAAAGGGTCGAGGATCTCGGCCATTCATTCGCGGAGTGCACTTCTCTGAAGATGAAGAAGGTGGCGTGTTTGTCCGGCATCCTGCGTTCCGAACAGACATTCCATCTCGGGCCAATGAACGTCAACTCGCCATGTGGTGTGGCGGAACAGAACCAAAGTTTGGACCACGCCTTGCCTGTCAAGCCATTGTCAACGCTCACCAAGAACGACGCTTGCGTTGGGCCGTTATTCCTGCAGGTTGTGTCCTTGGCAACAGCGTCAATCACATCGAGCTGCATGAAGACATTCAAGAGCGTCTCGTTTCGCTTCACGGGACGCTGGAAAAGGCCCTTCAATGGATGTGCACGCTTCTCAACGATGAAGATCTTGATGAGTGGGCTCGTGCTTGGTCGGCAAACAACAACGTCAACAATTATGAATTGGAAATGTTACCTCTCGACGTCAACAGCGAAATTCCGGAATTAGTGCCACTTCTTCGATAATCCGTCAATTTTTGGCGGCATTTCTCCAGTAATCTAAGCGCACGATGCGGGGAACTAGAGGAAAATGGTTTATNNNNTATGATAAGCCGGTGCATGAACCGTTAGGCTTTGGTCTAGGTGAGATTGTGGGCATTCATCCAAAGATTGGTATCACCGGACTGCCGCGCAGCGGAAAATCCGCAGTGATGGAAAAGGTTCTCGAAATGCTTGTCGATGAGCGCAAGCGAGAAATCCAATTGCGAGGAAGTTTGAGCGATGCTCCGATCATCGGTGGAATGCAAACTGTACCAATTTTAGAGGGAAGCGAACGCCTTGGCTACAAAGTCGTTGACATTGTGACCAAAGAGGAAGCGATCATGGCGCACAAAAGCATCGATTCTCGATTACGCGTTCTCGGATATGGCATCGATATTGAAGCCCTCGAGAGCGTAGCGATTCCTGCGATTGAATACGCCCGCGATGAATGTGAAGTGCTCGTCATTGATGAAATTGGTAAATTCGCAGTCGAAAGTGAGGCCTTCGTCAATGTCGTGCGAAGCGCCTTGGAAGTTGACAAACCCACCCTCCTTACACTTCACAAGAAAAGCCGACATCCACTCTTGCAAGACATTCGTCGTCGAGACGACGGACGAATTTTGGAAGTGACGCCAGTGAACCGTGCATTGCTCCCATACAAGATTCACAAGTTGATGCGCGAAACCTACTGATGGTTCTCCCATCTTTTGTCTCTTTACGCCGCTGGTTTCATCCGTGTTTGCTCTTAGCGTTCACCATGGCCAATCCATCAGACGCCGCAACCAAGTTGCTGTTTGGCACCGGAGTAGGCTTGTTACTGGTTGCTGGATTCGGCTTCATTGAAGGGCGTGCGACCATCGATGAGCCAAGTTTGGGTTGGCTCTTCATCCTCATCGGTTTGCTCGCTTTAGTGCTTGGGAAAAGCCTCAATGACGGCAATGGGCCACTTGCAAGTGCCTTTCCCGATGAATCAGCCGACCAACTCGCATCCCGGGTTCGCGACGACGTCAATGAATCGATCAAAGCAGCAAGCGTTGGCTCTGCATGGGCTGAACTCGAGGCGAATGTGCTTGAGCAAGAATTGTCAGAACAAGAATGATTGGCTTTGCTACCAACCGTATTTCCAACCGCTCAAGGCGGTGCCTTCATCTAAGGCCTACCCTTCGTTTGCATCGGGTCGAAGGCAATGAGTCAAATTCCTGAAGAACTGTATTACACCAAAGAACACGAATGGATGCGCGTTGAAGGCGATGAAATTGTGATTGGAATCACCGATCACGCACAAGACGCTTTAACCGATATTGTGTACATTGAATTGCCTGGAGAAGGCGAGGTAATGGAAGACATGGGCGAATTTGCTATCGTCGAATCCGTCAAGTCCGCATCGCCAATCTTTGCTCCTCTAGCCGGCACCGTTACTGCGGTGAATGATGCGCTCGAGGACACTCCAGAATTAATGAACTCCGACCCATACGGGGAAGGCTGGATTATTCGCATGAAGCTGGATGCTCCTGAAGCCATCACCACCATGATGAGTGCGGCTGATTATCGAGCTGAACTTGGCGAGTGAAGACCTTGACATCTGGGCCTTGGACCATGTATGTCGATGGTTCATGCCTTGGCAACCAAAATGTCGACGCTGACACACCCGCAGCTTGGGCTGTCGTAGTGATCACCGGAGACACTGGCCTAGGAAGAGGCAGCGGTTCGCTCGTGGAGGAGTTTGCTGGCCATGTCATCACTCAACCAGGTGCTCCTAATTTTATTGGCGCTGAGGTCGGTTCAAACAACACTGCTGAACTCACTGCGATTGCAGAGGCACTTCGCTGGTTGCTGAGCGAAGGTGGGGGCGATGAAGCAATCATTCGCGCCGACTCACAATACGCTGGGAACCTTGCATCGGGTGCATGGAAGGCAAAGGCCAACAGAGCACTTGTAGCTCATGTCCAAGAATTGTGGAGTGCAGTCAGTGACCTTCGACCGCTTTCTTGGGAACATGTTCGTGCTCACCGGGGCCACAGATGGAATGAACGAGCAGACCACCTCGCATTGAGGAAAGCACAAAATGAGCCACCGGCGCCACTTTCCTTCTGGAAACCTGGTCAACGATGATTATTGATTGAGGCGTTGCTCCAACCAAGAACGAAAATCTGGACCATAATCCCCTCTACGAAGGGCGTGATCGACTTGGGCTTTGAGCCATGGGAGTGGCTTACCGGAGTCATACCATTGGTAGCCTTGCAATTCAACACCATGCATACCACCATTGTCCATCCAATGCTTTTGTAGAGCGATGGATTGTAATTCTCCATGGGTTTCGACATCGTAATGGTCGAGCAGCGTGTTTGCATCGCCTGTGAACACATAACGTCCACAGAGAACAAGATTCGATGGTGCGGCTTCAACGCTGGGTTTTTCCACAATTTCAGTGATTTTTGTGCCGTCAAGTCGTACAACTCCATAATTGCACAGTTCCTCTTGAGCGACGGATAACAAAGCAGCACATGGCCGTCCATGGCTCTCATAAGCGGCAACGAGCGCTGCGCTTGCTTGAGATGGAACAAAGGAGTCAAGCGTCGAATGGGTATCAATCAGTAAATTGTCCCCAAGCAGCACGAGGAATGGACCGTCGATGGCGTGCAATGCGCTTTGAATCGCATTGCCGAGGCCGAGTGGGACTTTTTGGACATGAATGTGGACTTCGACATCTGAAAACGGTGCGAGCAAGACCGGGTCGAGGTCGGCTCTTTTCTCATGAAGCCAGCGGTGATCGCCAAGCAAATTGGAGAGATCTTTTCGCGGTGATGTGACGATGTGCAAGCGTTTCGCCCCCGCCGCTTGTGCTTCACGCGCAAGGTGGACGAGTGCTGGAACATCGATCAGAGGCAGTGCTTCCTTTGACACGGATGCACTGGTTGGAAGCATCCTGGTGCCAAGTCCACCCGCCACCAAGAGTGCGTCTTCAATTGCCCCCATGTCTTCTTGCTGGATGGCACAGGCTTTCAAGCGTGGCCCTTCTACGGCCATCTATGGAGCGAACCCTTGAGTGGCGATGGTTGGCCGTGCTTGGCCTTCTTGGTATCGCTCAAGGATTTGTTGATCTCGCGCCCGAAGGGCCTTGGGATTCACGGTCTTTCACCCGAGGCGTCATTGGATTGGTCGGCATAACATGCCTTTACCTCGCTTGGTTCCGCTTCACCTTCAACATCAACGGAGTTGCACCGACCGTCGACCGCTGGAGTCAACCCGAGTCCACGTGGGCAACCGTTGTTGTGTTTGGGGCCTGCATGCTCGCTGTTCCAACCCTACTGCAATGGTTGAACATTGATGGTCCCATACCAGAACCGACTGGATTGTTCTTCACACTGGTCGGAGGATTAGCGATCCTCAACGGTGTGTATGTCGGACTGATTGTTCGAGGCCCACTGGCGATTGATGAAGAAGAGTGAATGCTCAATCAAGGAAACCGAGTTCCTGGTCGATTTCGTTGTCCTCATCGATGTCTCCGTCAAGAATGTTGTCCGAAACGGGCGGGCGCTCTGGCAAGGTTGGTTGCTCACCCTCGCCACGAAGGAAGGCTTGCCATGCTTCGCTTCGCTCAGGTCGCCGAAGTGTGAGTGGGGTCCAAAGTGGTTCAAGATCGCAGCCTTGTGCCATGAAATCCTTCAACCGTGCGGCGAAGTGATCAGGTGCAACCTCTTCCATCCGCATCAACAATTCTCGCATACGGGTTCGAACAACTTCGTCTCCATCAACCCAAAGCATGGGCAGAAGCCTGCGTTGATCATCCGGGTATTGTTCGAGGTAGTCGCGAAGGAACGGAACGAGGTTTCGGCGCACGACCGGTAGAGGGTGATTGGATAATTCCGCCATTGTATCGGCCCACTTTTCGACGTCTAAGAATCGTAAATCGCCGACCGTGGCGCTTGCAGCAGCAAGAACGCCTTCGTCTTCATCTGCAAGCATGGCTTCGAGGAAAGGAACCGCATCCCATGTCAAACGGCGGAACAAACGGGTCAGTACATCAGCCATTCCACGGCGGATGAGAACTTCGGTTCGAGTATGAAGTCGTTGTGCGAGGGCTAAGCCTCCGTCGCGGTCGTATTCAATGGCCTTCGCTAGGCACAGACACACTCTGGACGCAACCTCTTCTTCTGGGTCAAGCGCTCGCCGCATGAGGATTTGATCGATGTGGAGCGGACCCACTAAGTTTGGACGTTGCAAAAGCAAACGGGACCATTCCATCAACAGCAGTCGGCGTTCAAGCGGTCCATTTTCTAAACGTGTCAAAAGCCAAACTGCAGCCTCGACGCCTGCATCATGGGCCACAACGCCACCTTGGCGAGGGAGTACGGCATGAGGGTTCCATTCCATTTGATGGGGCCCTGCATCGGGCTGAGTGTGCCATGTGCCAGGGCGTTCTGCAAGAGCAATGGATTCCACAAGGTGGTAGCCTTGGTGCACTGACTGGCCCCGCGCTTCAACGGCAAGCCCGTCAACCAATGCGACGGCAAGCCACCAACGATCGACGTTTGGTGCTTGTTGGTCGAATGCTTGCGAAAGCCAATCGGTTGCGATTGCAAACAGAAGACGTTCTGCAACTTGTGGAACGCGCTTTTTCAGCCAACGTTCGTGCACTTCGTATGGGTCGTCGCTCAAATTCATCCGATGAGGCACAATCAAATCCACGACCGTGTTGAGGTTTCGTTCAAACATGCCGCGGTCTACTTGCAACAGGCCAACGCCTTGATCGATGATGGTTTGGGGGGATTTTGGGGGGAGTGCAGGGAAATCTGGATCAGAGATCGGGGGTGAGGGGAGAGGCCAAGATTGGGTGCCGCGTTCAAGCGCAGCAATGAGGCCCTGCTCCACAGCATCGTAGGCTGCTTCGGACAAACGGTTGCGCGGTTTACTCATGCCTGACCCTCGTGTTCAGAGCAACAAATCTCAAGATCAAATGTCGAGTTCGATGTTCAAGTTTTGAATCAATTCCTTGTATCGGTTTCGAATCGTAACTTCGGTCACACCGGCCACTTCTGCAACTTCACGTTGGGTTCGGCGCTTGCCACACAAAACGGAGGCGATGTAGATGATTGAAGCGGCGATGCCGGTTGGGCCTCGTCCGCTTGTCAATTCCTTTTCTTGAGCTGCCTTGATCAATTCGTAGGCTTTGGCTTCGACTTCTGCATCCAATCCAAGTCCAGAACAGAATCTGGAGATGTAATCTTCTGGGCCAGTTGGCATGATCTTCATTTTGAGTTCTCGGACCATGAATCGGTATGTTCGGCCAATTTCCTTACGTCCAGTCCTCGAAGCTTGCCCGATTTCGTCAAGGGTTCGGGGCACACCACATTGACGGCATGCTGCATAGAGTGAAGCAGCGGCGACGCCTTCAATCGAACGTCCACGAATCAAACGCTTGTCGACTGCTTTCTTGTAATTCACAGCAGCTGCTTCGCGCACCGATTTTGGCAATTCCAAACGGCTAGCCATTCGATCGAGTTCTGCAAGTGCCATGGCCAAGTTTCGCTCGGTTGCGTTGCTGACACGGCTTCGCTTTTGCCATTTCCTCATTCGGTAGAATTGTGATCGGTAGCGAGAATTGATGGTTTTTCCAGAATAGTCTTTGTTTTGCCAATCGATGTCAGTCGACAAGCCTTTGTCGTGAAGCATGACGGTCATTGGAGCACCAGTACGGGCTCGTTGATCACCTTGTTCTGGTGAAAAGACACGCCATTCTGCGCCTTGATCGATGACGTTGTCTTCCAACACCAGGCCACAGTCGTCACAGACCACTTCACCGCGGGTCTCGTCACGGGTTAGACTTCGGCTTCCGCAGTCGCCGCACTTTACGATATCTTCTACTTGCTGTTCATCCATTTTTCATCCCTCAAACATCCCCTTGCCGAGCACAATGCTCAACTCATTAGGAGAACCTTGATATACTCGCTAAGACGATTGTATTTAAAGTTTCAGCAAAAACACTCCGCCATAAAACGGGCGTTCATTTCCGAATCCTGTCAAAAATCGACCTGGTTTTTACAAAAAGTGGACTGCAAGCCAATTTCAACAGCAGTCAATGCGCCCGAACCGATTATATCCGCTGGGCTCATGAATGAAGTTGAGGGGCAACGATGCGGACAAATTGGCCACCCCAAAAAGTCGCTTTAACACCCGGAAAGCGAGTTTTATTCCTCACCAAAGATCTTGACTTAATCAAACAGCAACTCTATGATGGGTTGAACTTGAGAATGGAAGACCTCAATGTGGAAGATCTTCTTGACGACATCAACACCGATGTCATGACACCTGCTTGGGTCTGTTTCGACCACGACCCCGCAGAAATCGCAAAAAATGCTTATGCTGGATTAATGCACAATGGCTTGAGGGTGTTTCGAGAAAACGCCCTGAAGAACGGTGATTTTGAGGTCATTGTCTCAGGACAACGCAAGGGGACTGGTTCCTCTCGCGAAACCGCTGCACAATGTGAACGCTGGGCCGGAATCAACATTGTCATCGCTGCATCGTTCGCCCCTATTCATGAACGAAATAACATCAACTTGGGCCAGTTGATGGGCAATCACGCCTTGCTCCAACGCCTCCAAAACGGTGAGGAGATCGCCCTGGATGCATTCACGTCTCAGTACGACGATGTCACACAAATCATTCTCGAAAAAGGTGGGTTATTCCCCTTTGCTAAAGCGCTGAAAGCAAAAGACATTGTGTTGCCACCAATGGACACACCGGAACGTCCAATGACCATGGCGGAGAAAATTATCGCGCGTAATTTGGTTGGTCAAGCCGAGGGGCAA
This sequence comes from Euryarchaeota archaeon UBA258, assembly GCA_002502605.1. GTDB lineage: Archaea > Thermoplasmatota > Poseidoniia > Poseidoniales > Poseidoniaceae > MGIIa-L1. The sequence goes on from DAPR01000022.1 coordinate 16,089, forward strand.
TGCGTCAAACCAGACGACCCGGTAATCGCTCAGGTCCAAGGTGGTTATTCCCACGAATTCACAACCGCTCAAGTTCACACCTTCCTCGGAGAAGAGTATGGCGAAGGTTATTCCCTGCCAAACCCCAGTAAATTTGCGGTGTTTGAAGACCACTTGTTGTACGCTCACCACAATCCGAAGTTTGTCCCGTTCATGGATAAGGTTCAGACATTGCGTGATTTGCAGGTTGCCTTCCAAAAGCACACCGGGGTGAGGGATTACTCAGCAAAGGATGGTGTCTCTCCAGGAATTTGCCACCAAGTTGCGCGAGAGGAATTCATTGAAGTCGGTGATTTCATCCAAGCAACTGATTCCCACACATGCATGGGTGGAGCTTCAAACGCACTCACTTGGGGTGTAGGGGCAACCGAATATGCAAATCTGGTCAGTGCCGGATTTACCTTCGTAAAAGTCCCCGAATCAATCCGGTTCGAACTTGTTGGCACCCTCGTAGATGGATGCACCGCTAAAGACGTCATCCTGTTCATCCTCGCCGATCACGCTCGCGAGGAGTTAACACTGAATCGCAGCATGGAATTCGGAGGATCGGGTTTGGCAAGTCTATCCATTGATGAACGAGCAACCCTGTGCAACATGGCAACGGAATGTTCCGGACGAACGGGCATTTGTGAAGCAGATGAGTTGCTGTTTGATTGGATGTTGAAATCTCAGCCACACCTCGACCGAGCAGCCCAGAAAGCCTTGTCTGTCGCTCCTGATGAAGGTGCTGAATACACTGGCGGAGTCCACACCATCAATCTCAATGAAATCAAGCCCATGGTGGCCCACCCAGGTAACCCTGACGAAGGCATCCCAAGCGATCCAACCAATGGCGCCGATATTGCTGATATTGGGCAAGTGAGCATCGACATTGCCTACGGAGGCTCATGCACTGCGGGCAAAGAAGACGACATTGCATACTACGCCCAAGTCTGTCAAGCAGCAGAGGACGCTGGGCTTGTGGTCAAAGAAGGAGTGGAATTCTTCATTCAATATGGCTCTGGACCTGTGAAGCAACTTGCAGTCAACAAGGGATGGCACGACCTGTTCGGTCGTGTCGGTGTAAAATTAATCGATCCTGGTTGTGGGGCCTGCATCGGCGCTGGACCGGGTGTTTCAATCACCCCAGAACAAGTCACAGTCTCAGCCATCAACAGGAATTTCCAAGGACGTTCTGGCCCGGGCAAACTCTACCTTGCAAGCCCACTCACGGTTGCAGCATCCGCATTCACCGGCGTCATCACATCATGGCGTGACGAATTGTTCAACTGAAAGTCGATTCGTCGTTGGAATCCAATTCATCGAATTTTGCTTTCATGGTTGGATTCCCTTTTGTCAATTTCTTGATCGAGAGATCTTGCGTTTTGTCATTCGCCAGCCGAAGTTGACGGCCTGATGTCGTTAGGCTAGCCTTGATTTTTTCCAGTTTTTTGATTGTGGCATCGATGTCGGTGATTGCCGTTTGGTAGTAATTCTGGGCGGTAGCGACGTTCTTTCCAAACGCGTCCTGGAAATCAAGAAGTTTATTCTCGAAATCCTCATAATCAATGTTTTGGCTTCGGATAATTGCAAGTTCATTTCTCATGTCAAGGGATTTTCGAGCTTCATTTCGAATGAGTGAAAGAATCAGCATGAATTCTTGAGGCCTTACAACGTACATCTTTTCGTACTTGTACGACATATCGACGGGACCCGCATTGTAAAGTTCGTTTTCGGGTTCAAGCATCGACACTAGGACTGCGTACTCGCATTTTTTCTTCCTTCGATCTTTGTCTAACTTGGCAAGGTGGGATTCATTGGTTTGACCCTTTGTGCCTTCCATTTTATCCTTCATTTCAAACATGATTGAGATATACTCAATGCCGTTTAAGTCTGAATCTCTGAAGATATAATCCCCCTTTGTCCCTTTTGTTTCCTCTTCGTCTTTGACGCTCTCGTTATCCTTGGCGAAGTACGCATTAGGAAACGCTGTGGCCCTGATTTTGTTGAATTGATTTTCACACCACTGTTCCAATTGTTCACCAATATCCTTTACTGACATCTTCATTTTCATATCCTTGACACGAACAATCTCGTCATCTTTAAGTCGAATAATTTCGTCTTTCGCCGACAACTGCAAAAGGTTTGTTTGTTCGAGTTGCTGGAGTTCAAGTTCCTTTTGATTCTCTGTCAAACCGATTTTATTCCGGAGTTCAATGATATCTTTTTCGAGTTGCCCTGTGGCTTTAGTGACAAGCAATTCAGTGTTGGTCTCGGCAGCCTTTCTTTCATTTTCCAGTCGTTCGATTTGTTTTTCCCTCGCAAAGAGTTCTTCGCGTATCTTACCCTCTGCCTCGTTTTTGGCAATCTTAATCTGGTTTGCGTGGTTGTCAATTTGATTTTGCAGTTTCAAGATTTGCTGATCCTTATCGGATGCAATGCTTTGTTCAACCAGTTCAAGCTTCACTTTATGGTTTGACTCCAAATCCTTAATCCGGCTGCTCAATTCATTTTCAAACTCATCGCTTCGAATTTGCTTGACAATATCTGTGTAGCCTGTGGCATCCATCTCGAACACTGAATCACACTTTGGGCACTTGATTTCCTTCATGATACCACACCGATTTTGACAGTATTTTAACTGTGCTCTGGAGGAGCGCCGAGCATAACGCACCATGACCGACCCTTCGTAGCCGGGCATTCAACCGATGCTTGTGCATCAGAACCCCTAGAATTCTACTCAATGATTCGCAACATGTTCCTAAGGCGGCGTACCTTGAACACCAAAGTTGGAAACCTCCTGTCCGTAAGC
>DAPR01000029.1:0-912 GCA_002502605.1 Euryarchaeota archaeon UBA258
TCAAGACGCCAATGAAACGCTGGACTCCGACGGCGATGGAATTGGCGACAACAGCGACCCCAACCCGAATCAACACAGCGATGATGACAGCGATGGAGACTCAATTGCCAACATCGATGATGCCTTCCCGAATGATGCAACCCAATGGCTTGATTCTGATGGCGACGGTTATGGCGACAACGCATCAGGAAACAACCCTGACGCCTTCGTGAACCTCTCCACTCAATGGTCCGATACCGATGGTGACGGCTACGGCGATAATTGGGGCAATGCATCATGGAACTCAACTCGACTGTTTGTTTGGCCGGGAGAGTTTGTCGATGGAGCAACCCTTGCAGACCATTGCCCAAGTGAGGCGGGCAACTCCACTGTCGACGGTTACTTCGGCTGCCTTGATCTCGATGGAGATGGCATTGCAGACATTTATGAAAACGATGCTGAGAACAATTCCAATGCCTCATCCAACGAAACAAATCAAACAGGACCTGTTGATTCTGACAACGACGGAGTCGATGACCTGTACGACCTTTGCCCGGGAACTGTGGCCTTTGGCTATGTGGATGTTGATGGATGCCTGATCGATGAAGATGGTGATGGCGTTGATGATTTCAAAGACGATTGCCTTGGAACGGCGGCTGGAACAACGGTTGACGCCGATGGTTGCCCAGTGCAAAATGACGCACCGAGGAGTTTCTTTGAATCGTTGAGTTCTGGCGAACAAGGTGCGGTCATCCAAACTGTTGGTGTCAGCGCCATCATCGTTGCCTTGTTTGGTTTCCTTCAGACCAACATGGTTGCCGCATTGTTGCCAGATTCAATTCGATGGGTTCGGGTGTTTCGCTCAAACGCAAAGCTCAATGAGGAAGAGGTACGAGAATTGGAGTATCTCAAATCCCTTGTTCAAACATATCA
>DAPR01000029.1:1041-3456 GCA_002502605.1 Euryarchaeota archaeon UBA258
CGATGGAGCCCTCAGATGTCAGTCGCATCGCACACAACGATGCATATTTCGGTTTGGGTGGCGCTATGGACACAGACGCACGAACTGAATACATGTCGCAAGACGTGTTGATGCGAACATTGGACACTGACCTTCAACCTCAGAACGCAGTCAATGCTGTGCAAACAGATATTGGGCGTCCTTCAAAGGAAATGAAAGGGAACCTCAATGAATCGGACGGGCACGAATACCTCGAGTACCCCACTGGCAGCGGAGCATGGTATTACCGCCGATCTTCGAATGCTGAATGGAAGCAATGGGTTCAGTAAGCCTTTTTCGGCTGTTCAAAATTGGACATTTCGGTAACGAAGTAGGGCAAAGGTCTTCCCGATTCTTAACGAATCCACGACGGACGGCCAAATCATGATGCGTTATCGTCCGGGTGAAACACGGCTCGGAACACGATTTGACCAACCGCGACGGTTGCGAAAATCAATGCTGCAACCAAAGCGATCATCGAGCCGCTACCGGTGTCCATTTCTGCAGAGAAATACAAACCAATCAAGACCGAGAGGAGTCCAAACAATTGCGTCCATAACAAGCATGATTTGAAACTCGTTCCAACCAGTTTGGCAGTTGCCGCTGGGGTGACAAGCAAGGCGGTCACGAGAAGGGTTCCGACAACCTGCACCATGCTGACGACAACCGCTGCAGTTGTGATGCTGAAAAGAAGGCCAATGTTGCGAACAGGCAGGCCTTGAACACGAGCGGAAATTGGATCAATGGCTGTTGCAAGCAGGCCGTTTCGAAGGAAGACCAACACCAGAAGGGCAGACACACAGATGAGGCTGATGAAATCAAGGCTTCCTTCATCGATCAACAAAAGGTTTCCAAACAGGTAACTGTGAATGTCTGAGGTGATTCCACCCCCTGATACACGGAGGATGACAAGCCCAAGGGCCAACATTCCTGTCAAGAAGATGGCAATTGATGCATCACCAGTGAGCATTTCCCTCGATTGCATTTCATGAATTAAAATGGCAGCTACAACACTAAACACCAGTGCATACCACAAAGGCGATGTTGCGCCAAGTACGATTCCGACAGCAACCCCCCCGAACGACACGTGAGCCAATCCATCACCGATGAGCGCTAAATTTTGAATCAACAAGAAGGTCCCTAGAACACCTGCCACAATGGTCACCATGATCGCTGCCAACATGGCACGCTGCAGCATGTCCATCGAGAAAAAATAAGGAAAAATTTCGCCAGGCATGAAGGGTGCTATCGCTTCTAGAACCGGAGATGTGAGATCGAGCAATGTGGAGCCAATTCCCATTATTCTTCCTCCTTTGAAGGTGCATTTGTGTGGTTGTGGCTGTGCATGCCGTCATGCACCTGGCCAATGCCCCGAAGGTCGGCAAGGCTGACCAAATCAGGGAACTCTTCTGTGTCGCCATCGAATCGAATGCTCTCTTCCAAGAATATCATTCGGTGGGCTGTTTGCCGAATTGCTGCTAAATCGTGAGACACCATGAGGATGGTCTTTCCCTCCTCATGACACAGGTTGTCCAACAATTTGAGCAGCGAATTCCGAGCGTCACGATCAATACCAACCAATGGCTCGTCGAGGATGATAAATTCCGCTTCTGACGCCAGCGCTCTTGCAATCACTGCACGCTGGCGCTGTCCCCCAGACAAACGACCGATGTCTGTGTTCTTCACATCCAGCAGATCCACCATTTGAATGGCCTTCTCCACTTGGGCAGCTCGATCCTTATCGAAGAGTCGAAACAAATTTTTCGCATTGACTGTGCCAAGTTGAACCAATTCGCGAACTGTGATTTTGATGTCCCGAGGTAGGTTCGCTGCTGCTTGCGAGACCCACCCAATGTTTCCATGGAGATTCTTCGACATTGGTGGATGACCAAACATCTTGACTGAGCCGCTCTGTGTCTTCAATATGCCAAGGATGCTGAGCAGAAGCGTCGATTTACCGCTCCCGTTAGGGCCGACCAGACCTACGAATTCACCCTTGTGAATCTGTAAATTTATGTCCTTAAGGATCAGCTTTCCAGACCTTGCCACCGACATGTTCTCGATCGAGAGAATCATGTCCTTACCGTCTGGTTGTCGGATGGTAATTGATTCCATTCGCTGGCCCCGTTGTTGTTGCGAGTTCTGTGCCGTATTTTACACCGCAGGGCAAATACCACCAAATTCAAGCGGACTTGGCTTGATGTAGTCAACCACCATCCGCCCAATGAGGAACAGGAAGGCTCCACCGACAAATAAAATTGGGACCGTATCGATCATATGCATCAAAACACCTCTTTTGTCCTGATTCAGTCAGTAGGTGTGATTTAGCATCCCATACCAGTTGCAAGATTGTCAATGTTCTTGGCCATCATCGAAAGGTAATCATCAGTCGAGTCA
>DAPR01000006.1:0-533 GCA_002502605.1 Euryarchaeota archaeon UBA258
AGTGAATTCATACGGATTCTGTCACCGAGCAATGCACCACCGGTTCGCTTTCGAGTTGGATCAACACACAGCAAGCAGACCTTCTTACCGGGATTGTCGCGTTGGATGCGCAGCATCAATTCATCAAGCAAACTTGATTTTCCAGCACCACCGGTTCCGGTGAACCCAATCACTGGGACCTCTTTGTCTGATGAACGGCAGGTTTCCACCGCCGCTTTGAATTGTTCATCATCAGCCGATTCAGACAGCGTGAGCAAAAGCCCGACCTTTGCCATGTCTTCGGGCGTGACCGGTCCATCAAGGCTCTTCATTCGCTCTTGGCTGATCAAATCAACTTCAGCAGCTTGACCCATCAAGTGATGAATCATGCCCATGAGGCCCATGCTTCGTCCATCATCGGGTGAGTAAATCTTCGAGATACCAGCCTGGTGAAGGGTGCGGATTTCAGGCGGCGTGATGGTGCCTCCACCGCCACCAAAGATGCGTACATGCTCGCAGCCAGCCTCATCCAGCAGTTCACGGATGTAGGAGAA
>DAPR01000006.1:630-11272 GCA_002502605.1 Euryarchaeota archaeon UBA258
CAATCGACCACGGCCTTCGCAGACTGATCGTGGCCAAGGTGAATCACTTCTGCACCAGAGGATTGAATCAAGCGACGCATGACGTTGATGGCGGCGTCGTGGCCGTCAAACAGCGAGGCTGCGGTGATGACACGGACTGGACCAGCCGTGGTCTCGAACACCGGTTCTTCGTCCGCCATGATGCTTCCACGCACCTTTGGTTCATCAATTCAAGGGTGAGCGGTTGCGCTTCTTCACCAGCCTTGTTGTTGTTCGTAGGCGATGTCGCTTGGAACGCCCGACACCGCAGCAGTTTGTTGAACGCGTACGTTCTCTTGCTGGATGGCTTGTTCGAGGACGTCATCCAACTCGGTGCGCAGTCGTTCCAAACGAATGGCTTGGTGAGGTCCAAGCATGCGCATCATCACTGCACGTTCGTATGCAGAAGCAATTTCCTCAAGGTCGGCTCGCTTTGTTGCTTCCTTGAGCGAAGTTTCGAAGCGGCGGGCTCGACTGCCTCGGGTCACGAGGCCAACGCCAATCCACAGCGAGAGGGGAACGCCGACGAAGACGCCGATGAGATCCCAAGCGCCAAGTCCAATTTGGGTGCCGGGGACCACCAATTCATAGGTGTCAACGGGCTTGGAACTTGCATCCAATGGGTCGGTTCCTGCGTTTCGTTCAGCATCATCGAGGTACCCGTCGTTGTCATCGTCTGGGTCTGCCTCATCACCGATGTTGTCACCATCGGTGTCCCGCTGTTCGGTTGCATCGTTGGGAAAAGCGTCGTCTTCATCAGGCGTCAAGTCACCGTCTAAGTCGCCAGGTGAGGCGAAATCGGGTCGTACATCGATGCTGTCGTTGTATCCGTCGTTATCGCGGTCAAACAGGAATGGGTCGGGGTTGAATCCTGAGAGGTTGTCACCATACCCATCACCGTCTTCATCAACGCATTGAGTGGCATCGTTCGGGAACATGTCGGGGTTTCGTCCAACAGGGTTGTCGCCACAGCCGTCGTTGTCGCTGTCGTACCATTGGCTTGGTTCTGCCAAGAAAGCATCATAGTTGACGCCAAATGGATTGTCCCCGTATCCATCGCCATCAATATCGTACCATTGTGTGGCTTCATTTGGGAATTTGTCAGCGTTTGAGCCAAAGGAGTTGTCTCCGAATCCGTCACCATCCGAATCCATGTTTTGAGACGGATCGTAAGGGAAGGCATCCACGCTGTCTTCGTAGCCATCGTTGTCGGTGTCCAACCACCTGAGGCCATCTTGCGGGAAACCATCTCCAGCATCAGACCAGCCGTCGCCGTCGCTGTCAATGCATCCGAACCTGTCCTCGGTTGAAGTGCCGGGTGTTGTGATGCACGCATCGCCACGCGTTCCTCCAAGGTTGTCGCCATAGCCATCAGCATCCAAGTCGGAGGATTGGGTTGGGTCGAATGGGAATTCATCATAGTCAAGGCCAACCGGGTTGTCGCCGTAGCCATCACCGTCCAAATCCCCCCATTGTGTCACCTCGTCCGGTAGATCATCGACCAAATCAGCGTAACCATCACCGTCTGTGTCGGGGCATCCTAGCAGACCTTCTGTGCTGTTGCCGTTGACAAGTGGGCAATTGTCACCACCGATTCCGGATGGATTGTCTCCATAGCCATCAGCGTCGCTGTCGGCCCATTGGCTTGGGTCGCTTGGGTATGCATCACCTACGTTGCTGAATCCATCAAAGTCATTGTCGGGGCAGCCAAAAGTGTCTCGATTTGAAGTCCCTGACACGGCAGGGCAGTCATCAGCAAAATTTCCATTTGATTCGTCGCCAAATCCATCGCCATCTTCGTCCGCCCATTGGGTCGAATCGTGAGGGAATGCATCAGAATCATCCGCCCAAGCATCACCGTCAATGTCGCCGCAACCTTGCCTTCCTGAGGTGGAAGTGCCGGGTGTGTAAGGGCAATCATCGCTGGTGGAGAAGCCTCCATTATCGCCAAATCCGTCTGCGTCAATATCGCTCCATTGATTTCCGTCGGTGGGGAATGCGTCGCGTGTGCTGCCGTATCCATCACCATCGAAATCATCTGAAAAGATCGAGAGCGTTTGCAAGGCTCCGTCGTACTGCAAAAGGGCGAAGTTGCCAGAATTGGTAGCGATGGCTTGTGGGCATCCCGCGTTGACGTTGTGCGTTGTCACGTTGCTTACCGTTGAATCGTGCCAGGCAAGGATGCTGATCTGTTCATTTTGACCACCTGAGACGAGAGCTTCTACATCACCGTACAGTGTTCCAGTGTGGCACACAGCAGCAAATCCGAGGTCAGGCGTGCTCGTGCTTGTCATCGACAAGATTGAACGAGTGGACTTCACAGCAAATGCTGAGGAGAAATCAGTGTTCCCAAGCACAATCATGTTGGCGTTGAGGCCTTGGAAAGCGGTTGTTGTTGTTGCACCGCTGGAGGCGTTGAAGGAAACAAAATCACACTCGGTGTTCCCACCGGTGTTCCATCCCTCGACAAACAGGGCGGATTGGTGGCCAAAGACACTGAGTTTGGCATCAGCCAAGACACCGATTGAACAATCCCTGATGCCCGACCATTGAGCATCAAAAGTGTCTGTTCCTGTGGCAATGTTACGAGCACCGAATGCATGTGCAGCGCTCACTTCCATTGAACCACTCGACCAAGAGGCTGTTGTGCCAAGAAGGGACAATGCTCCCTCTGCGGAGTTGTGATCTCGATCCCCGCAATGCGAATTCGCAGCGCTGTAAAGGGTGGTTGGACTTGCGTACAAGGCTTGGTGGCAATCTGGATTCGGACCGATAATTTCGTTGAGTGCACCGTTTTCCCCACCGTATTCAAGCAGGTTTGAAGAGAGAAGCCATTCAACTGTCGATTCAACGGATGTGGTGTTGGTCTGAAGATTCCACTGCATTGTAATCATTCGTTGTCGATCGTTGGCTAAGGTGCAATCCAGGCCAGCCAAACCGATGAGACCGCTGCCTGTAGGACAACTCAATGTGAAGTAAGCGTCGTCTTGATTGGAGGTGAGTGCGTGAATCCTTAGTTCACTACCTGAACTTGGAGCAAGCTCGATTGTGTGTTCAATCGCTCCATTCTCGTTGACAGATTCGAGCACGACACCGGTTGAGGTGTGGGCGATGAGCACCATGCCTCCGTCGTGAACCGCTTGCATCACAGGTTGGGCAACGAGTGTGGTGTCCGAGAGGATTGACCCATCATGGTCGAGTATGATCAATTTCCCGCCAGGTGCCTCATTTGACCAATTGTGGTTGCCGACCGAGCCTGTTCCATCATGGGTCACAGTGACTGCATAAGCGCTTCCGATTGGTGAGATATCGACTGCTACGGCTCCATTTTCGATGGGGACATTTACATCCCAAACCCATGAGGATTGGGAGGCCACATTCGAAGGGCTGAGTTCCCCTAATTCACTTTGTTCAGCCAATGGTAAAGTTGCTTGCAGAATCAAAATGACTGAAACGAAGGTTGCTATTCGGGCTGCATTCATACTCTATAATACGGACAAAGAGTGTTTCAATGTTTGCTTGTGAGCAAAATGACTCAAACTTGAGACACTTCATCTTCGGCCAAGGGCGGAAGCCCCTTCTTGGCACGGATGTAATCGGTGTAATTGCCGTAATAGACGGTGACAATCCCATCTTGTAATTCCCAGATGCGGTTGACCACTTGGTCGAGGAACCATCGATCGTGGGAGACCGTGATGAGGGAGCCTTCGTAGCCGATGAGCGCCTCTTCGAGCGTGTCTTTGGAATCCATGTCCAAGTGGTTCGTTGGTTCATCCATGAGCAGGAGGTTGTTTTCTTCCAGCAACAGCTTGAGAAGAGCAACACGCGCCCGTTCGCCACCCGAAAGTTGGGACAGTTTGGTGGTCACCTGTTCGCCCGAGAATTGGAATCGGCCTAATGCTGCACGAATATCACCGTAACTGAAATCTGGTCGCAATTTTTGGATCTGCTCGACGGCGTTCAGGTTGAAGTCGAGTGTTCCGTGGTCTTGATGGAAGTATCCGATCTCGGCGCCAGGCGCTAAATCACGGGTTCCACTGGTCAGCTTTTCATCACCGTTGATGAGTTTTAGAAGGGTGGTTTTTCCTTGTCCGTTTCCACCAACAATTCCGATTCGATCACCCTTTCGAACTTCTAAATCTTGATTGTTAAGCAGTGGGCGGTTGAGGCCTTCAAAGATCTTGGTGGCCCCGTCCATTTGGAGGACGTCCATGCTCGCCTTGTCGGTGGCTTCGAGTTGCAAAATCAGCGGCTTCCGCTTCTTCGGAACACGGGCTCTGAGGGCCTTGAGTTCCTTCTGCATCCGTTCGATCATCTTCTGTTTTGCAGAAATCGATTTGTCATATTTGTTGGCTCGCTTCATTTGCTTGAGCGCACCAGTGGTTGCTGCAATTTTCTTTTCCACGGTGTGAATCATGTCGCCAAGAGCGGCCTCTGTTGCAATCTTTTGGCGCAAGAACTGGCTGTAGTTCCCCTTCCAAGGCCATGCTCGGAGGTTGTCGACTTCAACGATTCGAGTGCAGACTTGGTCGAGGAAGTAACGGTCGTGGGACACGATGAGTTGTGCGCCCTTGAAATCTTTGAGAAAAGCCTCGAGCCATTCGGTGGTTTCAATGTCCAAGTGATTGGTTGGTTCGTCCAAGAACATCACATCGACGCCAGCAAGGCCGACCAGTTGGCGAGCCAACGCAAGTTTTGCCTTCTCTCCACCCGAGAGTTTGCTGACCTTCATGTCCATGGGGTGCTTGTCTAGGCCGAGTTTTGTGAGTGTGGCTTTTGCAATGCTGGCGATGTTGGCCACGTTTCCACCACCGCTTTCACCAAGGGTTTGCTGAAGTTCGCTGTACCGTTCCATGACGCTTTCCCAATCCCCATCGTAAAATGCAGGGTCGATCATCTGTGCTTCAATGGCGGCAATTTCATCTTCGAGTTCTTGAAATTGACGTCCCTTGCGCCCAAGTTCTTGTTCGATGGTCGAATCGGGGTCGATGTCCCTAATTTGAGTCAGGTAGGCGATGCGAATACCGGGAGCGAATTGAATTTCACCAACGTCTTGTGATTGTTCACTGATGGTGTTGAGAAGCGTTGTTTTTCCTGCTCCATTATGGCCCACGATTCCGATGCGGTCACCATCTTGCACGAGCAAGTTAATGTCCACGAGCACATCGACTGGACCGAAACTTCGGTCGACTCCTTCGATGTTGATGAGTTCGCGTGCCATGTTCTCCCCGTTGATGCCCTCAGTGCACCCCTCATAAACTCCATGGCATCGAACCCGCATCCATTTGGCCTTGCACTGGTTTATTCACCACCGCCGTTCATGGTGAGTTGTGGGCCGCAGACGATGGACGCCAGAGCGACAAAGGACGCTCAAAGAAGCGGACTGGATCGTTGGTTGGTTACGAGCGAACGGCCCATCTACGACCCGTGCTCTTACCCAAGCAATGGAACACGAAGGGATTGAACTTCGCGCTCATGTGTTGAACAAAGCACTTCGCAAGTCGCCATTCATTGTTCACGCCGGATACGAAATGGTTGATGGTGCATCCCTTAGCGTGTGGAAGTTTTCGCCAGGGGAAGAAGAGTGATCTTCAATCGAATTGAGTAAAGACGCTTGCTCTTCCTTTTCGTTCAAGCAGAGCGCGTTTGTATTCGTGTTCAATTCTTTTTCGTTCGGCGAGTTCACTGCGCATGTTTGGTGAAGATGCGACACAGACAATCAGCCCTAACACTGCACCAGATGGGACACTCATCAGCAGGGGAATCCCCAAGATCGCCGTATTGAGCACACCAACAATGAGCCCTACGCTTGCCGCAATTGCGAATGGTTTGTGAACTATTTTTGGCACGATTGGCGGTGCCTTTCTTGGTTTGGATAAATCAATGCTGACCGAGGAGGCTTTGTTTTGTTCGGTAGCAATCATTGAACTTCAGTTTTCGCGGCGGGTTATATATTAATCGCCGAATGTAACCTTTACGGGGGAAAAACAGCGTAAAACGCTCTAAACCGTGATCATAATCCGGTGTTGGTTCACGAAACCGTCATCAAATTGCTTTGATTGCTTCTTCATGGTGTGCCAAGAGGTTTCGCAGTTTGACCTTCATCGACGGTGTGAGCATGTCGTTGTCAGTGGTCCACTCAACTGGATCGAGGATCAAAGTTGCGGCAACTTCGTAGCCCTTCCATGCGGGGGCTTTCATGCTGTTTGCTTTCAATTCAGCAAGCAACCAGTCGTTCACTTCCTTTCGAGCACAGATGTCAGCATTGCTGCCAGACACATCAACACCTGCAGCCTTCAAAGCAGGCTTCAAGCTGTCCATATTTGGATGAACCACGAGGTATGTTCTGAGCATGTTTCGTCCATCGAGCACTGCTTGCTCAACGAAGGGTGAGAGCTTGAGGTTTTCTTCCAATGGTGCAGGAGAAACATACTTTCCATTTTCAAGTTTGAATTGACTCTTGACTCGACCTGTGATGGCCAAGAACTCACCGTTGAGTTTGCCGAGGTCACCGGTTCTGAAGACACCGGGTTCAATGATCACTTCATTGGTGGCTTCCTCGTTATTCCAGTACCCCATCATCACGTTCGGACCATGAACAATAATTTCGCCTTCATCAGGTCGCTCAGGGTCGTCCCATGCATCGGTATCGATGGTCACCTTCACACCGTTAGCAACACGGCCGACGCATCGGAGTTTCGAGGTCCCTGGCCCAGCCCAGCCGTTGGCGGCCACGAGCGGGGATGTTTCAGTAAGTCCGTAGCCCTCATAGCAACTGAACCCGACCATCTGAATGAATTCAGCAACGTCAGGTGAAAGCGCAGCAGCGCCCGACATACAGAATCGAATGTTTCCACCGAATCGAGCACGGACCTTTGACCAAATGACCTTGTCATAGAACTTGTCAAGAGCGCCCTTTGGGGGGACTGCGTCACACTCAACGCCAGCCTTGGCAATGCGCTTTGAAGCGTGCTTGCGTGCCTTTCCGGAAAGGAATCGCTTGACTGGTGATGAAGCAAATTGACTGTTCACTCGATCGTAGAACTTGTTCCAAACCCGTGGGACCGCGAGAAGAACTGCAGGCTTAATTTCGATGCATTCGTCAGCGATGCGAGTCAAGTCCGAAATCAAGTTGATGTGGACTCCACAGCGGATCATCCAGTGCAGGTCAAAGGTGCTTCCAAACGAGTGGGCCCAAGGAAGGAAAGCAGCGTTTTTATCGCCGACATAGACCTTGAACGCTGATTGGACACAGAGGATGTTGGAGAGTGTGTTCCAGTTGCTCAACATGACACCTTTGGGGTTTCCAGTGGTTCCCGATGTGTAAATGAGGGTGTTGAGTGCAAACGGGTCGTCTGCAATTTCGAATGTGTTTTCAGATGAACGGCCAGCAGCAACGAAATCAGTCCAGTTGTGAACAGCGATGCCTTCAGGTGGCTCTTCATTTGCGGGCTCTTCACCCATCAACAAGATTCCAGCCTTTGGCCAAGCGCTTGCTTCTGAAGGAAGGTGTTCAACGAGTTTGTCGAGCACGCCGGTGTTTGCCACTGCGAGAAGGGTTGGTGTGGAATCATTGAGGATGTAGGCCCACTCTGCACCGTGCTGGTGTGTGTACATGGCGGTGTATGCTGCGCCAATGGCGTTTGTACCGTAGGAGATGGCAGCCCATTCGACGCTGTTGTCGAGGATCATGGCGACACGGTCTCCGGTTGAAACACCCAAATCTGCGAGGCGTTGTCCGACAGCAGTCGACAAACTTCCAAACTCGTCGTAGGTCAAGTGAGTGCGCGGCATGCCCTTTTCTGGAATGTAACCAAAGCATTGGTTCGAGCCAAATCGCTCGACGCTGGTCATCAACATTTGGTACAATGTTCGTGGATCGTCGCCTTCTGGCTGCTTCCATTGTCGGTCGTCCGGTTGTCGTTCCCAAGCCATCTGCGGTTCTGCCATGAACAGTAAGTGTTGCATTAAGCACTTGAAAGGTTCGCCGGTTTGGCATGAACATCAGCAACCATTCCGCTGAAGACACGCCACGACATTTGCACGCCAATCAGCTCCCTTGTTTTTGTTCGCCAGCGGGCTAGCAGGGCTTGGATGCCAGCATGTATCAATGGTGATTTTCCGCCCATTCCGAGATTGCCCTGGGCCTTTTTTTCCGGCTGCAAAGGCTTTCCTTGCTCTTTGTTCAGCGTATTTTCCAATGCCGATGATGTGGGTGATGCCAAGGATGTCCACCACTTCTCTGAGGTGCTCGTCGCACGCTTCAAGCACTGGAGCAATCACCGCAGCAGGCACATTGTTGGGTGTGATGTTTTGTCCACGTTCGCCCAATAACAAGAGCGGGCAATGGTTGACGACAAAGAGATGCTCAAAGGTTGCCTTGGCCGATCCGTAATGCTCTTCCATAAGGTTCCAGATGCGGGTGCCTGAAACTTCTTGGCGTTCAAGCGCCATGCCTTCTATGGGTCGCTTTGGGTGAGCATTCGCCGGCGTCTCAAGGTTTCGAGCTTCAATTTCTAAGAAGTCACGAGCGACCTCTGTGGCACCAAACGGTACGCCTGTCTGGGCCATGCCCCACGGGCCGGGGTTCATGCCGAGCAGCAGCGTTGTAGCACCGAGGCCGCCCCACTTTTCGAGGTATTGCACATGGTGAGGCCAGGCGTAATCCAAGGGGTTTGTCGCATGAGCCACTTCGGAGTTGCCCTCTATTTTCTTGATGGCCTGATCGCACTTTGATGAGAGGGTTTGGGCGGACACAATCAATGCTTCAACAGTGTCCATGCCGCACCTATGATGGGTGCCTTACATGATTCTATTGAACACCCACCTTGCCTTGACAAGAAGGGTCGCCAATGAGCGCAAAGGTGAACGCAGTGATGCGACAGTGAATCACTCTTCATCTTCTCTGCGTATGGCAATAAGCAAGCCAACGGCGATTGTTGCAGTCGCTCCAATCATGCTCACCGCAGGAATTGTTTGGTTTAGGCTGACAAATTTGTCCCTATTTTGAAAAGTAGACTGAGAACTCATCATTCCAATCCACAGAACTCTGTTTGAACCAATCTGCTGCTGTTTCAAAGGGTGCTCTTCCTTTGGATGTCTGCTTTGCTCGTTGGCTGATCAGCTTCCAAGCGGTTTTTTCACCGATTCCTGGAATGGCTTCAAGTTGCTTTTGCGTCATGGTTTGGTGATCGAGATGAATTTCAACCCCGGTGATTGATCGTGCACCATGGCCTGTGATCACGATGTTCGATTGAGTTTCCAAAGGAATGTGGTATTCGACCCCTATCAAGATTGGATAAGCGCCGATTTGACGGCCGAACGTGATGCCCGCTTTTCCTCGAGATGCGTCCGCAGTGTGCGCTTCGCCAAGATGGGCTGGAAGCCTTGTTCGTCCGTCATGTGCCTCCCAATGCACATCGGATAGGATATTACCCAAAGGGAATAATTCCTTCAACAGGGGCCCATCGATGGTGTCTCGTACGTTGGTTTTGAAGGAACTGAACTGTTCGGGAGGGATGTCTTGGAAACCTTCACCTTCGACCTGTCGAATGTTGATGCGGCGCAAAAGTAACCCCTCTCGGCGAATGTCATGGAGCAGATCGAGGTTCATTTGGTAAGTTTCCTTTGATTCTCCGTTAAGGCCTGCGATGAAGTTGAGGCCAGGCAGTAACTTGGGCAGGCCACGTTCACCTCGAACCCGACCATGCTTGTTGATCAAGCGAATCGCCGATTTGAGTTGGTCTGGATCGCAATTGAGCCAGTTCGCTTCGTGCACACTTGGGTCGGCAGACTCAAGACCAAATGAAAGCACAGCACCGTCAGAAAGCGTTTCAACAAGAGTCTTGGTGATTTCCTCAGACGGTTCGAGATGTTCTGCAATGATCGAGGGGTTGCCGTTGTCTGTATGAAGCACACCCAGCCGCTCATCATCGCGTAAGCCATGCAACAAGCGGGCAATGGGTTCTGGGTTTGGCACTGGATATTCGAGTTCTCGAACTCCATCTGCCATGTAGGTGTATGTGTCTGTCATGCCTCCAAGGCGCACATGGTGGACGCCAGCATCATGAGCAAGGCGCACTTCTTTGATGATGTCCTCAGGTGTTCGCCAAATGGGAATCCCCTTTTTGGGTTCAATGCAAAACTTGCACCCTCGCTTGTAACGTACGCATCCTTGGTACACTTCCACTTCGTATGTGAGCGGTCCTGGCCTTTTCTCGCTTCCAAGATCTGGATGGTCCGTTACCGCTTTACTTGACGCTCCAGCCTGTGCCCATTCTGTCCATTGTTCAGCAGTGCGGCGTTGGTGTGACCACGCTCCTGTGTGAAGGTAAGCATGGAGCGTTGCATCTGTGTCTTGAAGCGCCAAGAACAGATTCGCTCGAAGCGGGGACCAACCTTGCTGCTTCCATCCACGAATCGCCCAACCACCGAACAAGGCTGGTGTTGCTGATGGAAGGTTTCGGATGATTTCCCGGGTTTCTTTGAGAGAGATGGGTGTGCCACGGAGGTAGCGGCCTGGTACAACCGCCCCGGCAATGCATGCAAGTCCAGCAGCCTTCGCTAGGCGCTGGTGCGCAGCCTCTTCGCCATGTTCACGAATGTACATCCGCCAAGCATCGAT
>DAPR01000006.1:11353-12023 GCA_002502605.1 Euryarchaeota archaeon UBA258
ACGAGCCAAGCGGGTTCATGCGACTCGGCCATAGTGACCAACCCGCGCTAAGTGGTCTTCAATCCTTCTTGGGGCGGCGGCGAGGTCGGCGCTTCTTACTGTCTTCTTCCTCTTCGCGCATGGCTTGAAGTTCACGGTTGGTTTTACCACCGGATTGGGCAGGTTTTCCACCTTTTCCGCCTTTCTTGCCACCCTGTGAGACATCGACCTTGATCTTTCGACCAAGCAGTTCAGTGCCGTTGAGTTTTGCAACAATTGCTTCACCCTGATCCATCTCCTTCACGAATGCGAAGGCGAATCCTTTGGGTTTTCCAGCGTTATCGGTTGCCATCACGAGTTCAGTGATGGTCGCAACGCCTTCAAACAGTGCTTTGAGTTGATCTTCAGTGGCTTTGAATGGGAGGTTGCCAACATAGAGTTTGAGACCTTCAGGGTCCTTTCGCTTCTCACGCTTGCCCTTCTTATCATCGCTGTCTGCATCACGAACACCGATGCGGCGCCCGTTGATCTTGTGCTTGTCCAACTTGGCAATTGCAGCATCAGCGTGTGCTTTTTCGCTGTAGGTGACGAATCCGAAGCCACGGTTTACGCCGTTGTCATCGGTGAGGACAATGCAATCCGTCATGTCGCCGTGCTCAGCAAAGAGCGCTCTGAGTTCTTCAGTGCCGAC
>DAPR01000011.1 GCA_002502605.1 Euryarchaeota archaeon UBA258
TATCTCGTTCACCGAGTCAAGACTTTTGCAACCGCCGCCGAGCGTTCCACGCGTTTGAAGCGTGATCAAGGTGGGATGGTGACTCGAGGTTGGCATGGCTTCGTTGATGAATTCGAAACCCTGTCGGGCCTGGCAAATGTGGCGGGCTTCGTTCCGGTTCAGTGCCGGGTCCTTTGCGAATTCGCTGCCCGTTGTGGATCCAATCGAGGTCTCCATGCCTCTCTCCGTCTTGAAGCGAAAGGCCTTCACGTGATGTGCGGTGGAAGGACGCCTTCGTCAAATCCGAACGATCGAGGACAACACCGGCCATCCGGAGCCTTTGCTTTGCCTTTAGTTCTGCAATGTGTTCCCTTCGATTGCTCATTCGTAAGGCCGCTAATCCGTAATGCTCGGCAATCCAAGCCTCTTTGCGGTTCCCCTCTTGCTTCCACCGTTTCGGTTTCTTTCCTCCTTTTGGTGCAGTGTTGCCATGTTCAAACCAGCGTTCCGACCGCAGAGTCGTTTGCTTTGTCACCCGCAATGTCTGAAGGTCGAGTGCTGCAATCCCCGGTGCAACATGGTTGTACGCTCCGATGTCCATTCCGACCCATGCCGGTCGACCATCAGGTAACTCAAAGGAAGAGAACGCAACATTACCTGCTGACTTTCCGACCTTTGTTGTGGTTGAATGGCCGAACACAACCATCCGAGCAGGATCAACCGGGGCGTCATGTTGGAACCAACGCTTTCGAATCCACAGCAGTTCCTTCTCACCCTGTGCATCCAGGGGCATTCTGGGGTCATAGCCAGCATGAACCAGTCTTAGCCGATCGAGAACAATTTGGGTTGGAAGGTTGTCCATCCACATAGCATCACTAAAGAAATTTGATTTAGCTAACCACAAATCACCTTGAGCGCGAACGATGTACGAGCCCCATGTCGATTTTCCTCCTCGCTGCAGCCAAGGCTGCCACAATTCCACCCTCCCATCTGGTTGAATGGATTGCAGGGCCATTTGTTCATGGTTCCCCTTAATGCAGATGATTCGAGGATCGTTTCTCACCAGTGCGATGAGTCCAGCAGAATCTGGTCCACGATCAATCATATCGCCCAAACATACGATTCGATCATCATCGCTCAAATCGAGTCGATGGAGCAACGCTCTGAACGTCGCAAGGTGGCCATGAACATCACCCACAGCAAACACGCGATGGCCTGCTTCGAGGCGGGCTTGTAAATCCGCTTCGAGGCTTGGGTCTCTGCAAGAAGGGCCAAGTGGAATATCGAGTGAACAACTCATGGTTTTCCCTGAAGAGTTTCCTCTCCGGTTCCACCATTCCCCTGTGGTTATATTGTCTTCGCCTCGATTGGAGGTAAAAGAGGTCGATTTGTCGACCTTTCGTCTTGTGACCGAGACTAAAATTTCTCGATGAAAAGGGCACTGCGCTCGGAAAACTAACGATTGTATTGAGGCCTATTGGGCAGCGTGAAAACTGAAGTGTCCTCAATAGGTGTGAGGAAATTCATACACCGCAGGTCCTTTCCAATCTTGGCGCACATCGTTCCATTTTCCGTTGCTGTACATTTGCACTGCATTTTCATGCCCACCGGAATTATTGGGCTCACCAACATTCCAGTTGATGAAAAACCATCGCTCTCCACTGCTCCATCGCCAAGTATCGACTCCGTGGCCGTTCCTGTGGCTATGGCGAAGTCCACCAATCCAGATGGTTTGTCCTCGTGCAGCAGCTTGTACTTCTCGATTTTCTGCACCGGAGTGTATGGTGGCAAGATGCCCACCCATTCGGCGAGCATTTGCATCGTGCTCGTACCACGTCAATGAATCCGGTATGAATCGAAACCTCGATGGTTGATGCATGTGGCCGGAGTTGATCTGCTGTCTTTGCCCACGCAGGACTGCCAGTTCTTGGTGGGCTCGAGCCAATTCACTTTGCAGATGTTGAATCAATTGCCGCATCTCTGCAGGATTCGGGTTGTTTTCCTGCCACCAGCCACCGCTCATGGTTCAAAAAAAACACAGGCTCTATTTCATTGATGTGTTCAAGAATGCAAAGCAAACGCACGGACCATCTGGCTTCGCCCTCATCGGGCACCATGAGCAATAGTTTGGCTCACTCAGCTGCCACGGTTTGGCAAGAACGGAACGAGTTTAGCAGCGAGGCTGCCGACGTTTCGTGTCTGGATCCACACGTTGCCTTGGCCTGTGAAGTTCATCACAAGACCTTCGCCACCGACGAGGAACGACTTCATGCCGCCAACCTTGTTGATGGTGTATTGAACGCCAGCGTCGAATGCGACCACGTGGCCGGTGTCGACGGTGATGGTTTGTCCGGGCTGAACTGGGATTTGCTTGATGGCACCAAAGGAGTTGTACCACACACGGCCTTGACCTTCTGCGCAGGTTGCCTGAACGAAGAACATTGATTCACCGCTGAAGAAGCCCTTTGCACCTTGGAACTTGGTGTCGGTCACGACGTTGAGGGTTGAAGCGAGGTAGGAGCCTCCTTGAATGAAAAGAGCTTGACCAGGAACGAGGTCGAAGCCTTGGATGTCACCTGGAGATCCTGGTGCAACGCTGACCCAGCCGCCTGCTGCGCCTGCGGTGAAGGTGTTGAGGAAGAAGGACTCTCCACCGAGTGCCATCTTCTTGAGGCTCTTGAAAATTCCACCGCCGCTTTTGCGGGTTTGCATTTCGACGCCGCCCATAGCCACCATGGCTCCGGGCTCAACATTGACTGACTCACCTGGGGACAGTGCATAGGTCATCAGCGTGTACGAGGGGTTGAATTCAACGTGTTCTTCCATATCGTACCCTCAAAGTGCGTATTATTTAACTGATTAGGGTCTCTAAATCCTATTACAAATCCCCCTAAACGTGTGTTTTTAGTGTTTTTGTTCTTTCTTTAGACGGAAGATTATATCTCTG
>DAPR01000019.1 GCA_002502605.1 Euryarchaeota archaeon UBA258
GGGTTCTGAATTTGCTCATCTCCGGTTGGGTCGTCCGATGTCGGGGTCAGGGCAATGCCACGAACAAGGCTCATGCCGTCACGGACGATGCCAAAGGTGGCATAGCCCTCATCATCTCGGTTTTCAGGATCGAGGTTGTGGGCTTCAGTTTCGGCGATGTACCACTGTGCATCAGCAGAATCTGGGTCCTGACTTCGTGCCATACCAATCGCTCCATCGACGTGGGAAAGGTTTGGATCGAGTTCCAATGGGATTGTATCGCCCGTTCCACCGCTGCCACACTGAGGGCTGGTCAAGGGGTATGCACCGACCCGAGAACAGGTTGGGTCGCCACCTTGAACGACGAAATCATCGATGACTCGATGGAAAAAAATGCCGTCATAAATGCCATCTTCGACATTGGTGATCATGTTCTCTGTGGTGATTGGAGCCCACTGCTCAAACAGTTCGATCACAACCACGCCATAAGCGCGTGAGGTCAAGTGACCGGGGACATAGGACACTTCAATTTCGACAATGGCGTTTCCTTGGTAGGTGTCTTTCATCGGGGTGTCTTCAGGTTCTGGACCGTCCAACCACATTGCTGGGTCAATGCCAACATTGCGCCAACCAGTGTTTCCCGTATCGGCCTGAGCGATTGGAGCAACGCTTGCGGTCATGCACAACAGGTTCAGAACGAGCAAGATGGCCAGCCGTCCTTTCATGGTTGGGCGAATCGGTTCCCCCCCATGAACCGTGCGGCGATGCAGGCCTTTGTCCAATAGACAAAAGAAGGGGGCCGCCCTGCTCACATCATGGAACAACAATCCAACTTTGTAGCTAACGTCACAATCGGTTACGGTGCCTTCCTTATCGCGTGGGGCATTGCCGTTTCTGTCTTATCAGAATCCAACTCAATCACCTCGTTTTTCCCAAGCATGCTCGGGGCACCTTTGCTCGTTTCTGGCGTTATGACGCTTCGAAAGCCTGAGAAAAAGAAATTGTGGATGCATATTGCTGCCACATTCGGTTTGTTGTGCGCCCTTGGCGGTACGCGCTTCTTCATGGTCATGGGTGACGGGTTGGACTATGCCTCTGGTTCAACGCTGATGTTGTTGCTCACAGGTTCTGCCTACACGACAGTCTGTGTTCGTTCCTTTATTGCCGCTCGTAAAGCCCGAGAAGCTGCGGCTTGAAGAGGCCTGAACCATAGAGCGTCATGCTCTTGATGGGGGAGTGTCTGCGTGAAGCATGGCAGATGACTCTGGCACCAAACAAGAGGTCTCAGACGAGGCTATTTTGGTTCCAGAATTTGATCAAGCCAGCACTGCACGAAGGCAGTTGACCTACTCCGCCGTCAGCACCATCGCCGTCGCTGTGGTCTTTTTGCTGTTGGCGATGACCTTCGGTGAAGCATTGGTTTCAGAGGGAATGGACAATGAATTCGAAGAAGATTGGTGGAACACACCGCTCCATCTTCGCCATCAAATGGACCTGCCAATGGACACCCTCCGAGCCCAATTACCGGTCAATGGAACCTATGAGGCTCTGCCCTACACCGAGCATTTCATCGAAGTTGAACTGCCGGCAAGTGAGCAGGATGTTGGTGCTCCAGGCCCTGCCTTGATGCACGTGGCGTTGTGGCTTCCCAATGTTCCAGAAGGAACCCAGGTGCCTGTCATCATGACCATTCACCCCTACTACGATTTCGGAGGCGAAGGCATGCCCGGAATCGGTGAAGACTCTTCACCAAACACCGTCCCTGATGGCGGGGTTGGCAAGTGGGTCTACGACACTTTCCTGCCTCACGGCTATGCCTTTGCTCAAGCCTCAACCTTCGGCACGGGCCAATCCACTCACTGCCAAGACGTCAAAGGACTTGGTGAACAAACGGGCATTCAAGCGGTGACCGATTGGCTCGGTCAACAAAATTGGTCAAACGGAAACGTCGGCCTCATGGGCAAGTCATACGCTGGAACGACCAACTGGGAGGCGGCACAAAACCCGTCTGAACACCTCAAAACCATCGTGCCTATTTCCGGCTCAATCGGCGTCCAAGAAATGTTCTACAGAAACGGATCTTCAGAAGCAAGAGCGATGGGCTACGATGCGGCCTATGAGGCAGCGACAACCGACCTGACCACCGATGACATGCGGATGTGTTCTGATGACGCCATCGGGCCGTTGAACCCCTTCTCCACGTGGGGCTGGGCTGAATTTGGCGGAGCGGAATGGAACGATTACTGGGATGAGCGACGCCATCTTCCGGATGTCTTGGAGAACTACCGTGGCAGTGTCTACATCGTGTGGGGCATGCAAGATTGGAACGTCGACCCCTACCATGCCTTCCCAACCTACCAGTTGCTGATTGATGCAGGCATCAACGCTCGAGCGATTTCAGGCCAGTGGGCTCACAACTATCCAGATCAACCCGACCGTCACAGCGAACTTGACAGCGGTTACGGGAAGGAAGCCTATCCGAACATGAGTCGCATGGACTGGGCTGTCGAACTGTTTGGTTGGTTCAATTACTACCTCAAGGGCATCGGCGAGGAACCAGCGCCAATGGTCCAAATGCAAACCAACGATGGGCGATGGCACGTCGAGGACACATGGCCACCTGCCGATGTGATGTGGGACATGCACACGATTGATTCGACGTGGGGCGACCTTGGGACCGTGAGCGGCCTTGGAGCCGGGGTCACATTGGTGAGCCCGACGTTCGAGGACGAGACGCACATCTCAGGATTGCCAACCCTGCATTTGGATGTCACCACACAAGCGTGCAACGGCGGTCAAATCTTTGCTACGCTTTACGACGACACCTCAGACCTGCGCCTTGGCCACGCCACCATGGACATTCGCTACCGAGACGGTGGGTATGATGCTCAACCGGCACTGCCGTTCAGCCAATACACCATGCTCATGGAATTCAACCCGCTTGACGTCGTATTACCCGCAGGTCATGCTCTGCGGTTGGAGTTGAGTGAAACGGGCGAGGATTACCTGCCAGGGCCGTGTGCCAGCAATCCTGCTGGTGGACTCACGGTGAATGGAGGCACATTCGGACTGCCCCTCATCGATCGCCCGGTGAACCACGGAGCCTGGTTCGAAGCACCGCACTGGTGGGACCAGCAACCAATCCCTGCATGAGGCCTCAAGGATGCGAGTGCTCGCGTTTGAGGACTCCTACGACCTAGAAGCCATGCTTTCCTCAGCGGAGATCAACCTCGATGAAATCGTGTTTTTGCAACGATGGAATTCATCCAAGCCTATCGAAGCCATTCTGGAATTCAAGCCTGATGTGCTCTTGCTTGATTTCTTCATGCCGCCGTTCAACGGGGCACAAGTGCTTGCAAAGGTGATTCAAGCAACCGAACAGGGGAGCCTTTCTCGTCCAAAGCAGATCATCGGGATCTCAAGCGAAGCACAAGCCAATGCACTCTTAGAACAAGGCGGGGCCGACAACTCGGTCATCAAATTCGACCTTCACACCCTCTCGATATGGAACTAAGGTTTGGCCACAATCAGGAGCGATGAGGCTAAATTCCTAATGCGCATGAGATGTTCATGGTTGACATCGACATGCCGGATGTCGGTTCACCTCTCTTGGACCAAATCAACGCGCTTGGCCCGTTGTTTGGCCTTGTTTTGATCGGCGCCGGGGTCTTCTTGATGCTGCGCGGTCATGAGCGCCTTCAGTATGTTGCTGGTGCAGTTGGAGGTGGAATTGGATATGTCTTCACACCGATTGTGCACGACCTCATCCCAGATGGAACCGTCAGTGAACTGTCCTTGATGTTCATCTTGATCTTGTTGAGTGCCGGTATTATGCTCATGACCATTCAGATGAGCATTCACCTCATGGCTTCGTTCGGAATTTACATCTGCTTTAGTTGGAGCTTTCAATGGCTTGACGGGCAGGGATTCGAAGTGACCGACAGCGAATTTATCACCAACGCAATGGCCGTGATTGCGTTTTTCTCAGTGATTTGGATTCGGAAAAAATTACCAATGTTGGTTTCAGGTTTGCTTGGAAGCATTGCCACGCTGGGGGGAATGCTTGTGCTCAACGGGCAGACACTGGAGGTTCTCAATCCAAGATCAACCTCCACAATGGCGATTGTGCTCGTCTTTTGGATGCTGAGCGTTTCGCTGCAAATGCGAGCCATCAAGCGAAAATATGAGTTGGAGAACCCTGAAGAAGTGGCAGAAGGAAGGACCGATGGAAGGAAACAGGCAAGGGAAAATCCCTACCAGTACCGGACGCCATCCGAATACGATTTGCCAGACCTGCGGTAGACCTTTGAACGAACATTCAAAACCACCTCACACCGGGAATGAAAATCATGGGCGAAAAGTTGGACTATGGTGGAGAAACCACCGCCCAACAAACTTTTGCTGCTATGGGTGCAATTGGTTTGCTTCTTGCTCTCATGTTCGGCATACTCAACCTTGGCAGCGTGGTGCAGGACAGCGCACGGTCACTGGTCGAACCATTGATGCCGATAGGAGCGGTGTTGGGATGGCGTGTGATTGCGCTTCTGTTCGGTCTTGCCGCCATCGTTTCGATGTTCCGCTCTGGCCCGGGAAACATGCAAGTCTTGCTTCACGAACAACGGTCGATGACCTTGTTGCATCCAGTCGGGTTCCAAAAATTCGTCACGTTTAGCTCGTGGACACTGCTGAGCAACATTCTGTACTTTGCAAGCGTGAGCGTCGCCTCTGTGCTGCATATAAACGGGAGCAACGTGCCGTTCTGGTTGGAAACAATGGAGATTGGGATGTTTGCGGTAGCGTGTGGTTCGGCCTTCCTTACGGCAACCATTGTTCGATACATCATCCTGCCAGATTTGTTCGCATCCAATCGATCATCAGATCACATCTTCCTTTACCATGAACAGGCTATGCACAATTTGGCTGCCATCTTTTTGGCAGTGGAAGTTGTTTTGGTCGCGCCAAAACTCCACCCATACCTGGCTCTCTTTTGTGTTGGAATGGGACTCGTTTACGTCTGCTTTGCCTACATTTTCGCCTACCGAGGCGGTGGTTACTATGTCTACAGCTTCATTGACCCAAGGCTTCGCTATGCCCCGTTTACAATGCTAGGATTGGCTTTTGCTATCGCCGTATTTTTCCTTGGCGTCCTGATCGCAAGCGTGATCGTGGAAATGAACACCTGGTTGGGCGCTTTGCTGTTGGCGATTTGGGTTTCACTCATCGTGCAATTCACTGGACCAAAACCTGAAGATCAGTCTTCATCGTAAGGTTGCCAATCGTCTTGGCCTTCTTCACGGAACCACCAGTAGCCGTCTTCGTCTTCGAACCATTCGACGCCGTTTTCATCGATTGAATAGCCCTCAACTTCTTCTTCCTCTTCCTCTTCCTCGGCGTTTGGATCAACCATACCGGATTCTTGTGAAATCTGTTGTTTCAAGCGGTCCAACTCTTCATCTGCATCCGCAAAGACACGGTTTTCAGTGATGATTTCCGCTTGATGATCGCCTTGGCGAATGGCATCGTCGGATTCTGCGATGAAATCGTCGCTCATTCTTGCTTTGAATTCTTCAAACTCATCGCGGCCATAGCTGCCGAGGAATTCATCGCCTTTGGATTGCATCAAGTCGTCGAGGTTTGTCCTCTTTTCCCGCTTCAATTCAGGAGCATCTGGGACGGTCCCAGCGTAGAATGAATCTTCATCGTCAGACAATTTGGCAAAAGAACGGCCCTCAGGATCAACTTCCTCAATCGCTTCGAGAATGAGGTCGTGCTCTTCTTCATCGAGGTTTTCTTCCTCGTATTGCTGCCCTACCATCTTGGCAAGTTTGTTGAGGTTCTTGGCCAGTTTTCGATCGTCGTCTTCAAACTCGTTGACCAACTTGTCAACCTGCTTTAGGAGCCGCTCGTATGGCGTACCGGTGATGGCGCCGAGAAACCGCCCGAAGCCGCCCTTCTTCCTCGCCATGGTGAAAGCAACGGACCGACCCTTTTGAAAGATTCTTCGGCTCCATGGACTTCCGCACAGTTCATTCAAGAGGGGGGGCTGGGGTTGTCGAGGACGATGGTTGAAGCGTGGCTTGTCGAGTTGATGACCACCTACAATGAGGAGTCCTATCGAAGTCGAGAAGCGTACACTGCTCAGATTCATCTGCCTGGTGGCGTCTTTGAAAATTTAGTTTGGTGGGCGCTTCAAGCGCTGCCTGACGAAATCCTCGTTGGTCTTGACATCGATGCGGACGCACCGCACATCGAAGAGGTTGATGAGCGGTTTAGGGCCGAAGAGTCAACCTTCAATCTGTTTCAAGGCCAAGGCTACCGCGTTAAGGAGGCACATATCGTCAACCGCGGCGACTCATATTCAGTGCACCATCTCCCCGAAGATTGGACTGATGACATGTTTTCCAGTTCCCGAGGCTCACGCGCTGGGCGGTTCACGCACTGGCTCCATACACACCCGAATGCGCCAGCAATACCAAGCGGTGCGGACGCTGATGCGGCCCAGGAAACGGCTGGTGTCGACATGATCCTCGGTTTGCGCTTTTCACCTGAAGGCCCACTGCCATGGTTTGACGATGTTGAAGGGCAGCGCAGGAGGGTTGGCAAAGAAGCGGTGGCTCAGCCAAGCAAAGCAAAACGACGATCATTCTTCCAACGTCAACAACTTCCCGTGCTTGGTGTCGCTCCCAGCGGCCATAAAATCCATGAAATCCAATTGATTGCTTTCCATAAAAACGGGCTTGGCGTCAACGTGATTCTGGTTGATGAGGATGGCTATCCCTTTGGCTGGGAAAGCTTCAGCGATCACGCAACGAGAGCGGCATGAAGCCCTTCAAGTCGGTCGGGGTTAACTCCGAGGTCGCCTTGACCTAAACGGGATTGAGAGTGCAATTCAATTTGCGTGGTGACCTCATCAAGCGCTGTCAAACCAACCACAACATCGTCCGGGAACCGCCAGAACGAAGTCCGCTCAACAAAGTGAACATAGTGTGCACCATCTCCGGATTCAGCGACCAACACATCGCCCTTGTTCGATGCAATATAAGCCTCTAAATCGAGTTGAACCTCTTCGATTGAAGCGTTGACGGTGAGGCTGAGTTCTTCCATTCGAAAATCAGCATTGCCACCTAAGTGAGCGCAATTCATGCTGGTGGATTCACAGGTTGGCATTTCATCAAACGGTTCATCACCAGCGCTTGTGAGGATCCACACTTGGCACAAGAGCCAAGGAGAAATCAAGGCACCAACGACGAGAATGACATTGGAGCGGGTCAACAGGCTGCGTTCAGAGCTCATGGCGTTCCCAACCCGATTCAGACCAAGCGTACACCATCGGCTGGCCGGTGGGCACTTCCAGAGAAAGCACCTGTTCTTCGCTCAACCCTTCGATGTGCATGATGATGCTGCGCAGGGAATTGCCGTGAGCGGCAACGAAGAGGTTCTTGCCCTGCTTGAGAGCCGGAATCAAGGCGTCATTAAGGTAGGGAATGGTTCGCTCAGCCGTCAACTTAAGCGATTCACCTGATGGAGGTGGAACATCAAAGGAACGACGCCAAATGTGCACTTGCTCATCTCCATAGGCCTTGCGAGTGTCGTCTTTGTTGAGGCCTTGTAAATCTCCATACATTCGTTCGTTGAGTTGCCAGGAGACATGGACTGGCAGCAAATCTGCAGAACCTGCATCGCCCCGAATTTGAGCCCAGTCAATCATTCGAGCCTCGTTTTCCGAAACAGAGGATGTGCCTCCTTCCGGTGCTGGGTATTGGAACACGGGAGTTTTCCCCCCACCGTGTTGAGCAAGTGCGAGCATGGCCGTCATTTGGGCGCGGATCAGGGTTGAGACGTGAACCTCATCCATGTCGAGGTGAGCGATTTTTTTGCCACCTTCAATCGCTTCTTCGATCCCGA
>DAPR01000052.1 GCA_002502605.1 Euryarchaeota archaeon UBA258
TAACCCACGGCACTCACAGGTGGAGGATGTCTATTCTTGCTCGTTGAATGCCGAGGGTGAGGTCGTTACGGTGCTGTACCACATCAGCAGAGCAGGAGCTAACAACAACAACAACACGACCGTTGTCGCCAAAGCAATGAACGTCGTCGAGGTCTGAACTGGTTCCAGCGATCCGCTTTTTCCTTCATCTTCATTGAGATCAAAGCCCACGGCAGGGTTTTCGGACGGAACAGTGAGTGTTCTTACCCCATCGCTTTCGAGCATGACCACAAGTCCTGTGCCATTCATCTGGATCAACTCACTGATGTTTCCTTGCCCTGTGCTAGCGTTGAAATGCATTGCACCGATGACCATATCGCTGTGCTTGTAGGCTTCGGTCTCATGGGCGACCTGTCCGAGGCGCCATATTGAGACACTTCCGTTGACCGTGCTGTTCCATTCGATGGTTCCGTTTTCTATGGACACTCCATTGAGACCTTCAAACGAAGCAGTGCTGTTGCTCATGACCGCCCCAAGGTCTTGTGCCTGGCTTGTCCCCGTCATCAATGCGTCACCATTATGGATCAAACTTGGTAAAAACAGAAGCCTGTACATCGTATTAAACCGTTGATATGAGTCTGAATTATAGGACAAATCTTGGGGCGAGGGGTGATGTCGCATGACGAACGTCTCATTGTTGATGAGGTCATCCAAGTCATTGTCGAGGACCTTGCAAGGTTCACACCAATCTGCGCCAAAATATTCAATGAAATGGAGCGGCCGCTCACCATTGCACTCAGCGTCGCTGATGCAGGCATCATTGAAGGTAAGTATGTCAAGCGTTGCGCCTTCTTCTTGGCCAGAGTTTTCCTCGGCGTGAACCCCGTTCAAGAACAAACTCGAGGTAAAGAGCAGCACAGTAAGAAGAGCAAAGCCTCGCATGTTTTCACTCCCTGACGGTTGTTGGGTGTAGGAATGTGTTCAAAAGGGGTCTCCTCTCACCTTCACCCATGGAGGCTGTATGGTGGCGTCGCCCGTCAACCCTGCCTCTTGTTTTGCTAGGCATGGCTCTCGTTATCATCGTTGCAGGTGGTACGATTCGGATCAACGACGCAGGTGAATCATGCCCTGATTGGCCTCAATGCTTCGGAACTTGGGGCTTCGACATCTCCGTCGAGGAACAAACTGCATATTGGGAAGCAAACCCAGAAGAAATAGATTCACGCGGTGAAGACCACCGCTACACAACCTTCGAAATTTTCACTGAATGGATTCACAGGGCGATGGTCGGGGTGATTGCCTTACCAGTGCTGTTCAATGCCTTGCTGCTGCGCTCAAAACGTGCGGTCTATGGAACTCGAGCCTATCACCTCTCCATTTTCGCGGGTGTGATGTTGATTTTACAAGCCACTGCTGGTGCAGTCACTGTGTTTTATGACAATGCCGATTGGTCGGTTGCGCTTCACCTTTCAATGGCGTGCGTGTTCTCTTCTGCTTTTATTTACCAGCACATGGAAATGAGACCAAAAGAGGGATCAGTCCATCCGTTGTACAGGTTGCCAAAGGCCTTCATCGCCGCCAATAAAAAGAGGGTCGATGCCATGGTTGGGTCGGTGTTTACGCTCCTCATTCTGGGTGCTTGGGTGTCTTCGACAGCAGGAGGTCAATACAATCAGGGTTGCTCTGTCGGATTCCCAACTGGCTGGCCGACGTGCAATGGCAGTGTTTTACCTTCCTTTGATGGTCCAGGCGTCCTTGTTCAAATGGTCCATCGCTTCGGCGCTCTTGTCGTTGGTTTGGTGCTCATTGCGGGGTCTGCGCGAGTGCGCTCGGAAGCCCGTGAACACGGTGCAACGCCTAAGTTTGGCCGCATCACCGATATGACCGCAGGTTTCTGGATGCTCAACGTGATGATTGGTGGTTCATACATCGTTGCCGCGAAAATGGATAGTTTCCCTGAATGGGTTTCCTTGCTTCACCTGATTGTTGGTGTCACCGGATTGCTTGTTGCTACGATTGCGTTGTTTTCCATTCGTATCTCAGCATCACACCAAGATCACCATGAAGGAGAGGAATGAACGTGGATCTTGGCGTCGATGAAGTGGCACTGGAACCACACCCTGGCTGGTTCGTGGTGTTCCAGCGTCTGATGAAATTAAGGGTCATCGTTCTGCTTCAAGTCACAGCTATTTGCGCTATTTTAGTTCATGATTTGATCGCTGTAACCGACCGAACGTGGATGGACACACTGGTCACAATTGGCATTACAGTCGTTGGTGGTACGTTATCTGCAGGTGGTTCAAACGCGATCAACATGTGGTATGATGCAGACATCGACCCACTGATGAGGCGTACCAAAAACCGGCCAGTCCCCCAGGGCCATATTTCACCTCGTGGAGCCTTACTTTTCGGCCTCATTATTGCTGTTCTTGGTTCATCTCTGTTCTTGATTGTCAGTTGGAAAGCAGCCTTCTGGTCCTTCTTTTCTGTTATTTTTTACGTCCTCATCTACTCAATTTGGCTCAAACGCAGAACGCCTCAAAACATCGTCATCGGGGGGATTGCAGGCTCCACTCCCCCACTCATTGGCTGGGCGGCAGCAGCAGGAGATACCGCACTTGACACGCTCAATCCTCTCGCTCTTGGCTCTCCAGTGCCATGGCTTTTCTTTGCGCTCATCTTCTTTTGGACACCTCCTCATTTCTGGGCATTAGCGTTGTATCGCTCTGGCGAATACGCCAAAGCCAAGGTCCCGATGATGAACGAAGTGAGGGGTCCAGAGCACACGGTTTTCCTCTCGAAAATGTACTGTGTATGTTTGCTCCTCCTAGGGAGCGTTCCTTGCTTTTGGCCAGAATCAGGCTTGCCTTTGTTGTGGGCCTTCCTCGCCGGTGGTTTGACCATTTGGTACGCAAAATCAGTTTGGGACATCGATCCCAAGGAGCCAACAGACGAGAACGGCCGAATGCCAAAGGCAGCGAAATCCTTCTTCCGCTCTTTGTATTACCTCGGTTGGATGCACCTCGCCCTCGTCTTGGTGTGTGTTCCACCAGCATCTTGGCTGGGTCCTCTTGGGCCATTATGAGCCTTCAGTGGCCCATTCGCCTCGCTCCTGGCTCATTCAGTCGCCACCGTCATGTTCATGACTGCTTCATCGGTCGGCGGCTTTGTCTGCGGCAGTCGCATAGCCTGGCCATTGCGCTGGATTGCTAATCCAGTGGTGTCTCACCTCGGGAGTTCAAATCTCCCCTGCCGCGCCATAACGAAGTTCAATCGAAGAAGTCGTCAAACTCATCGGCGGTGGTTTCCACGCCTGCTCGGCGATTTCTTGCGGCCATAATCCGCTTGAGGCGCTTTCGCCTTTGCAACAACAACGGCAAGGTGATGATTGACATAACGAGCATGATCAAGGCAGCCAACCCGGTTGTGGTGAATTCATCCTCTTGCATGTAATCTGTCAATGTACCAAGCCATGGCACACCCAA
>DAPR01000023.1:0-11088 GCA_002502605.1 Euryarchaeota archaeon UBA258
AGAGCATAGAGAAAGTCAAACTCGACTTCATTGCCCCCGACGCACCAGCCACAATACAAATGTGGCCTTGAGGGACGCCACCTTGCATATTTTCATCCAATCCTTCAATGTGGGTAGGGATTCTTTCAACGTCGCTCATGCCGGCACCGTTTGCTGGAAGACGGGTCGATTCTTCAACCTCTCCCTCAAAACGGTTCACTTCAATCATGGCTTGAGCATGGAAAGTGTAAATGAGATAGGTCGCTTCGTGAAGTTGAATCAGATGGTCTCATTTTGGCTAGCATCCCAGTCCCCGCGTCGGGCAAGCATGGTCGAAGGACTGTTTTCCTCGGTTCGATGTGAGGGGATTGATGGGGTGGATGAAACGCCAACGGTGCGAGGTTCAATTGCTGACCAAGTCACTTCCATCTGCAAACAAAAAGCCGCTGCTGTACCCCAAAATCACGGGTATGACGTGGTGATGGTCTGCGACACCGTTCTCGCAGATCCTGACGAGGTGGATGGCTTACTCGGAAAACCGCGCGACGCTATCCATGCTGCAACAATGCTCCATCGATTGTCTGGACGGAGGCATCAAGTTTGGTCTGCTGCAGGTATCTTGTTGCATGGCCAATGGCAATTTTTTGTCGAACATGCTGTTGTTGAAATCGAAGCATTGAGCGATGAGGCGCTTGTTGAACTTGTGATGAATGAGTCTTGGAAAGGAAAAGCAGGTGGCTATGACCTCGCTGGTCCAATGGGAGCGTATGCATCATTGATTGATGGGTCGGAATCGACAGTGCTCGGTATCCCGCAATCCGCTTTGGATGCGCTTGAATTATTCCAGTGACTTGTTTTGGATGTATCTGCCATAGAACATCGGTATTCTGTGCCAGGTGTCCAAACTCAGCATGGTTCTGCGCAAGAAATCCACCGTTAGGAGGATGGATCCAATGACGATTGATGCAACCCAAATGGTTTGTTCCGTGTTGGTTGGCCCCAAGTCCAACCAATTTTTGATGAACAAAATTTGAATGGAAACAAATCCGGTCAAGAAAAACATCAAGAAAAGCGGGTTTGAACTCCGTTTGTGGATGTTGATGTGCAGGTGGTCCTCATGCAGGTACATGGAATACCCCCAAACAGCCAGAAGGGCTGATGTGCTGAGAAAGGTAGCATATCCGGGTGTTCCAGGTCTGTCGATGTACTGTGAAGAATTGAATGCGTGGAATGAGCAAAACGGTAGCATCCAGAGGGCAGCAAAGACCAATCGATTATGCCCCATCCCGCCGTTGAACAATGCCTTCTTTGCCACCGCGAGGGGGTTGCATAGAATGAACGCCCATAGGAGGGTTAATCCGAGTGAATAATCGCTCATCTGAGCCAGTAAAGTGTGTGTGTCTGAACCCTCACGTCCCGTAAGGAATGAGAAGAGGATATGTGTGCAGAGGAAGACTGCAAAGACGGTCAATCGAGTTTGTAATTTTTCAGGAGGGATGATGTTCCAATTCAATCGACGATTGAAATGACTCACGATAATGACAACGGTAACCAGGATGTAAAGCGCGACCATGACCGATCGCCCAAGTTCGAGCATCCCGGGAGTGTCTCTTAACAACCAGCAGAAGATGATGGTGGTAGCAAAAAAAGGAAACACCACTCCCGGGAGCAATGACATGACACCAACTTCGTCCCTTTCTTTCGACATTTTAGATTCGGAGGCGAGGCGCCTTCCCGGCAGGCCAAGCAAAAGCACGCCTAAAGAAAGCAAGACAATGCCCACAGTTGAAAATTCATCAATCATCTCTCGTGTGGACATGAATGTGGACAGGGTGAGGAAGAATTGTCCACTGATGTTGAGGATGATAAATTGCCTCATTGTGGATTCATGGAAGGGGGCAGCACCATGAATAAGCGGTAAGACATCAAACCCAATTCCCGCAATTAAAGCCATGAGCCAACCCAAGGTTACCCATGCCATAATGATGTAAATTATTGTGGTGTAATCAGCAGACAGGATCTCATAATATGCTGATTTAGTGGCATAATGGTACGCCATTGCAGCAATGAAAATGACCGTTGTGATGCCTGATGCAAAAAATAATGCAAGATAGGACCCCGTAGAGGTAGTCCTAAAACTCGCAAATTTGCTCATGGCCATCACTAAAGCCCAAAGCGTATAAGTTCGTTGCCGATGATTACGGGTTAAGCAAAGCGCCCAGTCCGAGTTCGTGGCTTTGTACATCGACCACTACATCGTTTCCGGGCATTAACAGCAGTTTGTCTTCTGCATCAAGAGCAAACACGCCAACACCAACTTCGTCACTCATCTGTTTCAATTCCCTTCGGCAGACGTTTTGGTGCGTATCCATGTGGACAAGGGGTCGAAGATCAACAATCACCGTATCGCCTTGGTTGATGCGTTTTGCGATTCCCCGTGTGGGAATGCGGTTCATCACATCGGGGGCGACATAACGCAAAGCTCTGTTTGGAATGACAGGTGTGGCTTTGTGCAACGCACCTAAGTCATGAAATGGTTCGCCATCTGAAGTGACGGGTCCTTGCCATCCAAGTGGAATTTCTTTACGCGTCGGTTGGACACCGACTGGCTCTGGAATCAAAGCGGGGGCTTGAGGCTCTTCAATCGGCTTTGGGGTGATTTGCTGCTGGGTGGCTAGGGGCCTCACTGCGGGCTGTTGAACCTCATTCCGATTTGCATTCTGTCCTGCTTCGGGATCTGGTAGACCAAAAAATTGCCAAAGACTTGCCATACACTCACCGCTTACAAATCAAGATCATCAAGCAATCCGGAGATGTTTGATGGTTGAGATGCCGGTGTGGTATCAGTAGTTACCGGTTGAATTGCAGCCGGTTGGCCCTGTTGGGCAGACAAGTATTGAGCGCCATAGTGGCTCCATTGTTCCATTGACCATCCTTCGGGGAGTCCAGTTGCAGGCAATGGCGGCCCGGTTTGCACAGGTGCAGGAGCAAGAGCGGCAGGTGCTGGCGTTGGGTCCACCAAAGCAGCGAATGGATCTTCCTTTGATGCTGGTGCGGGTGTGTAAGTTTGAGCGGGAGCAAACGCCTGTTCTTGGGTTGCAGCTGGCGGTGCATAGGCGGCCTGTGCATAGATGTCTTGTTGAGGTGCAGGAGCTGCGTAGTCCAATGGTTGCGTAACAGTTGCGTTGATGGCAGGTGCAGGTGGTTCACCAGCAGGCATGCTTGCGAAATTGGAGAAATTATCCATTTCAGAATTGTTTTTCCTTCGTGTCAGCAGAAGGAATCCGGCGAGCAGGACAACAATGATTCCAAGCGCACCAATGATTGCGGTAGGTACGGTTCCAATTGTATTGCTCACAGATTCGATCCAATTGTCAGGTGGGCGCTCAGTGACCGTAAGTTGAATCGTATCGGTGGAGGATTCACCATCATCGTCGATCACTGTGAGTTGCACGGTCCATTGACCGGCAGGGAGATCCTCAATGGTGTACATTGGTCCCGTGAAATCAACATCTCCAGTTTTCACTCCGTCCAAATCCCCGTCAATGTGGTCGCTGTCCCATTGGTAGGTGAGGGTTAATTTGTCGCCCTCGGTTTCACGAGAAGTCATTCCCGAGAGGGTGATGTTTTCCCCCTCCATGAGCGAAATGACGCTCGTGGAATTGGTAATGGTGGCCGAAGGTGGCAGATTAAGCACGCTGACATTGACCGATGCCAGTGCTTGAGCACCATCGTCATCAGTCACGGTTGCCGTGATTTGGCGAACCCCTCGTGTTGTCCAAGCCGCAGTAATATCGATTCCAGTTTGGTCACAGTCGTTGACAGGGTTTCCGTCGCTGTTGCTGTCAACTGCTGCGTCCATATCCCAGCACACCACAAGCGTCTGTAGATCTGATGCGGTGTCATCAACGATGGCGGTGAACGATACATTTGCGTCTTCAAACACAGGAACATCCGAACCCAAGCCAGTGATGGTTGGTGGGACGTTTAGAATGTTGACTTTGGCCGTTTGGATCATCGACTGAGCACCGTCGTCATCGTAGGCGACCACTGAGATGTTGTGCAGGCCCGAAGCGGACCAGGACACGGTTGCGGTTGACGCAGGTCCCCGAGTGGTTTCTGTCCAGTTCGCTTCTCTGTCGGATGGTGTCCACTCGACATTGATGTCGTCTCGGTCGGACAACGTGTCGTCGGCACCGATGCGCAAGAGCGCAACTTGGTCTTCATCTAAAGTCCAAACGCCATCGATTGCGGTCAAGTTAGAGCCGCCGTACCAGAGTTCTGGGTTGGCAAGGGTCGGAGCAACGTTGAGCACATCAAGCGGTGCTTCAATCGTCGTGGTCGCTCCGTCATCGTCCGTCGCAACGGCAGTGACCATCATCACGCCTTCTGCCATTGGGGTGAAGGTGCACGTGGGTTGAGTCAATCCTTCTTCACATGCCATTCCCGGCCACGAAATGCTGACTTGCTGTCCTGAAGGTGAAATGGTATCGGTATCGCCGCTGTCCGTTGCATCGATAGTAATCGAAGTTTCCACATCGATGCTTGGCACCAGTGACAAGTTGAGGTATGGATCCCGGTTGAGAACAGTGACGTTGAGCATCATGATGTCCGTATCGAGTTCTTCATCAGTAACGATGAGTTTGACCGCCCATTCGCCATCGTCGGTCCAGTTCCATTGAGTCCAACAGTCGGGTGCTTCGATGACATCGATTAAACCCGGGCGTGATTCGATTTCAAACACACAGTCGACATCCCCGCCGTCTTCATCAAAGCTTGCCGTGGCATTGAGTGTGATGTTTTCAAAGGTGAGTTTGTTGTCGCCAATATCGACCATTGCGGTCGGCGCTCGGCCAATAAAGAGGTTGATTTGAGCATCGTTGTTGCTCCTGTTTGCATCCTCAGTGACCGCTTCATCAGGGTCAACGGTAAACGATAGCGTCTGATTGCCTATTGCAGAGTTCGCTGGGACAGTCCAATTGACGCTAATCCTTGCTTCACTGTATGATGGAATTGCAGGGATGTCCTCTCGAATGGTCGTGCCGTCTGGTGTCGTGACTTCCATTTGAGTCGCTGGAGAGGTCAGAACCCCTCGGTTTTGAGCGGGGATCGAGAACCCAATCAAATCTCCTGGTAGAGCGCCGTAACCAGTGACCCGGCTCAGGATTGAAGTCTCTCCGTCGCGGGTCCGGCTGACGATGATTGAATCAGCTTGTGCTACCAAATCAACGCCAACGACTGACAAGTCGACGACGACTGTGGTCGCCCCGATGATTTCTGTGGCAGGATCCCAAACGATGACACCGTTGCTGGTGAAGTCATCGCTGGAAGGTGTGGTATCCACTTGGCTAGAGACATTCAATTGGTAGGTGATTTCTCCGCTGCCATCGGTGGTTGGGCTTGCTAAATCATTGTTGATTTCATACCTAACTTGCAAATTCTTGTTGGCTTGAGGTGTAGCGCTTGGTGAGGTCAAATAACTTGCAGTCAGCGTTTGCTCAGTGTCTGGGAGGGTTGCCAATAATTGCAAATCGACATCAATCTCGACGTTGCGGGTTCCGGGTGTTGAGCTTGCCGAAACGCCGTAGGAGTCCGTTGGATTGTATTCCTTGAGCAACCAGTCGATGGTGAATCCAGCCGCATTGGTGACAGAGATCCACGAATTGTATCTGACCGCAGGGCAGTACCAATTGTAGCCTTGTGAGACTCCCGTTTCGTTCACTTCATTGATTTTGTAGGAATCACCGCAGCCGGTGTACTGGATGTTATCCGTCCCATCAGTCGGGGTTCCCTTTGCGGTGATTTGCCAACTGTTGTTTTCTCCACCAGCCGTGTCAAATTCACTTGGGTCGAAGTAATCAGATGTGCCTGTGACTCCGGTACCAGATTGGAACGGCATGTACCATTGGTCGCCCAGATGGACGGGGAAGTCATACTTCTCCTTTGGTGGGTCATAAAAAGTATCGAATGTGATTTCAGCAATGTCCTGCTCGAGGAAACCAAGATTGAACGGGCGGAATTTGACATCGAGGGTAAACTCGGAATTGATGACCGCGAGGTCGCGAACTCGAACGAGGTCTTCGCTGTCATACCCGATGTTCAAACGTCCTGAGACGCCTTCGAGGGTTGCACCGCTGTTGCCTGATGTAAACTCTCCACTGATTTCCAGTTTGTAAGCGAGGGTCTGAACGCCGTCAACTGTGGTGAACAAGATATCTGCCACGGTGTAGGTCGTTTCCCCAGTGAGGGTGTTGAGCGAGGCGGAAACGTTCGCTTGAGCGATGAGTTGCGCCACATCGAATTTGGTGTCGTAAACCCACTCGTCACCAACGCGCCAAGTTGGCACATCGATGTCCTTGTCCCACCCTTCTGCGTGGGATGCTTTGTGATCCTCATCAAGGAAATGAGATGAGGTGACATAAGCGCCAAAAGGAGACGCGAACATCAAAAAAATTAGTCCAAAAACAATCGGTCGAAGTTGACCCATGACCCACCGAGGCGGTACTCCTACTTGAGTTCGGTGCCATTTTGGGAAAAAGTTACGTTTTGAGACCCTTGAGCGGCAAGATACTGATGGCCGTAGTGGCCCCATTGTTCCATCGTCCATCCGTCAGGGAGTCCTGCCTCTGGAATCGGTGGGCCTGCTTCTTTGCCTCCCATTTCAGGCACGGGTGCTGGAGGTGCCTCGAAAGAAGGATCGATTTGCTGTGTGGGTGGCACCACGCTCTCTTGGATGAAATGACTCATCGGTGGCGGAGTTGAGGGACGTCTTGCTTGTGCCTGTTCAATCATTGTAGGTGTGTCAAATGCATCGTCGAGCATGCCTTCTTCAGAACCAGCCCAAGGGGATTCAGAGGGCGCTTTTCGCCTTCGTGTCAGCAGGGCCAACAACAGCAGGATTCCGATGAGTAGACCAAATTGTGCGACCGAATTCGCTTCTTCACCGATCAGCCCGGCACTGATTTGTTCGATTGAGTTTCGCTCTGGCGGGGCGACATCGATCACCATTGTCGCTTGGCCCGGTCGTTCCGGATTTTCATCCCAAGCCATGGCCTTGACACGCACCATGCCAGAGGTGCGGAAGATGTGTTGGACGGTGGTTCCAACCAAATCAGCGTCGTTGTCCTTGATGCCGTCTCCGTTGCTGTCAACGGTGATGTCGAGGTCCCAGACAATGGTCAACGTGTCGATATCATTCGCTGAATCGATGGTTTGTTCAGCGCTCATCACACAAGTTTGGTAAGCCATACAAGCGAGGTTTTGCAACCTCACGATTGGAGGCATGTTGAGCACTTCCACGGTGAGGACCTCGCTGGTTTGCGCACCATCGTCATCTGTGACGTGGTAGATAATCGTATGAGTTCCACTGCGATTCCACACATAGGTCAATTCATCACCCTTGATGTCACAATCATCGTCTGCACCACCGAAATCATCGCTGTCGATACCAGGGTCGACATCCCAGCATTTCACAAGCGTTGCTCGATCGCTTGGCGTGTCGGTTGAGTTGCCAGTGATGGTGATGGATTGGCCTTCTGCGATTGGAAGAATGGAGACCAGGGGTTCAATCACAGGCGGTACGTTGCGCACATTGACCCAGCGTTCATTCACTGCGCTTGAGACGCCGTCGCTATCGGTCACTTCCAAACGGACGGTGTGCAACCCAGAGGTGGACCACATCATTGGGAAGTTGGACACTCGGCCCGAGTAAGTGTACATGAGCGATGGTTCTTGACCGTCTGGCCACCATGTGTGCGTCAAGGATTCAAGATCGTCGATCGAATCGAGCGCTTGGCCACGCACATTGACGATTTCATCCTCATCCAGCTGCCATATTTGCTGTTCATCGCTTTCCAAAAAGGCGTCATCAATCAGCAAAGCAATGGTTGTACCGTGGGGTGCGATGTTGGTGAATTGAATGTCGATGGTGGCGGTGGTTGTCGATGAATCGTCATCGGTCCCAACAGCAGTAAAGGTATGAATTCCTTCTGTCGGAGCGGTCGTGGTGCATACCCTGGTGTAGTAGCCTTCTTGGCACAAAGCGTCGGGCCAAAACACATCGACCACGCCGGGCCAAATGTCCTCAGAATCCGAATCGTTAGCGTAAGCATAGAGCGTGATTGGATGTTCGACCTTCGCCTCACTTCGTGCGCTCTTGATCTCAATTTTTGGCGCCCTGTTACCGATCGATGCCAGCAGAGTGGCCGTTGTTTCATCACGTTCTTCATCGAGAACCGTAACCTGTACGGGGTAGTCGCCATCATCCATCCAAGTCCAATTGACACTGCAGTCGTCGGAAGGAAGAGTGATGTAATCCCATGTGCGTGTACCATCATCAAACGGAATTTCAAATTCACAGGTGATGTTTCCACCGTCTTCATCAAAACTGTTGGCAGCACTCAGGGTCACTTCTTCCAGTGTGAGTGCTGTTGCGTTTTCAACCACCGGCGTTGGAAGCCTGCCTACGAACATGGCTAACTGTGCGATGTCGTTGCCCTCATTGACATCAGCAGCGTTGACATCGTTGGGGTCAGCGTTCCAAGTGATTGGTAGCACACCAATCGATTGATCTTCTGGCACAGTCCAACTGAAATTCACTTTGTGTGCGGAGTAACTCGCCAATGGCGGTAGCGTGTAAGCGGTAGTTTGCCCGTCAGGTCCGGTCACATCGAGTGTGGAGGTTGCTGAAGTGGTGATGCCTCTGTTTTGCACCCCCACTTCGACCATTAATTCATCACCAGGAAGGACATTCCAGCCCGAAAGTGAGTTCAATTCAGTCAGCGTTCCACTTCGGTTGCGGAGCACCTTGGCAAGGTCTTCGCTGGCGATTAAATCCAATCCGACAATGAATTCATCGAGGGTCACAGTGGTGACGCCAACCGTTGTTGTTGGGGATTGACTCGAAGGATTGATTCGGGCGACAATGCCATGGCTCGCCCAATC
Source organism: Euryarchaeota archaeon UBA258 (assembly GCA_002502605.1). Classification (GTDB taxonomy): domain Archaea; phylum Thermoplasmatota; class Poseidoniia; order Poseidoniales; family Poseidoniaceae; genus MGIIa-L1. Next base: position 8,923 of record DAPR01000023.1, read on the forward strand.
AAGTAAGGTGGCGGATGAATCCTTTGCATCGCCCACTTGGAGTGTAAAGTAGGCCGTACCGTTGCTTGCTGTTGAGGCGTATTGGAGTGAACCGGTGGTTTCGTGACGCAATTCAATTCCGATGTTGTCTATGTTGGAGAAACATGAGGTGGAGGCATTTACCCACACACCCATTGGCGAGTTTAGAGCGGTAATTGGATTTTCGAGGTCCACATTGAGGCACATGTCTCGTGTTCCAGGATTGCTGTATTCATCAACTCCACTCGCCCCAATCGGAATGTAGCGTTTGAGCCTGAAGTCAATGGTAAGGCCAATGTCATCCTCTGTGTGGAGCCACGCATAATTCGAAACTTCGGGGCAATACCACCTGTAGCCATTTGACACACCATCGCTGTTGACTGATTGAAGCTCATACGAAGCATTGCATCCACCATAGCCAATCGTTTGGCCGTAGGCGTTGCTTGGTTTTCCGACGCTTGCCACTTCCCAAGTGGTGCTGTTGGTGTCGCTTACTGGGGGTGGGAACGGTGTGATGTAATCGCTTGATCCCGACCACTGTGCAAATGAGGTGGTTGTGGTTGTCCACTGTTCATCAAGACGCAATGGGAAGTCGTAAGTTTCCGAGACTGGACTGTAACTTGTTGTGATCGTAATGTCGCCAAGGATTTGAGTCAGGCTTGAGATTCCATACGGAACGAAGCGAATGTACATGTCAAGTTCGCTTCGAAGGCTGGCTAAATCGCTGACACGGAGGTATTCTGTTTGGCTGTATGTGATGTAGACGTTGCCATCATAGCCTTCTAGCGAAACTCCGGACTTGTCGAAATTGGCAGATGAGCGAAGGGTATAGGCCAGCACCGACATGTTGTCGACGGACTGTTCAGTGATGCCGAGCACCTCCATCGTGGTGTCGCCATTAATTTCTCCGACCGTGGCTTGAACGCCAGTGTTGGTGACGAGCAATGTTGGATCAAAGATGCCGGAGTAAATCCATTTGTCTCCAACTCGCCATGTGGGTACATCGCTCACACCAGGGTCTTGGCTGCTTGACAACATGGGCGTCGTCGGGCTTTCAAGACTGCTTTGGAGCAGCGGAGTTTGCACGCTTGCGAACAACAAGAAGACCAGCAAAAATGCCGGAATGGCTCGCGTCACGCTCGGGCGCATGCTACGCCACACGCTCAATAGAACATCAACACTTCTCCTGTTGGAGAATGACTCTGTTTAGAATCAATATTCCAGCAAGTCTGCCAGTTCGTCCTTGATGATTTCAACAGCCTCGAGGATTTCGTCCTTGTGTCGAGCACCGGTGATCACCATCTTACCGCTGCCGAAAATCAAGCAGACGACCTTAGGATAGTCAAGGCGGTAGATGAGGCCAGGGAATTGCTCTGGCTCATATTCAACCTTGTCGAATGGTAGGTGGAAGGTCAAGTTGTTCAAGTTCAGTTTGCGAGGCACACCGGCTTGTGGTTCTCCGGTGAACTTGTCGTTTCCGGGGTAGTCTTCGGGGTAGTGAAGGGCGTAGGTTGCGACCATGTTTTGGACTTCAATTTCGACTTGGTCGAGGTTCCAAGTTTCGATGCCAGCAGCCCGTAGGTCGTTGATCATGCGTTCGATACCTGTGTGAATGTTGTCTTCGTTCTTTCCACCGGTGCACACTGCACGGCCTGAACGGAACATGAGAATAGCGAGCTTTGGCTCGGTCACTCGGTACACGACACCAGGAAATTGTTCTGGCTCGTATTCGCAATTCAATTGAATTGCAATATCTGGTAGGTCTAGTTCCTCAGCAACTCGAGTGCTGGCAACCACGTTCACGACGGTTAGACGTTCTTCATCAGTAGTCATATTCAAAGCGAATGTCAACCAGTATATAAAGAAAAGGCAGGGTCCATAACATCGTTTTTCACAATAAACGGATTAAGATGAACTGCTTTGAGGTGACCAAAAAGGCTCGCAGTCAGGCGTTTCAAGGCGCATCCCTTGATTGCCAAATTTTGAGACGAGAGCCTTCCCGCCAGCATTCTTGATTGCTTCGCTTGTCATCTCGGGATTGCGGGTGAGGGCAACCATACAACCGCCGCCTCCAGCCCCCGTGAGTTTTGCACCAAGCGAAGAAGGGGCTGCGGCCCGAACAAGGTCGTCCAACTCATGACAGGAGAC
>DAPR01000023.1:11122-32865 GCA_002502605.1 Euryarchaeota archaeon UBA258
CGAGCAATCAATCCGATGGTTTCGATTTCCTTCATTCGCTCAGGCTCATCCTGAATTGCTTTGGCCACCTTGGCAACCTGATCGGCTGTTGGGGCATGCACGCCAGTGTTCCCAATGACGAGATAGACTTCTTCTCCTCCTTTCGGAACGCCAAGGTCGTGCAGTTCCCAAGTGCGCATTCCATCGCTCATCTCCAATTGACGCTGGTACAGATAATCGTTATCCGACTCGATTTGATCGCTGAGTAAAATAACGCCCCCATGAGCGCAAGTTGAGGCGTCCATGGGCGATGCTCGACCACCTTGAGCAGCTGCTTCAACTGCATGACCAATCATCGAACATTCGTCAAGATCTAACGCTTCATTGCCCAAAAGTTGACGTTCTTTTTTGGCGTAGATGTCAGCGCGGATTCCTGAGTTTTCGCCTGTGTAGGCATCGGTGTCTTCGATTTCGCTCGAATAACCTTCAGCCCAAACACGACCCTGTTCTGATTCGATGACCCAACGGCCTCGAGCTGCTCGCAATGCTGCTGAAGCGGCCACACTCAACGCTGCAGAGGAGCCAAGCCCCGATGCACGGGGGATGTCTCCATGGATTTCAATTGAAAGTGCAGGAGCGCCGTCTTTCCTTGGCCACAACAGCCTACGCAACATGTTGAGGTGAGGGTGCTTTCTTGGATTCAACTTCGTGCCTTCAAGCGTCCAGTCTTCGCCTTCAATAGGCTGGATGCTGACATGGATTCGCTGCTCAATAGCCACTGCGACAGCAGGCTGACCAAAGACAACAGCATGCTCTCCAAACAGGATGCATTTTCCCGGAGCGCTCGCTTCGATGTTCATTTCACAAGCCCCCTCACCAAGACCATGTGCCCGCGCTTCATATCCCTTGTTGAAACCACAGCGAGATTGATGGTATTTTTACGGTGCATTCAAGGATTGGTTTTCTCTGGAGGTGCTTAGGGGAACCTTTGCCCCCACGGTGATGCTAGATGGAACATCCTCTCTTAATGTCATACGGCCCCCTACCCGGATGGCTGCTTTTGCTCGTTCTTGGAACGATTTCGATCGGTTTTTTCCTCTATCAAGTCATCAAAGCAACTCGCTTGGTGATGGTTGGGGCACCCGACGACCGTTTCGACAACTGGGGCGCTCGAATCAAAGAGGTCATCACTGGATGGCTCGGGCAGAAGCGGGTTCTGGAAGACAAAATTGCAGGCGGCATTCACGTGCTCATGTTTTGGGGGTTCCTTATGCTCTCAACCGACATGTTTGATTTGGCAACTGCAAACTGGTTTTCTCACAACCTCCTTCCTGATTTGGTCCGAGGCCCTTGGAACTTAATCGTCGAAACAGGGTACACAATCGCACTGATTGGATGCGTTGCAGCATTGCTGCGCCGGGTCGTTTTTACCCCTGAGAAACTCAAAGGAAAGTCTCAGTTAGAAGGCAACTTCATTCTCTTGCTCATCATGACCATCACCCTCACCTCCTTCGTGGTCGAGGCAGGCGAAACCGGCGTGTCTTCGACTTGGGAGCCAATCGGTGCATGGGTCGCGAGTGCCTTGGAACCCAGCACCCTCCTTGTTGTTGCTTCCTATTGGATGCACATGCTTGCCATTTCGACCTTCCTTTTCCTCATACCTCTCTCAAAGCACATGCACCTTGTCATGGCCTTCCCGAATGTGTTCTTCCATGACATGCGGCCCATGGCAACCATGGAGCCATTGGCTCGTGGCGAAGATGGTAAGGCAATCCTGCTCGATGATTTGGACATCGAGTCGTTTGGAACGGTCAATTACACTGATTTGACTTGGCGCAATCTCATCGACGGATGGGCGTGCACGTCGTGCGCTCGGTGCCAAGATGTCTGCCCGGCATACGCAAGCGGCAAAGCCCTCAACCCAATGCAAATCATCCACGATGTACGTCATTATGCCAATGAGAATTCCACTGCGCTCATGGCAGGAGAAACTCCAGAGCAGGACATCATCGCCCGATTTGGAGAAGACGCAATTTGGGCGTGCACCACCTGCCATGCTTGCGTAGAGGCTTGTCCAATCTACATCGATCACGTCCCCAAGCTCACCGATGCTCGACGCCACTTGATGATGGAACGAATGGAATTCGACGAAAGCGTCGAAGACACCATCATGCCTTTGATGGCCACCATTGAGAACCTTGAATCCGATTCAAATCCTTACGGACTCCCCGCACATGAACGTGGCGATTGGGCAGAAGGTCTGGATGTGAAGGTTGCAGAGCCTGCAGAATACATCTACTTCGCTGGATGCGCAGCATCGTTTGATGAGCGAAATAAGAAGGTTGCACGCGACACCATCAGCGTCATGAAAGAAGCCGGCCTTGATGTTGGTATTCTTGGTATGCAAGAGGGTTGCAGCGGTGACTCAGCACGACGGGCTGGAAACGAATACTTGTTCCAAATGCTCGCAGAAACGAACCTTGCCACGTTCGAAGAAATCGGCGTGAAGAAGATTGTTGCCTCATGCCCACACTGCTTCCACACCCTTGGAAAGGAATACAAGGATTACGGCGGAGAGGACATCGAAGTGATGCACCACTCACAACTCATCAACCACCTTCAGCAAGAAGGAAAACTCCCTGATCCAAAGCACGACCCGTCTGTCACCTTCCACGATCCGTGTTACTTGGGTCGAATTGGTGGCGAACTGGATGCTCCCCGAAACGCCATCGGTGGCGTGGATGTCGAGATTGAGCGCCACGGAAAACAATCCTTCTGCTGTGGAGCAGGAGGTGCCCAAATGTGGATGGAAGAAGATGCAGATCAGCGCGTGAACGTCATCCGAGCAAAAGAAATTGCAGAAACTGGCGCAGAAACCGTTGCGGTTGGCTGTCCGTTCTGTTCCACAATGGTCAGCGATGGACTCACGGCAATCGATTCGGAAATGGAAGTCAAGGACATTGCAGAGATTGTTTGGGAGCAAATCAAGGCCAACGACGCTGCGATTGAGGCAAAGAAAGCAGCAACTGCAGAAGCTGAAGCCTGACGACCGGAGGTGGCTCGTTGCGCCAATCCATCGACCAAGCCTCATTGATGGCGTGGTTTGCTGAGCATCAACGCAACTTGCCTTGGCGAGCCACGAAAGATCCGTGGGCTATTCTTCTCTCGGAAATTCTCTTGCAACAGACTCAAGTGAGTCGCGGCATTCTTTTTTGGCAACGCCTCTCCTCAAGGTACCCAACCGTTATCGAGATGGCCTCATCCACCGAGGAGGAAGTGCTGCATCTATGGCAAGGTGCTGGGTACTACAGTCGAGCAAGACGTCTGTTTCAATTGTCCAAGCTCGTCTGTGAGTCTTCTGAACATGGAGGCTTCGATGGTGTTCTCCCAACCGATTCAAAGACCCTCAAAACTCTTCCAGGAATCGGCCCCTACACGGCCGCAGCGGTAGCAAGCATCGCCCATGGTGAGGCCGTCGCCTGTGTCGATGGGAACATTCGCAGAGTGATGGCGCGCCAAACTGCAAATGAGAACCCAAGTTCGAATTTGGTCCAAGAATGGGCTGATCAATCGCTTTGGAAAGCAGACGCTGGCAATTGGAATCAAGCGTTGATGGAACTGGGTGCAACCTTGTGCACGCCTAAGCGTCCTGACTGTGCCGCCTGCCCCGTGCAGCCTTCATGCTCAGGCATGGCTGAACCAACTCGGTATCCAGCACCAAAAGTTCGCACCAAAAAGCGCCTTGATTTGATGTGCATCCTCCGAGTAGATGAGAACGGTCTTCCTGAACTCGTTCAACGAGGTTCGACAGGGATCCTCGCAGGCATGTGGGGTCCAGTGATGGGCGAATCGCTTGATGTTGATTCTCTCACCTACCTTGGGGAAGTGCATCATGTTCTTTCTCACCGAGACATGCACATTCGTGTGTGGAAAGGCAAGGTGGAAACAGGCGTTGATCCAAAAAGCGTCCCGCTTTCGTCCTTGGATGTGAAAATACTCCGACTCGGTGACATAGATTGATGCAGGAACAGACGTTTCCTGCGACGAATCCTCTAAGCGCCAATCGTTGGTTTCTCTTGGCGTGCCTCGGCAAGGTCGTGGTCAAAGGACGCTAACATCATGACGACGCTAAAGAAAAACAGGTATTCAGCGGGAGCAGCGATGTTGATCGAGGATTGGGCGAGGTTCATCACTTCGGTGCCTCCAGTCAATCCCTGCTCGAGGACCAACCGGCGAGCAGACTGAGCGAGTGCGAGGTTCATCACGAGGTAGGACAGCCCTCCAATGGCCAACCATACCCGCCGCTTTTCACGGCCAGTTCCTCGTTTGTGCGAGTTCGAGGCATGCATGCTGTACGACCAAACATAGGCTCCAACAAACGTGATGGAGGCAAAAATAACGTGAATCACAAGATGCTCATGCATGCTAAACCAAGACAACAAGATGGTTGAGATGCCCGTGATCATCCCGCTTGATTGAGCGATCGTTCTCAGTCGTGTGTTGTGTGAGAGGTCCAGTGCATGGGGGAGCCTCAAGGCAAGACAACACAGCATCAGTCCGGTTGCGTTCAAACCGCCCCTGAACACCATTCGTTCCAAACCGGGGAAATCTGATTCTGAAATGAAAAACGGGATGGCTCTTGCGTTGCCTGAAAGAGCGTGGATTGCCATGGAGGCAGTGCACGCGCACAGCATGGTCATCCACGCAGTGCGCAACAATAAGCGGTCATCGACCTCGACGCCATTGAGGATGAGTCCATTTTTTCCAGAGAACTGAATCATTGGAACTCCCTCACCGTATCATGGATGCAATCGTCAAAAGAACGCCATTCGATGCCGAGCACGTCGGTTGCTTTCTGCGATGATAAGTTGGAATCCCCCTTGAAGTAGCCCTTGACGGCTTTTCTTGTCATCCGACGAGGTGCGCCAAACAGGCCCATCAGCCAGTCTTGAAACACAACGATGAACATGAGGGATACGGGGATTGCTCGTTTTGGGGATTTCGTGTTCGGGTAGAGTTCACGGATGCGTTTGCACACAGCAGCAACTGTGGAATTGTTATGTGGCGCGAGAATGAATCGTCCTTCTGCTTCGTCGATTTCGTATGCTTTTCGATGCGCAAGAGCGACATCAGCTACGTGAACAAAGGCCATTGGAATCTTTGGCGCTGCTGGAAAGACACCTTTCATGGCATCTTCAAACCACTCCACGCTCGGTGTTGGGCGTACAAACCCTCCACCCAGAACGCCGCCTGGATTGACGATTCGAACATCCAGCGACATCTCTTCGGCTAAAGCCCAAGCTAATTGTTCAGATTCCGTTTTGGCGATGACATAAGGCGAACTTCGATCGGTTTGCCAGTCGTTTTCAGTCTTCTCTCTCCCCTTTGGGGTCGAGCCGACGGCGGCGATGCTGGACGTGTAGACAATGCGCTGAATGCCACAAGTTTTTGCCGCAGAAAACAGGTGTTGAGTGCCAAGATTAGCCGTATCAATGATGGTTGTTGCCTCTCCACTCGTGGCGTACACTGTTGCTGTATGGAACAAACCATCGCACCCGTTTAGGTGGCCTTCCCAAACATCAGCATCCAAGACATCCCCTTCGACCAGTTCGAGCCGTTCAGGGACGCCCAAATCGATGGCGTGCTGACGAACATGATCGACCTTCTTTGGGTCGTTTAAATCTCGAACAGAGCCTTTGAGCGAGTACCCATGAGCAAGAAGGTCACGGACGATGTGATTGCCAATGTGGCCGTTCACCCCTGTGACGAAAATCGTCTGCCCGTTCGCAACAATTTCCTCGCTCATGGATTTCCGAAACGCCCAACCATCTTAACCTTCAAGTGAGGATGGGCTCACCCCAACATGAATCCCATGCCCATCCGCTTGCATGACACCCGCCGCCGAACCAAGGTCGATTTCACGACCATGGAACCAGGAAAGGTGTCCATGTATGTCTGTGGCGTAACGGTCTATGACCGATGTCACCTTGGCCATGCCAGATGTTACCTTGCGTTTGATTTGATTCACCGCTGGCTCGAATCATCTGGTTTTGACGTTCATTATGTCCAAAATTTCACTGACATTGATGACAAAATCATCGTGAGAGCCAATGAATTGGATGGGGATTGGAAAGCGCTGGTGGACGCCAACATCGAGGCCTACTACGAAGACATGGACGCCCTCAACATCTTGCGGGCTGACGATTACCCGCGATGCACTGAATACGTTGATGACATGATTCGAATCATACAGGATCTCATCGACAAAGATCATGCCTACCACGCCAATGATGGCGTCTATTTCCACATTGACTCCGCACCAGAAAAGTACGGTGCACTGACCGGGCAAAACATCGAAGCAGTCCGCTCAGGCGCAGGTGGTCGCGTTGACCTCACAGGTTCGGGAAAGCGAGATCACAAGGATTTCGCATTGTGGAAAGCAGCGAAACCGGGTGAACCAACCTGGGACTCGCCATGGGGGCCCGGTCGGCCCGGGTGGCACATAGAATGCACAGCGATGAGCATGGATCACTTTGGCGCTCAATTTGACATTCATGGTGGTGGCCATGATTTGAGATTCCCCCACCACGAGGCAGAAATTTTCCAAGGCGAGTGTCACACTGGGTGCTCACCAGTTGTCCATCACTGGCTTCACAACGGTTTCGTGAACATCGATGGGGAAAAGATGAGTAAATCCCTTGGAAATTTTTGGACAATAAGCGACATCTTACAACAAGTCGATGCAATGGTGCTGCGGTTTGCATTGGTGAACGCCCACTACCGCTCACCAATTGATATGAATGAAACATTGTTGAAAAACGCAGAGCGCAATTACAACAAAGTGCTCGAGACCTACGTGACAGCACTCAAGAATCGAATCACAGAAAAGCCAGTTGAATTGCCGCAAGCAGACATCACCTCCTCCCTCCCCCTTTCGAAATCACTCGGATTGTTAGAGAAAATGGGCGAAGGTTTCGCCAAGGCAATGGATGATGATTTCAACAGCCGTGAAGCGGTTGCCAAAGTGCTTGGGGCGGTGCGAGAGATGAGCAAAACCATGTCAAGTGATTTGGACGCTGCAGACGCAGATGCATTTGCTCACTATGCAGTGGACTGGCTTGAAGAAAGCGCTGGCGCTGTGCTTGGCGTGCTGCCTTCTCGAGAAATGGCCCTAGCAGAACCTGAAGAGGACCCTCGAAAGGCCGCTATTGCTGAACAAGTGGAAGATTTACTTCTTCAGCGTGGCGAAGCTCGTGGGGCGAAGGATTGGCCAAGAGCAGACAAGATACGTGATCAACTCGGGGAACTTGGCGTTATTGTGACCGATACTGCCTCTGGTCCCACTTGGGACCTCGCCTGATGCTTACTCGGCTTCATCTGCAGCAGAATCCATCGCATCCATTGGTGGTGGCGCTGGAACGAAAACGGAGTCTGACGATGAAGGTTCAAGTTCCTCCTCATCCCAAATTTTCTCGATTCGCGCCTCCTCGCTCAGGTTCAAATCTTCTCCACCAGTTTTGCTGATTAAGAACAAACCAAGACCCATCACGACCATGATTCCAACCATTGCCAACAGTGCTTTCTGCTTGATGTCCTCCGAATCTGATGCATCTGAATCAACCGCTGATGATCCGTCATCACCGGAATTTGGATTGACGATGCAAGGAGGAAGGCTTCCATCCTCGCACAACACAATGGTGGTTCCATCGCCGTTGTCTGCGTTGTTTTGCCCATCACCGTTGTTTGTTGTGCCATCGTTTGTACCGGAACCATCGTTGGTGTTGGAGCCATCATTGCCTCCATCACTGTTTCCGCCCGTGTTGCCCCCGGTGTTGTCGTTGCTTCCAGTGTTGTCTTCAGTGTCTGTTCCAAGATTCACGTCAACCTCAATTCGGTTCCCATCAGCGTCCATTTCGATGTCATAATAGGCGTACAGTTGAGTGAGGTCAACATGCGTGTTTCCGTGAGAACTTCGATTGATGACATCGAAGTATCGCTCATCACCTGTGGTGAAAATTGGATCGACGGTCATGTTCTTCAAACGGTTCTGATTGTCTTTGTAATCGCCGTCAAACGAGCTCCCTAGCCAAGTGTTGATTTCAGCATCTGACATGCCAGATACATCGTTCCAATGTGTCTTGATGTCTTCAAAGTTATTTTGCATAGCCATGGTCATGCCTTCTTCGATGGAGGCCCATGTTTGGCTTCCGTCAGTTTCACTCAATGAGGTCACGTCGACTGCCTTGTTGACGCCTCCACCACTGATTGGCTCCCAATCATCTTGATTGATTGCAGTCATGATGTCAACGTCTCCAAACACGGCTTTGCCTTGGACGACCGTCAACCGAACATCGGCATCGATGGATTCAATCAAGTTTCGATAAGGATCTTCATGGAAGGTGTCCATGACCACGAGGTCTGCGTACATCCCTGCCTTCAGTTGTCCGACAAAAGAGTCCCATTTTGCCGCCTTAGCCGGGTTGCTGGTGACCATTTTAGCCATGTCATAATCTGAAAAGTACGAGTCCATCACGTCCCTGTTCCACAGATCGGCTACCTTCAACTCGTGGAGGTTGTTCTTTGAGCCACTTGGACCCCAATCCGGTGCGATTGAGATTGGAACTCCTGCCGCATCAGCGGCACGAACATTGGTCGTGTTTCCGTAAAGGAGGAGGTTGGAGACTGGAGACCACACCAAGTCTGAACCAACTGTCGCCATCTTGTCGAATTGAGCACGGTCAAGAGCAGTCCCGTGAATCACAACGGTCTCATCCATGATGAGTCCCTTGTTCCAAAGAGCATCAAATTCTGCCTTACTGCTGCTGTCCACGCCTTCTGCGAGGTGAACAAACCAACCGTTGAGGGAGCCAGATTGGTTCTGAGAAATCAAGTGACTTCCAGTGTAATCTGAATCAGCCGCACCACAGACTGCACAGGTCGTGATGCCATCTTGCCCGAAGTTGTACAACTCGATGTTCCTCGAAAGCATGCTGTCCCAAGCGTCGGTGTTTGAACCAGGGGATCCTTGGACGGCTGTCACGCCACCAGAGACTGCTTGAACTTCTGCATACTTCATTTGCTCACTTGCCATGTCCCACCGGTTGTAGGACTGCACGTTTGTTTTCATCCATGTGATGCTTGGACCGTAGTCCCAGTTGTTGCCCCACTGGTACCTGTTGGTGTACCCACCTTCGTCGGAGCGTTGGTTTTCATTCAAGTGGACCTCAAAATCCCACAGCGGAATGTGGTTGTAATGCATGTGGTTGTGCAAGTCAATCAGACCGGGGTAAATCGTACCGTTGGTCTCAATGACAGGAACATTCGTCAAATCCACATTGGCTGGAATGGACAGGTCGGATGACCACACGCCTTCGATTTTACCATCTCGGATCAGCACGTTTCCTTGGTTAAACACGCTGTCTTGGTTTTCCATGGTCACGACGCGTCCTTTGAGAATGTAAGCGTCCGAACTCTGCTCTTGCACCTTGTAACATTTGACGATGTTGACGGCAGTGTTGGATGCCGGGTCTTCGGGTCCAAATCCAGGTGTGGGCGTGACTTCAATGAGCGTGCCCGATGAATCTTCAACGACTGAATTGCCCCAAAACGCAAATTGCGGAGAAACGCTCATTGTGTCCATGACGGAGCCTGAGGTGTCTGAAACGGACACGGTTTCACCATCGAAATAATCCAACATGAGTCCCGAGTCGGCACTAAAAATAACGATTCGCCCATCGGCAGGAACTGTTGTGTTCCATGCAAGTTGACAAGGTGCACTGCCTGAGGTGATGCTCAAGATCCAATCTGAAACGTCCACTCCAGTTGAACCAGTGTTCCACAATTCAATGAATTGGTCGGAATATTTTCCATATTCGCCATCCCCATTCCAATCGACTGCGCCATAGATGTTCTGCGTGGTGTCATTGGAAACAAGATTGTTTGGGCTGATGAAGACTTCAGAGACCACAAGCGTTGATTCACGGCCCTGTGTCGGTGTCGAATCATTGCTTGCTCCTACGGTGAGGAGAGGTACGAGCATAATCAGTAGGACGAGGCCGGTGGCAAACTGCGTGAGGCGCATGGGTGCCCCTTGAGCACCAAGCACATGAAGCCGTCGCACGGGAAATCTCCTGTGGTATTGAAGAACCTCCTCTCCTGACATCCCCTCATGGCTGCTGTGAACCTTACTGAACCAGAATTTGCTGATGTTGTCGACACCAATGAAATTGTCCTGCTTGATTTTTGGGCAGAGTGGTGCGGGCCTTGCAAGGCGTACGGCCCGGTGTATGAACGAGTGTCCGAGGATTTTCCAGATGTCGTATTTGGCAAAATCGACACAGAAGCAGAGCCTCAACTCGCACAGGCATTCAACATTCGTTCAATCCCAACAACCATTGCCTTCAAGCAAGGCATTGGCGTTTTCATGCAACCTGGCGCCCTTCCAGAAGATGCTCTACGCGATCTTGTGACGAAACTTGGCGGCCTTGACATGGACGAAGTTCGAGCCGAACTTGAGGCCCAAAAGGCACAAGAAGATTCGGCAGAATAACCACAGATTGTCTGGCCCTTGCCCCTTTTTTCATCTCCTGCTGGTAAGGTGGCCGCCATTCCAGTGTTATCCAAGGAACCAATGCGTTCAAAAATCACTCATGGCAGGGATGGCCATGCACCTGCGCACATTGTTCCTCGTTTCAGTGATGATGAGCGCCAGTCTTTCGGGTTGCTTCGGCGAACAAAAAATCGATGACGGTGGCATTGAAGCCCCCTACGATGTCTATCCAGAACCGTGGGACCGAACTGAAATGAAGTACGATGATTCAGATGTCTTTGCACGGGTAACCATCAACGGCTCTTATGGAATTGACCAAGTTCGTTCCGTCTTTGTCCCAGTCCCAAGCATCACAGCGGCAGATGGTGGGGCAGGCCTCACGGGAGGAGCGGAAGTTCATCTTGGATTGTGGCTACCAGTCATCGAAGGTTGCGATTGGGAATCTGGGAATGTTTCAGAGGAATGTCAAGTTCCAGTGATTGCTGAGGTTGGTCCTTACTACAACGACGGGGACGTCGATGCCCTCACACCAGCCGACCGGTTAGGACGTATGCTGATTGAGAACTATGTTCCACACGGCTACGGCGTGGCCCAAGTGTCTGTGTTCGGCACAGGCGATTCAAACCACTGCATGGACTTGATGGGAACCGATGAACAACGAGGCATCGATGCTGCGGTAACTTGGCTCGGCACCCAAGGTTGGTCCAACGGAAAAGTTGGATTGATCGGTAAGTCGTACGACGGTTCTACCCCTTGGCAAGCAGCAACATTCGGCAACCCTCACTTAGCTACAATTGTTCCAATGTCTGGCCTGATTGGCGTTCACGAATTGATGTGGCGCAACGGCAGCATGGAAGCACGGGGCATGATCATGCACAATGGCGTCTATGGCTCCTTTGGCGTTGATGGTGACGGAGGCGATGCCGAAAACCTCTGCGAAGGTTACATCCAAGGCTACGCAAATGGACCTGCAGCCTACCTGTCAGGTGGCATGGTTGACTACGCTGGCAATGACTACTGGACCTCTCGCTCTTTCCTCGGAAGGGTTGTCGAGAATTACAACGGCTCGGTGTACATCATTCAAGGAATGCAAGATTGGAACGTCGATCCGCACATGGCGTTCCCCACTCACCAAATCGTCGAAGACGCAGGCCTCGAAGTCAAGACGTTAGCAGGTCAATGGGCGCACGATTATCCAGACCGACGCACAGGCCATGAATCTCTTCCATCTGGCGAGGGTGCTGAAGCATACCCCTACACCCTTCGTTGGGATTGGGCTGATGAAATGCTCTACTGGTTCGATTGGTACCTCCGCGACGAGGGCCGAGCCCCTACACTTGGTGTTGAAATGCAAGACAACCAAGGGGGATGGAGATTCGAAGCAACCTACCCTTCCGATGACACTGAATACCTCATTGTCAATGCTGCCGAACTCAATCCTAGCAGCGCAGGCATGGTCACAACGACTGAAACGATCACGCTGACCTATGGGCCGTTTGAGGAGGACACCTACATTGCAGGAATGCCTTCATTCCACATTGCCGTGACTCCACACACAACGAACGGTGCTCACGCCTTTTTGGACATGACCGATTCCTCGGGAATGCACCTTGGACACGCTGTGATGGATTTCAGATTCGCAGACGGTGGCCGTGATGGCACCGAATTGATGCCTGCTTTCTCAACCGTTATCGGGAAAATGGAATTCATGCCAATGGATGTGTTCATTGCAGCTGGCGAATCGATCACCATCACCATGACTCAAACAGGCCGTGACTACGTTCCTTCACCAGGGGCTGCAGGTGGCTACAGCGTAAACTGGGCCAGTTCAGAATTGACCCTCCCCATCGTCTACCGCACCTGTGAAGATTTATTCCAAGCACCTCTTCACCAATACGGTGACGAAAGCGGTCGACTCTGTTGATCACTTGAACATCGTCAGGATGTCTTTGAACAGGCTCTGTGCAGGCCCGTCGCTGCGCTCGACCAATCGCTTCACAATCAATTCGGGTGTTGAGCGAGCCAAATGATTTCGCTTTGGTGTGCGGTCGACCATCAATTCGAGATCAGCATCCAGGCCCGTTGCCTCAATGCCGTCGACGCGTAAATCCTTGCGCCCTGTCGCCTCCAATATTGCTGGGGCAAGGTGGGTGACCAGCATCATCGTGGTGTCCTCTTGCGCTTCAGCGGCCAACAGCATTCCAGCAATAATTCGAGCGCCAGCACCTGGTTCAGTGATCGCTTCTAGTTCATCTGCGAGGATCAGTTTTGGTGTTGGGTCGCTGACCACATTGGCTAATTCCACCAGCGTTTGTTCAAGGGCGCCGGCGCTCTGTGTCCCTCCTGCCTTTGCAAGGATGTGCAGAGCCTCCACTTGCCCAACCCTGGCATGATCTGCTGGTACAGGCAGGCCCATGTGAGCGAGGATGCTTGTGTGTGCGAGCAATTCGAGCAACGTCGTCTTACCACCGGAGTTTGCTCCGGTCAACAACGCAAGCGTTTGCCGATCTTTTGCGTCCGCACAACGGCCTAATCCGTATGTCACAGCGTCAGGCTCGACGCCCAAGAGGAGGTGCCGTCCTTGTTCGATATGGATGCCGTGGTCCGCGAGTTCGGGCATGGTGCATTGATGATCAAGCGCCCATCTCGCCACAGCGACCCACTGGTCCAATTCGACCAGTGTCCGTACTGCAGTTTCACATTTTGGCTGAAGCGGGCCGAGGTTTTTGGCCAGCGTCAACATTCGTTCAGTTTCTCCTGTTGCCAACTTTGCGCCCAAGGCAGTGTCAAGTTCATCAATGACCTTACGGTCGATTTTGGCCGGCCAATCCTTCGTGAAAATCGAGTATGGGACCCGTACGCCAGTTCCTTCCAATTCTTCTGACAGACGCTGCTTGGCGGCTTCCATAGCATCGGTGATGACGTCACTCGTTGCTTGTTGCAATTTCCGTTGAAATGCAGCACCATCGGAAAGCGCTTCAAGCAATTCGCTTCCACTCAAATTCATCTTAGCGTTGTTCATTGCCTCAGCCACTTCTTCGTTCACTTCAGCTTCGAGTGATTTTCCAATTTTCCACAATCTGTCTTTCACATCAGCGATGGTATCGAGGTCACCTTGCTCATCGATGTTTCCAAGCCATTCAGGCAACTTTTCCAAACCTGCAACGGTTTGATGAATCTCTGCAAGAAACTCATGTCCATCGTGACCCTTTCGAGCGTCTTCGACAAGGGCGACAAGGGCTGAAAGCGGACGTTGATTGGTACGGAACCAGTCGATGGTTCGTTCAGGGATCACCATTTCAGCGGCAGGGTTCGCACTGAGAACAACCCAGCCGTCCGGTGCATCTGAAGGAGCTCCACTTCCGATCCATGTGACGAGTTTGAACACCGTGTAATCTTTCCAAGTCTCTCCCTCACCTGGTTGAATGACACGGCATGATTTCTTGAGGTGGTCCATTGGACGGGTGCTGACCACGACTCGTTCGTAGCGCTCACTGCTGTGTCTTGTTTGACCTAGACCCTTCAAAATGGACGATAAGGCTTCCATGCGTTCAGGGTCCTTTGCGGCAAACGACATCGCTGAGGTTGACATTTCTCTTCGCTTCGTGGGGTCTTGAACTGGCATAAGCAATTGCATGCGCTGTCGGGTTGCAGGTGCAGAAGCATAGCCTTGAATGTGGTTGAGGATTTCTTTGTGCAACCGTTCCGCCTCTTTCGTGGCGAGGAATGAACCAGAATCTCCTGCCACCATTCGAGCCAAGGAAAGGGCGCGCTTCGGAGACACACCATCAATTTCAGCAACCCTTGCAATATCCCCGCAACGCAATGAGGCTAGGGCCAATTGCTCATCACCAAAATGATCGGTGATTTTCTTGGCCAATCGTTCTCCTACGCCGGGCAATGCACTCAGAACCATGCCCTTCATCGATTGTCAAGGGCTTTTGAGGATATTGCTCAAAAAGTGTAATTCGACGGTTAAATCGATGTGTTCTGTGCTCGCCCTCAGGCTTCAGGCAGTTCCAATTCGACGGCAAACAAAGGGTCTGGGTCAGTTGAGTCATGGTAAGCAACAACCACCCCACCGTCGTTCAGGATGGCCAGAGAAGCAAAGTCGAAGCGAATATCATTGCCTGCACCGGATGTAGAGTCAAGGTCCCCTTGGCCGATGTAGGTCATGGTGTCTGGAGCCAGACTTTCGCTGTACCCTCGCACGTGGAACACAGTGTCCACGTCTGGTCCTTCGCTGCTTTGATAGCGAACATTGAGAATAAACAGGTCCAATTCCCCGTTGGCTTGAAATTCCCATTCTTCAATTTGTGTTGCCATGGCTCCCATTTCGTAGGATTGGTTGGTCCAAGTTTGTGCACCATCAAGCGACATGTAATGGGTGAATGTAGTGCCGCTGTTGGACACACAGTGAAGAGCGCCAGAGCGGTCAATCTGGCAATATTCGGATGGGAATTGGACGGCAAGTTCGTTCCATGAAAGCGAGGTGTCCATGAAGGCAGCGTTCCCGTTGTCGAAGTAACTCGGGAACAGCAGTCCACCGCTTGGCACCGGGAACGCCCTCATTTCCTTGTGCGGCTTATTGACGTCCCAGTAGGCGGGCAGGTCCGCTGAGGTGAAATCCAAATCCAGTTCAATTGCAGGCTCTCCACCATCTCGGCCAGGGAATTGGAAGGGGTAGTAATTGAGTCCATCAACGCTGATTTGTCCACCTGCGTTTTGAGTTTGGTGCCAGAAATTAGAGACCACAATGCTTGCCCATTCACCATTACCGAGCGATGAACTGACTGGCCCAATGACTTCGACTTGCCACGAGCGATCGTAGAACGGCTCAGTGATTCGGTTGTAACACCAACTCCACTCATCTTCCGATTCGTCGTAAAGGATGGCGTAGAATTTGTCGAGTTTCAAATCTCCACCGACGTATGGGAACCAGGACATTGAGATGATGTCACCATTCGTGGCTTGGACGATGCTTCCTTCACCCAACCCCTCTTGTCCTTCGTTGGTTGGCACGAAGGTTCGGCATTGTGAATCAGGGATGAATCCCGGGATGTAGGTGTCCCAAGTGTGGGCCCTGTCCATCGAGTAAACGGGGTACTCTCCACCAATGTTGAGGATCTGCCCCTCGATTGAAGTGGCGATGTAATGCTCGCAGCAATTGCCACCCTTTGATTTGTCAAAGACCGCCCATGATGTGTTCGTGGTTTGGTTGGTTGCCAAATCCACGGTCATGAACATCCTCGCATCTTCGTGAGGAGCGGAATCAATGAGTGCGTATGTGGTCCAGATTGGCTCTTCATTGGCCTCATTGACAATGGTTTCCCCACCACCAAAGCAGCCTGCAAGGACCATTGAGGACATCAGCAGAACACTCAGGACCGCTCGACGCATGGAGGGTGGTCATTGTGGTTCAATTTGAAGGCGTCGCTTCGCCAAGTCCCTGATTCACGAGGCTTCGTTCAAGGTTTTATGGAGCGTTTCCAATCCTGCAAGTGTGGCTGTGCCGAACCAAGTCAAAGCTTCCCCGTCAATGCATGTCGAACGCACAACTTGGCCGCCTAACTTGCGTATTTCTTCTGCGATTGCTTCGCCCTCTTCAAGGGCGAAATCGTGTGGTTCACTTGAGAGAAGCAACCACTCCACATTGTGTTCGATTAAGGCCTCTGGCGTGACGACGGGGTATCCATTTCCACCCTCAACCAACGCCGGCACCTCTAACCCGAGGGCAGTGAGCAAACCTCCAGCGTACTTCTCCGGGCCAACCGACATCAACGGTTCATGCCAAATCATGGGGGCCACCCTCGCGCTTTGAAGTGGGTTGAGTTTCATCGATTGCAACTTGGATTCGATGGAGGATGCCCATTCTTCAGCGGCCTCTTGGCGCTCGATTGCCTTACCGAGTTGCCGCAACATTTCGGGGACCTCTGAGGGATGTTCGACGGATGAAACGAACACATTGATGCCTGCTGCAACCAATTCATCGTGGATGCTTTTTGGGTTTTCTTCTCGATCAAGCACCACAAGTGCAGGCTCCAGCGCCATGATCTTCTTGACATTGGGAGTTTTTGTCCCACCTACGACTTGAACATGTTCAACGGCATCTTTCGGATGAATGCACCAAGGTGTGCGCCCGACGATTTCTTCGACGGTGCAGCCCAATTCAAACAACGTCAATGTGAGGCTTGGGACCAACGAGACGATTCTCATCTGGAGTTCGCCCCTACGAGACCGCAAACCAAACGGTGATTCCATCAACTTCGAACGAATCTGCATCGGCTGGTGCTTGCACATCGGTTGGGTGGAAAGCGGCCGCAGCACACCGTGTCTCGTTGACAATCCATTGTTGGTCCTCATCGAACAATTCTGGGGCGTCTTTCATCCAAATTTCAAGGTCAATGGTCGCTTCAATTTCCATATTGAGGGTTTTCCGCTTTGCTTGAATTCGACGGGTGATGTCCCGAGCCAATCCCTTGGAGAGAAGTGCTGGAGTATCGTTCATGTCCAAGACGAGGCTGATGTGGCTGGCCTCATCGCCTTGCCCGATTTGAACGGTGGATGCAGCAAACCCTTCCCGCTCAGCTCGCTTCAGTTCGACATCTGACATCTCAATTTGAATGCCCATGATTTCGCAAGTTCCTGCCTCAATAGCAGCGAGAAGAGCCTCTGGGTCTTGGCTGGCTTTGATTTCATTGGCCACAGCGTTGACGTTTGCCCTTGCCTTGGGTGCAAGCGCTCTGAAGTTTGGCGCCAACTCAATGCGTTGGAAGCGGTCCAAGTCTTGTTCCACTTCAATGGCTTCAACGTTCAATTCCTCAGCAAGAATGTCGTGGAAGTCAGCCAGATCAGGTCCGGCGACAATCCATCCTTGGGCGCATGGTAATCGCTGACGGCGACCAGCATCAACACGGATGCGGCGACCGACTTCTGCCAGCTCACGAACAAGCGCCATTGAGGCTTCAAGATCAAGGTCTTGAGGTGGTAAATCTGCTGTAGCGGCAGCGGCATCAAGGTCCCATGAATCGGCGGTTGCACCTTCGAGGGTACCAGGGACTCCTAACGGCCATGAAGCCTGATGGACAGTTTCGCCAGTGAGGTTTCGGTGGATGATGTCAACCATGAATGGACTCACAGGTGCCATCAGTTTGCACACGGTGGTCAGCACTTCGTGAAGGGTGTGTTGGCAGGCGAGTTTATCGGTCGATTCTGCATCATCCCAAAGCCGTCGGCGGCTGCGACGTACGTACCAGTTTGACAAGTCGTTCACGACAAACTCCTCTAAATCTCGGCAAGCCTTGTGGAAATTCCATCCAACAAAATCCGCATGGTAATTCGTTGCTGTTGAGGCCAAGCGGGAGAGAATCCATCGATCCAAGGTCGGTCGTTGTTCCACTGGCACTGGGTTGTGTTCAGGGTCAAACCCGTCCAAAGCAGCGTAATCTGCATGGAACTTGTAGATGTTCCACAGCGTTAAGAACATCTTCGCATAGGTTTCTCGAACTCCGTTTGAATCAAATTTTAGAGGGTTCCATGGTGCTCCTGCGGTGACCATGTACCACCGGGTTGCATCCGCACCTTCTCGGTTGAAATGGTCCCAAGGGTCGACGATGTTCCCTTTTGATTTTGACATTTTCTTGCCTTCAGCATCGAGGATCAATCCGAGGCTCAAGCATCGCTTGTAGGCGGGTTTGTCAAACACGGCCGTGGACACGGCCAAGAGCGTGTAGAACCACCCTCGCGTCTGGTCGACGCCTTCACAGATGTAATCCACAGGGGAAGATGCCTCGAAGGTCTCTCCGCCATCGAAGGGGTGGTGCCATTGGGCGAATGGAGCGCATCCAGAGTCGAACCAGCAATCCATCACAAAGGGTTCTCTGTGCATTGGTTTTCCTTGTTCATCGACAAGGGTGAATGCATCAACGACAGGTCGATGCAAATCGACATCATCAGGGCAAGGTGGATTTTCGATGCCAGCAGCGACTGCTTTTGCCACTTCAGATTGCAACTCAGCAATTGAACCAACGCACTTCATTTCGCCGTTTTCTCCGCGCCATACAGGGAGTGGAGTACCCCAGTAGCGCTCACGAGAAATAGCCCAATCCTTGACGTTGCGCAACCACTCACCGAATCGGCCTTCACCGACCCAATCAGGAGCCCATTCAACGCCATCGTTGAATTCTAACAGCCGCTCCTTGACCGCAGTCATCCGCACAAACCATGAATCCATGGCGTAATACAACAACGGGTGGTCGGTTCGCCAGCAGTGAGGGTAGTCGTGGAGGTAGGCTTTTTCTCTGTACAGAAGCCCACTTGAGGGTCCTTTGCCATTGCTTCCACCTTGTGCTGAGAGCAAATCGATCACGGTTTGATCGCAATCCTTGACGTAACGCCCGTCGAGTTGAGGATGGGTGCCTTCAATGAAGGCTCCATCCATACCCACGGTGTGATGGGCAGGCAGTCCCGCTGCCATACCAAGGTTGTAATCGTCTTCACCATACATGACGGCGGTGTGAACGACACCGGTTCCGTCGGTTGTGGTCACCCAGTCGGCTTCCAATACGGTCCATGCGGTTGTGGAATCATTGCGAGGTACTGCATCTGGGAACAACGGTTCATAGGCCATGCCGACCAGTGATTTCCCTTGAATTTCTTCGATAATTTCGACGTTGTGACGAAGGACTTCCTTCATCAAATCCTTTGCCAAGATCACCACCTCGCCGACCTCTGCGCCTCCTGCACCGGTCCAATTTTCGGCTTGTTCGGTCACACGAGCGCGAACATAGGTGACTTCAGGCCCAACCGCCAAACCTACGTTGCCGGGAAGGGTCCAAGGGGTGGTGGTCCAGGCGAGGATGCTTGCATCCTCGTCGACGAGTTTGAATTTGACATACACCGATGGTTCTTCGACTTCTTTGTAGCCCAGTGCCACTTCGTGGCTGGAATACGAGGTGCCCGTTTGTGGGCAATAAGGCAACACTTTGTGGCCTCTGTACAGCAGTCCTTTGTCGAACATTTGCTTCAATGCCCACCAGCATGATTCGACATAATTGTTGTCGAGGGTGACGTACGGGTTGTCCAAATCGACCCAGTAGGCCATTCGCTCAGTCATTTCCCTCCATGCCGATTCATAGGTCCATACAGATTCTCTGCACGCTTGGTTGAAGTTGTCCATTCCGAAGGCTTCAATGGCCTCGTTTGACATCAAATCCATTCGCTTCTGCACTTCGATTTCGACAGGCAAACCGTGTGTGTCCCAACCACCTTTGCGTTGCACTTGGAATCCTTCCATCGTCTTCCATCGGCACACGAGATCCTTGTAGGCTCTGGCAACAACGTGGTGAATTCCTGGTTTGCCGTTCGCCGTAGGAGGCCCTTCAAGGAAAATGAAAGGAGCACCGTTGCTTCGTGTATCAATGGAGGCTTGGAAGGCGTTTTCTTGTTTCCAAGCCTCGAGCAGAGCCGTCTCAAGTGCAACTGCGTCGAGTTCGCCAGCAGCCTGGGGTTGAGCCATGCTTCGCCGAGCGGCGGTATTGTCTTGAACCTCACCCTTCTTCTCGCATCAGAAAAGATACATTTCTCTGCTGAAGTTCTTTGCAAAATCACCTTTCTACTCAGCATTTTCCGAAATCTGTTGGGGTATGTTTGAAGTTCTTGAACGCATAGGCAGAAGCATGGCGGGTGCCTCGGGGCTGAAAACTGCGTTGTTTCTCGGCCTGTTGATGGTCCTTGGTGGTCCATTGAACACCATGATGCTCGACCATCCAGCATCGGCACCAACACCGGTTCTCGAAGAAATGAATGTGGCATCCGCTATGGCGGGTGAAAACGCTTCATTCCTGCTCCCTGGTAACAACCTCGCTTCGACCTCATTCACAGTGGACGTGCCAAGCGATGCTCCCGTGACGAGCATCCATCTCGAAATGCAACCCGCTGTTCAACCCACACAGACAGGCTTCGTTTGGAATGACAATACGGCGTGGTCCGCATCAACAGCGACCCACAACGGCACGTTCGGTTCCGACGGTTACCTGACCGGGGACGGAGGAGGGACCCTTTGGGACTTCAATTCAGGTCTCCAAGGATGGACGGTTTCAGCCTCGACCTATGTTGGCCGATACACGGGTACCGGTGCTGGTTCGGGTGCAACTGGATGTGGGTACAACGGCAGCGCCGGAGGTTCGATCAAAACTCAAGCCCAGTCCACGCCAGAACACGCCACCTCACCGATTGTCAATCTCGCTGGATTGAACACGATTCCACTTCACGCATGGATCCGGCAAGGTTCCTCAAGTTGCGGCGAAGAAGCTGACAGCGGAGAAGATCTCAAGGTGCAATACAAAACCACATCCGGTTCTTGGACCACGCTCAACACATGGTCAGGAGCGACCTCTGGTGGCGCGCCAACTCAATGGATGGGTACCTTGCCTGCTGCAGCACTCCATGCAAACACCCAAATCAGGTTTGAGCAAGTTCGCGGTTCAGGTACATGCTGTGATTTTTGGTTCATCGATGACGTCCACCTTGCATTGCCCCCTTCAGCAGATTGGACAAGCCCCACAATTGGATTCTCTCAGAGCGATCATCAGCGGGTGAACGGCGGACCATGGGCGCCTCTCTACATCAACGCAGAAGTTCCTGCGGGTGCTCACCTCAATTGGACGGTGCTTGACGCATCAACCGGCGAGCCAATCGATGGTATGTCAGGCAGCAACGATCGCGTGATTCCTGTCAACGCATTGGATTGGCAAACATACACTTCGCTGCAAGTGCAGTTGCTGCTCAAACCATCACCAAGCGGAGAAATGGCGACGGTGTATTCCATCAGCGGTGATGGGCATTACTCGGTCGATTCAACACACAGCGCCGCTTTCGACGGTTGGATCAGTGAAACTGGCGGCGTGAATTTCATAGAAGGCATGGACGTTTATGTCGGTGAAGTGAATGATTCCTTCACTTCGCCATGGTTCACGCCTTCAGCAGCGCTTTCAGAAATCACCATCGACGCAACCATGTCCCTTGCACAGGCCCAAATTCGAACGCCAGGAAATATGCTCTGGACCAACATCACCCTGCCTTACAGCCTCGATCTTGTTGGTCATGAAGGCACCTTTGGCATGCACCAAGTCCAATTTATTGCAGCCTCAAACAACTCAAGTGACATGTGGGAACTCACAGCGTTTAAGACCAGTTCTCTCGGAGGATTGCAACC
>DAPR01000060.1:0-1469 GCA_002502605.1 Euryarchaeota archaeon UBA258
CTCACCGGTAATCGCAGGGGTACCGATTCAGAGCATGGTCAGTGTTGCCAATCGTACGCCCCATGCGGCTTTGAGTTCTTCATCCTCAACACAAGTTTGGGCGACAGCAGCAAGCATTGAATCTTCAATGTCATCAGGGTTGTTGAGCAAGGATTCGAACGTTTCCATCCTTCCAAGCCGTTGAGAAAGCGTCAACATGGCACGTAAGTCCGGTCGATCCTCACCAGAGGTTGATTCTGGGAGTTGTGAACAACACCAATCAAAGACACCATTGATGTCTTCTGGATGAACCATGAGCACTGGTTCCTCATCTTCGGCACTGCGTGGTTTTGCCTCCTGCACTTGCACATTCATCCGTTCAGCATTCTCATCGATGCAATCGCTTGAAAAGTCGAGGAATAAAGCACCAGCCTCAACCGCCATATTCGTTTGATGAGCCAAGATGGCGTGCGTGTGAGCGTTCCATGCGTGCCTTGCTGCGTCAAACATGTGGCCAAGTCCTGCTCGAATACGACTGGCACCGAGTCGAGATATGGCGATGGTCTCGTGTGCATGACTTCCATCGCGTGGAATTTCAGCATAGGTTGTCAGCGCCATGAGTGGCTCGCCAGCTGCCATATGGAAAGCGGCTTTGTTGATCAGGGAGAGGTCATGGTCTCGGCTTGCCTTCGCCACCGAACTCAGCCGAGTTTCTGCCCAAGTGAGGTCCTCTGACGCTCCTTCTGAATCCCCCATTTCGTAGCGGGTAAGGCCACGTTCCATGCGCAAGCGCCCCTCAAGGGCGAGATCACGCGTTTGTTTTGCCCTGGCAATTTCCAGTGCCTCATTGATGGCGCCTTCGAGGCGGTGATCGCCGAGCATTCTTCGTCGAACAAGGTTCAATGTGGCTTCTTCTGCAGGCGAAAGTTCTGGTGTTATGACTGCTAAGAGTTCCGCAGCATCCAAAAACAAAGCAGCCTCTGCCAATGGAAGCCATTTGCTCCAATTCATTTCATCGCGCCATTCCGTGAGTGCAGCAATGTCCACGGGACCTTCTTCTCTCCATTTTGAGATAAAGAAACCAGGGGCCTTTGGCATATTGATTTCAGTCATTCTTCTTCCTCCATGCGTTTAGCGATGGCCACTTGTGCGATGAAGGCAGATTCTGCGGCGATGCGGTCTGTTTTGCCAGACCATCCTGCTGCACCATCGTGGCCTCCACCCTCACCACCAATTCGTTCAGCAACAGCCGACATCAGGTGACCGAGATGAATACCTTGCTGGGTGCTCGATCGTGGTGCACGGGCGGTTAAGCGTGTTTGGCCATCCCTAAACCTGCTGACCAGAGCGATTTCAGCACCTGTTCCAACAAGCATTCCCGCAAGTCGCCCTTCGAGGGTTCCTGAATATGTATGGACAATATTCCATGCTCCTGAATCGATGGATTTAGCCCTTGAGAGTCCCCTAAGGAGGCTTCCTCTTTCACTTGG